>NZ_CP054140.1:1798750-2125000 GCF_016446285.1 Desulfobulbus oligotrophicus
ATTCTGGCAGGCCTTTACTAAGGATCATGATCTTGACAACAGAGATGCCGCCCTGTTGAGTGCGCTTCTTCTGCGCGGACCGCAGACACCGGGTGAGCTGCGTTCCCGCACGGTTTCACTCCACCCTTTTGAAAGCCTGGAGGAGGTGGCTGCCGCTCTGGAACATCTGCAGGCTCTGGAGTTAGTGGCGCAGGTACCACGCCGGCCCGGTCAGAAAGAACAACGCTATGTTCACCTGCTTGCTGCCGAAGCATCGCCTGTGGACTTGCAACAGACCGAAGTGGTGCAGGTGGAGCATGCAGCCCTGCAGATGGATAAACGCCTGGCAATGTTGGAAGAAAATGTCACTCTTTTGCAGGAGGTACTTGAAGAGCTGCGGAAAGATATACGTTCTCTCCAGCAGAACCGGATCTAGGAGCGGTCTTGCGGATCTCGCTTTTGTTCAGATAAGGTGGTGCATGCACGTTGATATGAACTGTGACATGGGCGAGGGTTACGGCGCCTATACACTGGGCAAAGACAGCGAGATCATAGGTCTGATCTCATCAGTGAACATTGCCTGCGGTTTTCACGCCGGCGACCCGCAGGTGATGGCCGGAACAGTCAGGCTTGCCCGGGACCACGGTGTTGCCGTGGGGGCTCACCCGGGTTTTCCGGATCTCCTGGGATTTGGTCGTCGGAATTTAGCCTGCAGCCCTGAGGAGATTGATGCGTACCTGACCTATCAGATCGGTGCACTGCAGGCGTTTTGTACAGCTCATCAGTGTCGATTGCACCATGTCAAACCACATGGTGCCCTCTACAATATGGCAGTGGGCAATGAGGCGTTGGTACGAGCCATGGCCAAAACCATTGCCCGCCTTGATGCGGGTTTACGTCTGGTGCTGCTGAGTGGCAGTGATAATACCCGCATGGCCGCTCTTACTGAAGCCGAGGGAGTGACAGCGGTTTTTGAGGCCTTTCCGGATCGGGGGTATACTGCCGAGGGCACCCTTGTACCACGCCGACACCCTGCTGCAGTGCTGCATGACCCTGAACAGGTGGCGGCACGGGCAGTGCGCATGGTCACCGCAGGGGCGGTGCAGACCATTGACGGAACCGAGATTTCCCTGAGCGCACAGACACTCTGTGTGCACGGTGACAACCCGAACAGTGTGCAGATTGCACAGGCCATGCGGCAGCACCTGGAAGCGGCCGGGGTGAGCATACGTTCAATGTGATTTTGCATGGAAGCACTCCAGGTACGCGTGAGCGGCGATCGCCTGCTGATCGTTGAGCTCGGCAAGGGTATCGATCCGGTATGTAATGACCGGGTGCATCGCCTGGCCGCCCTGCTTACCGCTGCGCAACACCCGGCTGTTGAAGCGGTGGTTCCTTCCTACTGCACGTTGGCACTGTACTATGATCCGGAAAAGATCACCTGGCACGCCCTGATTGACCTGCTCAGACGGTGTGCGAGGCGGCTGGAAACAGAACCTGTACCGCAAGCGCACGTTGTTGAGATCCCGGTTTGTTACGGGGGCGTGTTCGGGCCGGATCTTGAGGCAGTTGCCGTTCTGGCCGGTCTTGAGGTGGAAGAGGTGATCCGTCTGCACTGTGCAGGGTACTATCGTATCTATGCGATCGGATTTACACCGGGTTTTTGCTATCTGGGTGGGCTTGATCCCCGCATTCATACTCCCCGTCTGAAGACCCCCCGAGTGCTGGTCCCCGCCGGTTCCGTCGGTATTGCAGGTGGACAGACCGGTGTGTACCCACTGGCCGGGCCCGGCGGCTGGCAGTTGATCGGCCGCACACCGCGGCGGCTTTTTACACCGGACAGATCACCGCCTGTGCCCTATCAACCGGGGGATACGATCTGCTTCCGACCGATCTCTGCAGAGCAGTTTGCCCGACTTGGCGGGGAGGAGCAGGGGTGAGACCGGCAATGCGCGTGGTTCGGGCCGGGCTGGCCGCAACGGTGCAGGATCTGGGACGACCGCAACTAAGACATTTCGGGGTGCCGGTTGCCGGGGCGCTGGACGACTATGCCCACCGGATGGCGAACTGGCTGGTGGGGAACAGGGCTGAGTCAGCCACCCTGGAGATACCACTGCTGGGTCCGGGGTTCGAGATGCTGGTTGAGGCGGATATCGCCCTGTGCGGCGCACGGATGGAGTTGCGGATCAACGGGATACTGCAGCGGCAGTGGCAGACCATCCGGGTTCGGGCCGGTGATTTTCTTGATCTGGGCGGGGTTGTTGACGGGTGTCGGTCGTACCTGGCTGTTACCGGTGGTTTTGCTGTTGAGCCGGTGATGGGCAGCCGGTCAACCTATCTCGGCGGCCGTTTGGGCGGCCTGCACGGTCGTGTTATCCGGGTTGATGACATCCTGCCCCAGAAAGCCGGGCCGCTGCTTTCCCGGAGCCGACGTCTCCCCTGGGAACCGATCTATCCACAGACAGCAGTCCTGCGGGCCATTGCCGGGCCGCACGATCATTGGTTTCAGGAACATGGTGCGGATTTCTGGGGTACACCTTTTGCTGTCAGTTCGCAGAGCAACCGGATGGGCTACCGTTTACTGGGCCCGGCCGTGGTGCGTGACAGCGATGCACCGGCAGGCATTGTGTCGGAACCGGTCATTGCCGGTAATGTTCAGGTACCGGCCGATGGCCAGCCGATTATCGTGCTCAACGAACAGACCATGGGCGGATACACTTGTATTGCCACTGTTATCTCCGCTGACCTTTGGCGGATAGCCCAGGTCAGGCCCGGCGACACCGTGGTCTTTGTGCAGGTGTCGCTTGCCCGGGGACAGGATATCAGCCGACAATGGCGGGTCTTTCTTGAAGATTGCCGGCAGCTGTTGACCGGTGATGGCTCCTGTGTGGCGGCTTTTTGATGTTGACAAGTCCGGTGGCAGGGCATATCAGGCTGTCTTTACTGGTCGTCTTTCCATAAAACACAAACGAACAGGTTGAGGAAAGGCCTACCCGCGCCGATCGTTCCCCACAAGGTTCTGTCGTTTTTTACATGAGGTACATTTTATGATATCACCCGTTCTTCTGAAGACCGCAGAAGGTCGTCAGGTTGCGCTGAAGGTCTGTAACCGGTTCAGTGAGGATACCGACGATGGCTGCCAACAGACAGTTGCTGACATACTCACCAGGGTCAGGCAGGAAAAAGATGCCGCCGTCTTAGACTACTGCCGCCGGTTTGATTGTCCGACAATAGAGCTCTCGACCCTGCGTGTCAGTTCCGATGAGCTTGCCCTGGCCCGGGAGCGTGTGGATGAGGCGTTTTATCAGACACTTCGCTTTGCTGCTGAGCGGATTCGTCATTTTCATGAACGGGAGATGGAGGATTCCTGGCTGTTGACCCGGGACGACGGCACGATCACCGGGCGGCTGGTTCGACCGGTGGACTCTGCAGGTCTGTATGTACCGGGCGGCAAAGAGGGCTCGACACCGCTGGTTTCCTCGGTGCTGATGAACGGTATCCCGGCACAGATTGCCGGTGTTGCCCGTCGGGTGATGGTCACCCCGCCCGGTCGTGACGGTGGGGTGAGTCCGGCGTTACTGGTGGCAGCCCAGGAGATCGGTATTGATGAGATCTATAAGGTCGGTTCGGCCTGGGCCATCGCCGCCCTGGCCTATGGTACCGATGTTATTCCCCGCGTTGATGTGATTGTCGGTCCGGGAAATCAGTATGTGGCCGAGGCCAAGCGGCAGGTCATGGGACGGGTGCGCATTGATATGCTCGCCGGGCCCAGCGAGGTGCTCATCGTTGCCGATGAAACCGCTGATCCGGCTTTTGTTGCCGCTGATATGCTCGCTCAGGCCGAGCACGACCCGCAGGCCCTGGCCGTGGTCATCACCACAAGCCCTGCACTTGCCGAGGCGGTGGGCAGGGAGCTGGAGCGTCAGCTGCCTCTTCTGTCCAGGACTGAAATTGCCCGGACAGCCCTGATCGACCGGGGGCTGATCATGGTGGCGGACAGTATGGGCGAGGCTGTTGAGCTTGCCAATGAGATTGCCATTGAACATCTGGAGCTGCAGGTTGCTGATCCCTGGCAGTGGGTTGCTAGGATCCGCCATGCCGGTGCTGTCTTTCTCGGCTCCTGGACACCGGAAGCTGCCGGTGATTATGTTGCCGGTCCGAACCATGTACTGCCGACCATGGGGATGGCCCGGATCTCCTCGGCGCTCGGTGTGGAGACGTTTTTGAAGAAGAGCTCTCTCATCAGCTACAGCAGGGAGGCACTGCAGGCCGATGCGGTTCACATCCAAAGGCTGGCCGAGCTTGAAGGGCTGACAGCCCACGCCAATTCAGTGGTTGTTCGCCTTGAGCGAAAGTAACCGGCGTCTGCTGCTGGACGGAGCCGCACAGCTGGGTATCAACCTGGAGCCGGCTGCCTGTGAGCGGCTGCAGGTATATCTGAACGAGCTTATGAAGTGGAACCAGCGGATCAACCTGATCGCCCGCAACACCGGCGAACAACAGGCCATAGAGATTCATTTTCTTGATTCGCTGGCCCTTCTCCCTCTGCTGACCCGAACGGACGATGCGGTGCATCTGCTGGATGTGGGCAGTGGTGCCGGTTTTCCCGGGCTGGTGTTAGCCTGTGTGCTGCCGGAGGCGCACTTCACCCTGGTGGAACCACGCCAAAAACGGGTGAGTTTTTTACGTCACCTGATCCGCCTGCTGGAGCTGCGCAATGCCGAGGTGGTTGCCGATCGGGTCGAGGCCCATGCTGCGGCCTGGCATGGACGTTTTTCCCATGTCACCAGCCGGGCGGTGGCTGAACCGGGTGTCTTCTTACAGTTGATCCATCCCCTGGTCACACCGGCAACAGGGGTTATCCTCATGCTGGCCCGAAAGGAGCCGTTGACACGTCTGAGCGAGGCCGGTGTCAGTGGTTGGCAGATTGTTGAAACCATCCGCTTTACCCTGCCGTTTTCCGAAGCACCACGTCTGTTGGCTGTTGTTCACTCTGGTTGAGCGTGCAGCCGGACGAAGCCAAACACGAAACACAATGGCTGAGCAGAGCCGGCAGGCAGCCAGGCGGCTGTTTTTCTGCGTGTACTTCGTTCACCGGTTAGTTTGTCAAGGTTGACACCAGGGATGGCAATCTGGTAGAAATTGGTTTCTTTTCCATGAAATTTTAACGGCTATTTCGTTTGCATACAGGGATGAATATGACACACAACATTGCAGTTTTAGACGGTGACGGCATCGGACCGGAGGTGATGGCGGAAACCATCAGGGTGCTGGATGCGGTACAGCAGAAGTTTGGTTTTTCGTTACATTACACCCATGCCGATGTCGGTGGTATTGCCATTGACAACCACGGCGAGGCCCTGCCTGCCTCGACCCTGCAGGTGTGTGAGACCAGTGAGGCGATTCTCTTCGGTTCGGTGGGCGGTCCCAAGTGGGAAGATCTGCCGCCGGAGCAACAGCCGGAACGGGCTGCTCTGCTGCCGCTGCGTAAGCATTTTGACCTGTTTTGTAACCTGCGACCGGCCAAGGTGTTCAAGGCGCTGGTCGGTGCCTGTCCGTTGCGGCCTGATATTGTCGGGAACGGCTTTGATGTCTTAGTGGTCCGTGAGCTGACCTCCGGTATCTACTTCGGTCAACCAAAAGGGCGCGAGGGCAGCGGCCCGGATGAGCGTGCCTGGGACACCAAGGTCTACACTCGCGCTGAGATTGAGCGTATCGCCCGCATGGCCTTTGCCGCGGCTCAGCTCCGGCGCAAAAAGGTAACCTCTGTTGACAAGGCCAATGTGCTGACCTGTATGGTGTTCTGGCGTGAGGTGGTGAAAGAGGTGGCAGGAGAGTTTCCCGACGTTGAACTCAACCACATCTACATTGACAACGCCACCATGCAGCTGGTCAAGGATCCGCATCAGTTCGATGTCATGCTCTGCGGCAACATGTTTGGCGATATCATCTCCGACGAGGCGGCCATGCTGACCGGTTCCATGGGTATGCTGGCCTCTGCCAGCCTCAACAGCTCCAGGTTCGGCCTGTATGAGCCTGCCGGTGGATCGGCTCCGGATATCGCCGGCCAGGGTGTTGCCAACCCCATTGCACAGATCCTGTCGGGAGCGATGATGCTCAAGTACAGCCTCGGTTATGAGCAGGCCGCCACAGCCATTGAAGAGGCTGTTGCTGCAATCCTTGCCAAAGAGATCATGACGCAGGATATCGTCACCCCCGGTGTTACTCCGGTATCGACGTCTGTCATGGGGGATGCGATTGTCCGTGAAATTCTGACCTAGCTGTTCCATATGGAGGTGGGGTGTGGTGCAACGAGAAAATATAGTTCTCATTTCCAACCGTTCGGCAGCCGACATGGCTGTCAAAGTCAGTCTGGAGCTGGGGGTGCCGGTGACGCAGATGGACGTCCGCACCTTTGCCGACGGTGAGCTGTACCATGCCTTTCCCTGTGATATCGCTGGTTGTGATCTGGTGATCATTGCCAACACAGAAGACGACAGCGCCCACCAGGAACTGATCGATCTGATTGCCGGTGCCCGCTACTGGAATGCCCGGTCGGTCAATGTCGTCATTCCCTACCTGGGGTATTCAACCATGGAGCGGGCCAAACCCGAATCTGGTGAAATTCCCAAAGGTATCACCCGGACCCGGCAGATTTTCCGGGCACGGCCGGATTATGTCGCCTTTCTCGATCTCCATTCAGAGTCGGTCATGCACGCCCACACCGGCGAGGTTCGCACCCGCCACCTCTGGACAGAGCAGGTGGCAGCGGCAAAGATCCGGCGGATGGAGCTGACCGATATTGTTCTGGTCTCACCAGACTACGGTTTCTCCAAGAGGGTGGCACGGTTGGCCGGCCTGCTTGACTGTCCGCATACTGCTGCCAACAAGGATCGGTACGACATTGACAAGACCATTGTCGGTCAGCTCTCCGGAGCGGTAAAGGGGCGTCATGCCATTATCTGTGACGACATGATCCGAACCGGCGGTTCTATGCTGCAAACCGTGGATCGTTGTTGCGAGGCCGGTGCGGTGAGTGTCATGATGATGGCCACCCATCTGATTCTGGCCGGTGATGCCCGCGAGCGATTTGTTGACAGGGGGATCAGCTGCATCATCGGCGCCGATACCTATCCGGGACGAACAAGCGACGATCTGCTCCGAGTGTATTCAGTGGCTCCGGTCATTGCCGATGAGTTGAAAAGGTATTTCCGCCTGCACTGAGTCAGGTATAACACGATGAACAACAGCAAAAGGAAGCTATGAAAAAAGTAGGTATTGTTGGATGGCGCGGCATGGTCGGCTCGGTGCTCATGGAGCGAATGCGGCAGGAAGGGGATTTTCAGGGGTATACACCCTGTTTTTTCTCCACCTCCCAGGCGGGACAGGCTGGTCCTGAGGTCAACGGGACGGTGTATGAGTTGCTTGACGGCACCAACGTTGCCCTGCTGGCTGATATGGACATTGTTGTTTCCTGTCAGGGCGGGAGCTACACCGGCGAGGTGTATCCGCAACTGATGGCCGCGGGGTGGTCCGGTTATTGGATCGATGCGGCCTCCAAGTTGCGTATGGATGATGATGCGATCATTGTTCTTGATCCGGTCAACCGTCAGCTCATTGACGAGGGATTGGCCCGGGGAATCAAAAAGTATATCGGCGGTAACTGTACGGTCTCACTTATGCTGATGGCCCTGGGAGGCCTGTTTGAGCAGGGTTGGGTGGAGTGGATCAGCAGCCAGACGTACCAGGCCGCCTCCGGTGCCGGTGCCAAAAACATGCGGGAGCTGGTCAGTCAGATGCGGCTTGTCGGTGAAAATGCGGAAAACCTGCTCGATGATCCGGCCGCCGCAATTCTTGATCTTGACCGGAACGTGGTCGAAACATTACGGAACCCGATATTTCCGGTGAGCAACTTCGGAGCACCGCTGGCCGGCAGTCTTATTCCCTGGATCGATACAGCCATGGAGAACGGGCAGACCCGGGAAGAGTGGAAGGGTGGGGCTGAGAGCAACAAGATCCTCGGCCTTGCTCCAGGAGAAATTCCAGTGGATGGCTGCTGTGTGCGTGTCGGTGCCATGCGCTGTCACAGTCAGGCCTTTACCATCAAGCTGAAGAAAGACGTGCCGCTGGCGGAAGTTGAGCAGGCTGTTGCCGAGCACAACCAGTGGGTGTACCTGGTGGAGAACACAAGGGAGCAGACCCTGAGGGAGTTGACACCGGCCCGGGTCACCGGTACTCTTGATATACCGGTCGGTCGTCTGCGTAAGATGAACCTTGGCACCAAGTATGTCAGCGCCTTTACCGTGGGTGATCAGTTACTTTGGGGAGCTGCTGAACCGGTGCGACGGATGCTGAAGATTGTTCTGGAATATCTGGGGTAGGCCGATACCTGACAGGTGTTGCTGCACTTTTTTTCGCGGTCTGCTGTAAGTCTAAAAAGTCGTTTCCATCGGAAACGACTTTTTTTGTTGGGGCTGTCTGACCAACACCTGGAACAAGCGAGGCATGAAGTCCGGGGCAAAGTTATCTGATGTCGAGTTCGGCCATGGCCTCCTGATCGCCGTTATAGATGCCGCAGCCTATGACAACCTCGGTGCCATTGGCCATGGTGCATCTTTTGACATAAGAGACCTTGCGGGTAAGATTTTTTGTGCCGGGAATCGGCCAGTAGTAATCCACCCAGCCGTGGCCGATCTCATTGGCAATGGTGTTCATCACCGCAAAAAAGGGTTTACCCTTTTCGTCCCTCAGATCGATAAAGTCATTGCCCTCCATCTTGTACTTGATGGGATGCATCAGCATCTTTGCATCCTGCAGCCTGTGAATCCAGATATATGTCCCTTCAAAGATAAATGGACTGTCTTTGCCCTTGAATTTAGGGAAGATCGCCGGGCCCTCCTTTTCCAGGAGTGCACAGGCCTCCTCCACCTTGGTGATAATGGTTGCCGGTGAGGTCGGGGTTTCTTTGGCCGTTGTCCTGATATAGGCCTCAGACTCTGCAGCAAGTTCTTTGGAGCTGAGTTGTGCTCCGCCCGGAATAACGGTCAGGAAGAGTATGAAGAGAGTACAGCTTAGCTTGGCCGGAAAATACTTCACATCAACCTCCATGAACAAAAAGTCGACAGAAAACGACTTCTGCGTTGCGCCTCAAACAGCAGTATTCTGTTATTGCTGAACAGTTCAGTCGACAAGTAGAAGCCTGATTGCCTTATGCACTGTCTGATCATTCGTAGACAGCTCTATTCATAGATACAAAAGACGAGCAGTTGCGTCAAGAAAGCTTAAAGGGCTGCACCACTGGTGGGGGAATGATCCGTGTAAAAGCATGGCTCCATTAGCCCGCACCATGCTTTTAATCGCAATACCGGCGGACAAGATCACCATAGGCGTCAGTACGGCGATCCCGGAAATAGGGCCAGATACGGCGAACCTGCTCACTGCGTTGCAGATCAAGATCTGCCGTCAGTACCTGTTCCTGATCTGTTGCAGCCACGGCCAGCAGTTCGCCCTGGCAACCGGCCACAAAACTGTTTCCCCAGAACTGAGCACCGGCTCCGGCACCGGAGGGATCAGCCTCAAAGCCGACCCGGTTGACACTTACCACCGGAATGGAGTTGGCAACGGCGTGGCTGCGTTGAACTGTCACCCAGGCATCCCGCTGTCGGTTCTGCTCTGTTGCCGAATCGTTGGGATCATAGCCGATGGCTGTGGGATAGATGAGGAGTTCTGCACCGGCCATGGCCATGAGCCGGGCCGCTTCCGGAAACCACTGGTCCCAGCAGATCAACACACCCAGGCAGCCCAGGGAGGTGGTGATGGGGGTAAAGCCGAGGTCACCCGGGGTGAAGTAGAATTTTTCGTAGTATCCGGGGTCATCGGGGATGTGCATTTTGCGGTATCTGCCGGCCACACTGCCGTCAGTCTCCAGTACCACCGCGGTATTGTGATACAGGCCGGGTGCACGGCGTTCAAAAAGCGAGGTGACAATCACCACCCCGAGTTCTCTGGCCGCAGCACCAAATCGGGTGGTGCTCGGTCCGGGGATGGGTTCGGCCAGGTCAAAACAGCTGGTCTCTTCAGTCTGACAGAAGTAGTGGCTTGTGTGCAGCTCCGGCAGTACGATCAGCTGTGCTCCCTGGGCAGCTGCCTCGTGAATGCCCTGCAGGGAACGGGCGATGTTTGCCTCACAGTCTGTGGTGCAGCGATGCTGGACTATACCTAAACGAACGGTTTTCATGATAACACTCCCCGGGGAAGCTGCATGGTGACGCAGTGTAGCGAACCATGCTGATTGATGAGTGGGCGGCAGTTGATGCCGATGGTTTCCCGGTCCGGAAAAAGACGGGCAATGGTTTCTAGGGCTGCTGTGTCCTGAGGAATCCCGTAGGTCGGTACCAGCACCGCACGGTTGATGATCAGAAAGTTGGCATAAGTGGCGGGCAGACGGTGACCGTCCGGAGCAAAACAGGGTTGCGGCCAGGGAAGGGGGACCAGTTGGTAAGGTTGGCCATCAATGGTCCGCAAAGCGCGCAGCTCCTGTGCCATGGCTGCCAGCGTAGTGAAGTGTTCGTCGTGCGGGTCGTCACAGCAGACATAGGCAATGGTGTTGTCGGGACAGAACCTGGCCAGGGTATCGATGTGGGCATCGGTGTCATCACCGTACAGAGACCCGTTGTTCAGCCAACAGAAACGCTTTACTCCCAGTAGGTTGCCCAAGGTCTGTTCAAGGCTGTGCCGGTCAAGGTGGGGGTTACGATTGGCACTGAGCAGGCATTTTGTTGTGGTCAGCACTGTGCCGGCACCGTCACTGTCAATACTGCCGCCTTCAAGCACCAGGCCGGGAACTCGCACCGTGTTTTTACCAAAGGCGCCCTGTGCTGCCAGTTGAGCCGTAACCAGGGTGTCGTGATGTGCGGCGAACTTCAACCCCCAGCCGTTGAAGCCGAAGTCGTACAGCACGGGCTGGTTATTTTCATACACAGTGATCGGCCCGAAATCTCGTGACCAGGTGTCATTGGTGGGTATACGGTAAAGGGTAAACCGGTCGGGGCTGATCCCGGCCCGGCGGAGCTGCTCTTCTGCCGGGATGATGGCAGGTGTCACAATCACCAGCTGTTCATATCGGCTGATGGCTCGGGCAATCTCAACGAACACTTTTTGGACCTGTACCAGGGTATCGTGCCAGTCGGTTTTTGCATGCGGCCAGGCCAGCAGCACGCCGTCCTGTTCTTCCCATTCGGCGGGTAGGCGTCTGTTCAACGTGGGACTCCTGAGTCAGAGGGTGATACGATAGGGTTTGCAGGATGCAAATTTAGCCGATCTGTGGTTACCTGTAAACTGCCACCCCATGCAACAGGAAGCTATCTGCACCGTGCTGTATAAAAGAACAGCAGCCTCTGATACCCAAAGGAGGGAAAAGCCGTCATGAAACAGTCTCTGCTCAGCCACCTGATCTGTCCCCGTTGTCTGCCTGCTGAGCACCGCCTGGCACTTGAAGAGGGATATGCAGCCGATGAAGACATCAAAACCGGCATCCTGATCTGCACACGGCACGGCTGCCGGTTTCCCATTGTTGACGGAGTGGCCATGCTTACTCCGCAGCCGTTGGCCGATCCTGCAACAGTCAACACCTATGAAACCGAGGCGGCTGTCTCTTCCTACCTGTGGGGACAGTACGGTGATCTGCTCGGGGAGGAGCAGGCCTCAACCGCCTATGCTGACTGGGCCGCCCTGATAGAGCCGCAGCACGGCATGGCTCTGGATGCCGGAGCAGCGGTGGGGCGTTTTACCTTTGAGATGAGCACCCGGTGTGATTTTGCCGTGGGTATTGACACCTCCCTTGCCTTTATCCGGGTTGCCCGACACCTTATGCACAAGGGGACGATCACCTTTCTGCTGAAAGACGAGGGACTGCTCCACCGGGAGATGACCATAACCCTGCCCGCACACTGGCGGCGGCAACAGGTGGAATTTATCGTTGCCGATGCCCTGGCCCTGCCGTTTCCCCGCAATTGGGCAACCATTTTTTCTTCGCTTAACCTGGTGGACAAGGTGCCGTCACCGCTTACCCATCTGCAGGAGATGAATCGGGTAGCCCGCGATCAAAACGCTCAATTTCTGCTTACCGACCCCTTTTCCTGGTCAGCAGCAATGGCGCCGGTCACTGAATGGCTGGGCGGCACACCTACAGGCCCGTTTGCCGGTAAGGGGCTTGCCAACATTGCCCGTCTGCTGCAGGGGTACCAGGGCGAACTCACCCCGGCCTGGCAGGTTGCCGAACCTGACCACCTCTGGTGGACCCTCCGCACCCACAGCAACCACTACGAGCTGATTCGCAGCTGGTATATCCGGGCTCACCGGTAGCCTGATCAACGCTGCTCCGGCGTTGACCGGTTGCTGCGTTCCTTCCTCTTGTATTTTCCCTTCCTTCCTTCCTTCCTGCCGCTGCTGAATTCATTTTGCGCAAAAAATAAATTTTTTTGGTACTCACGGATATTTGTGATAGCGTTTCTTAGTAGGAGGTGCTGCAGCAGAGCGACCGCGCGACACAGACACAGCACAGCTCTTCCTTTTTATTAGCAACAGCTGCTGAAAAAGAGCGGCAAAAAATTGCTCTCCTGCCATTTAGACCTGCTGTACGGCTCTGGTCAACAGGCAACTTTCCATCCAGGTACCCTACATGAACAACCCGCCAACATTTCGTCCCCGCGCCTGTACCCTTGCGCTTGAACCGCGTATCCTCTTTGACGGAGCCGCCATGGCAGCGGTGGATGATCATCTTGTTGCTGAGCAGCATCACTATGCAGCCGAGACGATCAACCACCAGGTCACCGAGGCGGTGACCAATCAGGCCGAGGTGCACACCGACCAAGAGGCACCACCCGATGCCGGTGCTGCCGCTTCTGCAACCCTGCTGCTCATTGACGGCAGGGTGCGCGATACAGCCACCCTGCTTGGTGATGTGCCGGCCAATGTTACCGCCATTGTGGTTGAGGCCGGTGAATCGGGTTTTACCGCCGCGGCCGCTGCACTGGATAGCCTTGGTGCAGTTGATTCGATCCAGATCATCAGTCACGGCACCGGCGGCGGATTTTTTCTGGGCAGTGATTACATCAACGCTGCAACCGTGGTCCAGTACAGTGATCAGTTGCAACAGTGGGGCGCCACACTGACTGACGGCGGTGATATTCTCCTCTACGGATGTCACATCGGTGCAGGAGCAGAGGGCGCTCTTCTTCTTTCTCAGCTGGCAGGCATGACCGGCGCTGATGTGGCGGCCTCGCTCGATGCAACCGGTGGAGTGTCTCTGGGCGGTAACTGGACTCTGGAGGTCAGCACCGGTTCCATCGAGGCCTTGCCGGCCATCACTGCTGCAGCACGCGACAGTTACCAGTACCTGCTGGCTGCACCGGTCATCACCGATACTATGACTGCAATTCGTACTGTGGCTGAAGATGAGCCCTTACTCTTAACCGGGCTGAGTGTAACTGATGCGGACAACGACACCCTCACCGTGACCTTCACCACGGATGCCGGAACCTTCCAGCTGGGAACAACAGCTGCAGGGCTGGATGATAGCAGCGGTGACGGTACTGGCACTCTCAGCTTTTCCGGGTCAGCCGTGGCGGTCAATGAGGCCCTGAACACCCTCACCTTTCAGGGACTGCCTGACAAAAACGGTTCGGCAGAGGTTACCATGACGGCGAGTGACGGTGAGAGTACGGTTGAGACCGTCATCGCCATTATGATCTCACCGGTGAACGATGCGCCAACCTGGTCCGGTGGTACCGGTGTTGAGGTTGCCGAAGGGGAGGAAGTCTTCTTCGACCCCGTTCAGCCACTCCCCGGCCTGGGGTTTGAGCAGAGTCAGCTTGGTCTGCGTGAGGTGGATAACTCCGCGAGCCAGGTTATCCTGAAAGTTACCCATTTACCGGGACAGGGGACCCTGCGGTTATCCGGTACAGAGCTTGCCGTGGGCTCAACATTTGCCGCCAGTCAGCTGGGTAGTCTAAGCTATACCCACAACGGTAGCCAGGTTCTGGCGAACACTGGCGACAGCTTCTTCGTGACCGTTGACGACGGTGCCGGAGGACAGCTTTTTGATCAAGAAGTTTCTATTACTGTAACACCGGTGAACGACGCGCCCAGTGTGACCGGCCGGGTGACGGTCATTGAGGGTGAAGCGCAGGTGAACCTTGTCGAGGGAGGCATTATTCCAGCCACCGGCAGTCCCCGGGGCAGCGTGACGGTGAGTGACCCTGATGACTCTTCTGACCGTCTGAGCTATGCGGTCACCGGTCTGCCGGAACACGGCACCCTCTTTTATGGAGGAGAACCCATTGAAAGTGCAGATGTTCCTTTTACAGTTGATGATCTCACCCTGCTTACCTACTCGCACGACGGTTCCGAGGCAAATGGTGTTCCCGACGGTTTTGATCTTCGTGTTACAGACAGCGGCGGCGGAACCGATACCCCGCTGTCCACTGTAGAGAGAGTGGTCATCGATGTGATCAACAATAACGATGACCCGGTTCTGGTGACAAACGTGCCCCAGACCATGCCCTCTGATCAGTCCATTCTCACCATTACCGGGGAGATGCTGAAGGTCGATGATGTGGATTCACCGGCCACTACCCTGACCTATACAGTCACCACAGCACCGGATTTGGCTGAGGGCTATTTCACGGTAGGGGGTCACCGCTTAACGGCTGGATCAAGTTTTACCCAGGCTGATATCGATGCCGGTCGGGTCGTGTATCACAACCATTCCAGCAATGAACATACTGCGGCACTGTCATTCACGGTGAAGGATGGCGATCGTCGTCTGTATCCTACTCCTCGGGATGGGGGCATCTATGATGACGAAACAGGCACCACCTTGACAGTCAACACCTTTAGTGTGGAGATCAACGAAAACTCTCCGGTTTTTGACGGTGACACACCCGGCGCAACTGTAACGTACAGTACGCCGACAGTCAGCGGCGACAACGCTGCAGTACTTCTTGAAAGCGGGTCTGTGGTTCTGACCGATACTGACCTGAGCGCCTCAGATCCCGCAGTTGCAAACAATAATCAACTCGTGTACCGGCTTATCTCTCTTCCCAAGAGCGGCACCCTGTACCTGGGCGATCGAGCCTTGAGCTACTCCGACAGCTTTACCCAGTACGATGTTGATCAGGGACGGATTCGTTTCGAACATGCCGGTGATGAGGTGTTCAGCGACCAATTTACCTATACGGTTTCCAACGGTGTCGCAGAAAGCAGCGCGCATGTTTTTCAGTTAAACATCACTCCGCAAAACGATACCCCAGTGGCCCGGGTGGGTGAGCGGGTATTTGGAGCAGAAGGAGCGATTATTCCTATCAATGCAGGCCATATTGTACTCACGGATGCTGACCGAGATGTTCCAGGTGCCGGGGAATATGCTGTTGACAATGTGCTCAGTTTTCGAATCACGGTACTCCCCGTCCACGGTGGCCTGTACCTGAACGACATGCCCGTTACTGTGGATACCGTGATCAGTGCTGCTGATCTGGCTGCAGGCGGGCTCGAGTATCGGCATGATGGCAGTGAAAACCATACTGATGCCTTTACCCTGGTGCCGTTTGATAACCAGGGAGTTGGAGAAGCTGATATCACTGCGACCAATCAGGCAAGTGTGGGCACACCTCTGATTGTTCCCATAACGCTGACTCCGGTCAACGATACACCTGAATTTGCGGGAAAACAGGATCTTACCGGGAGCAGAGCCGTACGTGAAGGCTCAACCACCACCATTTTGGGAGCGGCCGATTATTCCGGCGCCAACGGTGACGGCAGTGGGGATGCCGTCCTGCACACAGACGATGTGGGCTATCTGGTCTATCAGGATCCTGACAACACCACTGAACAACGACAGTACCGGATAACCACGGCCCCGGTCAACGGTGTGCTGCTGCTGGGTGGTACGGCGTTGTCCACAGGATCAGTGTTTACCCAGGATGATCTTGATGCAGGCCGGGTACAGTACCGGCATAACGGCAGTGAAACATCCTCTGACTTCTTCAATTATGTGGTTAGTGACGGTGATTACAGCGCCAACGAGACCACCTCGTTTACCCAGGGAACCCCCGCTGCTCCGGCTACCTATGTTATTGACATCCTGCCGGCCAACGACCCGCCTACCATCACCGTTTCAACCGGGCGACTGACGGTTGATTCGGCTGTCACTTGGGTGGATCTTCCCGAAATTACCCTGAAAGATCCGGATATCGCTGGTGGCGTGGATAGCGGTGAACGGGACTTCATACAGGTGCGGGTTGAATTCCTCGATGACCAGGAGAACCCGTATGGGGTGCTCAGCTTCAGCGATGATGATGTACCGACAGGGGTGACGATCATCGGTGCAACAGAGGGCTCCTCCCTTGTCTTTCAGGGCTCGCTTGCTGATGTCCAGGCAGCGTTGGGTCGCGTCCAGGCCAGGTTGGCAACTGATACTGACCCCAACAGTGATGCCTATGCCATCACAATCTCAGTTGATGACCGCCTTCGTGACGATGTTGGTAATCTGACCAATGGGGCCAACGGCGGCTCGGTCAATGAAAACGGGTCGGCAGTGGGTGATGAACACAACGTAGCCAGGACGACCATTCAGGTTCTTGCCTCCAGGGCCAACGACCCGCCGGTTATTACTGCACCGGACCCGGTAACTGTCCAGGAAGACATACGTACCCAGATCACCGGGCTGTCGTTTACTGATGTCGATACCTTTGACAGCAATACCACTACCCTTACCCTGTCCACCATGTCCGATCGTGAGGGGGAAATCTATTTCAGTGCTTCCGGTTCGAGTCTGCCTGCAGGGGTTACTCTTTATGCTGGGGCAGTGGGATCGTCGAGTATCACCCTCCAGGGGACAACAGCAGCCCTGAATGCAGCCTTAGCCACGCTGTACTACCAGGGGGCCACCGACTACAACGGCGATGATAGCCTGACCATTGAAGTTAACGATCACGGGAACACGGGTCAAGACGGAGGATCCTCCACAGCATCTGCCACAGTTGCTCTAGGCATTACTCCGGTGAATGATCCTCCGAGAGTGACAATGCCGGTGGGTGACCGCTATTTAACAGGTGCAGGAGTCTTCAACTTCACCGATGGTGATGCATTGGGCTTTGATGATCCCAGCGACATACGTCACACCTTACCCGACTTCGACCTATCATCTGATAGGTACACCATTACCCTGGAGGCTGTTGATCCGAACGGTGATTTCCATGGCCGTATTGAAGTGGCCACGACCACCGGTTTGGAAGTAGTAAGCGGTCTTAATACGGGTTCTGTCACCCTTACCGGTACCAAGGCAGATCTGGATGCAGCTTTGGCCACGGTCAGTTACCACCTGGATAATGCAAATGCCGATAGCGCCATCACTTTCCGCATGACTGTTGATGATCTGGGCAACGGTGGTACGGCCATTGGCGGCTCTGTAGGTTCCCTTACTGCAACAGGTGAGTGTACCTTTTATGTCACTGATACGAACGATCCCCCAGGTTTTGCAGATCTGGACGCGGTTTCCGTGAACACCTATGTTGAAAACAATGATCCGGTGGTCATAGACCCGGATGCCACACTGTTTGATCCGGAGCTGGACATGTACCCCAGCTGGTCAGGTGGCCAGGTAACCGTTCACCGCACTGATGGCCCCAACCGTGACGATGTCTTTGGTTTTACCGGATCTGGTGCAACCGGAATTAATCAGAGCGGCACCGACCTTCGCAACGGTACGACTGTAATCGGTAGCATCACCAATGCAGACGGTAGGCTGCACATTACCTTTAATGCGAACGCCACCGCAGACGTTGTTGATCGTGTGGTCCAGTCCATCACCTACCGTAATACCAGTGAGGCACCACCGCCTTCAGTGGAGCTGACCTTTACTGTCAACGATCAGAATTCGAATGATGACGGTGGGACGGCCGGATCAGGTCAGAATCAGGGAAGCGGCGGGCCAAAGTCTTTCTCACAGAATGTGACAGTGAACATCACGCCGATGGTTGACCACCCGGTCCTCTCCACTGGCAGTGAGATAGAGTATACCGAAAATGACCCTCCACAAACTGTGGATTCCGGTCTGACCATCACTGATCTTGATGACGACCAGATGGCACGTGCCCGGGTGGCGATCAGCTCTGGTTTTGTCAGTGGTGATGTACTGGCTGTTGATGTGAGCAACACAAACATCTCTGCTCACTATGATGCAGACACCGGTCTTCTCACTTTAGAGGGAGTGGATACGATAGCGCATTACCAGCAGGTACTACGTAGCCTGACCTATGCGAGTACGAGTGACGATCCCACCGATGATGCCACCAGCACCAGCCGCACCCTGACGTATACAGTGCAGGACAACGGATCCAGCGGCGCCGGCCCGGGTGAGGGTAGCACCACCCGGACAGTCAACGTGGTGGCTGTTAACGATGCACCGGTTGTATCCGGAGCAGAATCAACTCGGGTGTTTACGGAAAATGATCCTCCTCTGCCCCTGGAACCGGCTGGTTGGTCATTAAGCGATGTGGATGATACGCAGATGACGGAGGTGGAGGTACACATCGTCTCCGGCCGGAGTGATGACGATGTCCTCAGCGCTGAAGACACGGCTCTGCCTTCCGGATGGTCGCAGAATTACAATTCCATCACAGGAGTTCTGACACTAAGCGGACCTGCAGCAGATATTGCTGCGGTGATCACAGCGATGCAGTCTGTGACCTACTTCAACAGCAGCGAAGATCCGACAGTGGATGAGCGGGTCATCGAATGGCGGGTGCGTGATGCCAACAGTGATCAGGCAGGTGCAGAGTGGTCAAATGTTGTGGAGACCAGACTGCAGGTGATCTCTGTTCCTGATCCGCCGGTGGCGACGGATGATCAGGCTGTGATCAATGAAGATGACGTTTCAGTCAGCGGCAATGTTAAAACCAACGATTCAGATGTGGATAACACCAATGACGAGCTGAGCATCACCGGCATACGTCGTGGTACAGAGGCGCAGGGTGGAGTCATGACCGATGTTGCACCTGCGACAGACAGCGCCAACGGAACGGAAGTTATCGGGCTTTACGGTACATTACGTCTCGGTGCCGACGGCAGCTGGACCTACAGCCTTGATAATGACAACCCGATTGTCAATGCCCTTAAAACCGGAGACACACTGCAGGAGTACTTTACCTACGAGTTGACGGATCCCACTGATCTTCCCGATACTGCTCAGCTGACAGTTACCATCAATGGAGTCACCGACGGTGCCCCAACCATTGAGCCGGTGGATGAGAATGGGGCGGAGCCTGGTCATCTGACTGTTTTTGAGGCTGGATTGACCTCAGAGACCGATACCAGGGAAACCAATGAAGGCCACATTTCTCTGGCAACAGCTGATGGTTTAAGTACAGTTACGATCAACGGTACCACACTTTCCTTAAGCCAACTCCAGAACCTTGGTGATCATCCGGTCACGATTCCCACTGCAAATGGACTGCTGACGGTAACCGGGTTCACCCCAACGGCCGAGATCGGCGGCGTACCGGTGCGCGGTGAGCTGACCTACACCTATACCCTGCTGCAGCCGCCATCCACCCCAGGTGCTGATGCATGGCTGGAAACCGTGCCCCTGGTAGTGACGGATGCGGGCGGTGAAGAAGGACATGACAGCCTGATCATTCGTGTGATCGATGATACGCCCACTGCCGAAGACGATGTCAACAGCGTTGTGGAAGGGGTGGGCGATGAGATCTCTGTTGCCACGGGCAACGTTGTCACCGGAGGATCACCGGGCGATGTTGCTGACCGCATCGGTGCGGATCATACCGACACACCGGTGGTTGGGGTAGCATTCGGGGCAACTGTGGGAAGCGTGGGCACACCACTGTCCGGAGCGTACGGTGAGCTGTTGCTGGCAGCGGACGGCAGCTACACCTACACGCTGGACAACGGCAACCCGGTGGTCAATGCGCTCCGTTTCGGAGAGACGTTGACCGAAACCTTCACCTATACAGTTAGCGACCAGGACGGTGACCAGGATACCGCCTCCCTGACGATCACCATCCACGGCACCAACGATCCGCCCGTTGCACGAGATGACGGACCCTACGATATTCTGGAAGATACCCCCCTGGACAGCATCGATGTCCTGGCAAACGATACTGATCCTGAAAATGATCCGTTAACCGTGGTTGATGCGACCGTTGATCCGAGCCAGGGGAGTGTATCCATTAATGCGGACGGCACCCTGCGTTTTGTTCCGGCGCAGGATTTTCACGGCACCGCTGTTATCAGCTACACGATCAGTGACGGCGCCGGCGGCTTCTCTTCCGCCCAGGCAGTTGTTCGGGTGGCACCGGTGAACGATCCGCCGGTGGCGGTGGATGATTATGGCGCCTCACCCGACGGCCGCAGTGTGGACATCTCCCTGTTGACAAACGATTATGATGTTGACGGCGATCCGTTGACTGCCACCCATATTGCCGGAGTGCCTCTGCTCCCCGGTCAGTCGGTTGTTCTTCCTGAGGGAGTTGTGACCCTCCAGGCCGATGGCGTTGTGACCTTTGCACCCAATCCGGGCGTTCAGGGAACCGTGCGGTTCTCCTACACCATCAGCGATGGGCAGGGAGGATCAGCCGAGGGATGGGTCGCGGTACAGGTCACACCGGAGGCTGTGATTGTTCCACCGGCCCCTTCTTTACCGCCGCTTGGGGAGCCGCCGCTGTTTGGTGACCAGACTGCTCTGCCGGGTGTTTGGTTTGGCGAAGATCTGCGTCACGGTGTCATCCGCAGCTCTGTTGCCATGGGCCCGACCATGTATGTTCTGCAGGCTGTGGAGCAGGCCCAGGAAGAGAGTCGGGCTGATCAGTGGCGGAGTCTGAGCCGTCCCCAGGAGGTACAACCGGCGGAGATCCGGAGTATGTCCCTGGGCAGTGGTCTGGGTATGGATCCGGCAATTTTTGTGACGCCTGCCGTGCGGCAAGCACAGACCCAGGGCGGTTTCATTGATCAGGTTGTCCAGGGCCGGGTAACCCGACTCTCCCTGGGGAGTGATCGGTTGCTGCCGGTTCCTGATTTGGGCGCCTCTGACCCGCAGGAGCTGCTCCCTGCCGGCAAGTTGGTCGAGCAGGCGGGTGTTGACCGTACCACCGCCGAATCAGTACCGCGACCCGGCCGGGTTGCCGGTCTGGCGTCGCCACATCCAGCACCGCAGAGAGGTGCGCTGTCTTTTGGTGAACAACTTCGTGCTGCAGGGACGCAGGCACCGTTGACGATCGGTCGGGGCCAACCGGCTGCGACCTCTTCCAACCGATAATTTTTACTGTGTATTGTGCGATTATGAATGTATCTACCAGGTGTTCCTTCTTTCAGTTTCCCATGGTTCGCCGTCTGGTGAGTCTGTGCGGTGTTGCCCTGATAGTGAGCGGATGCGGTGCAGTGCAGCCGAAACCCTATACCGAGGATGAGATTAAAACCCGGGTCGATCTTGATCATCAGCTGATGTACGCCGACCAGGAACCGGTCACCAGACCGATCACCTTTTACGATGCCGGTGCCAGGGCACTGAAGTACAACCTTGATTATCGCCTTAAGCTGATGGAACAGGCCCTGGCCAGGGATCTCCATGATGCGGCGACCTATGAGATGTTGCCGAAGGTGGTGGCCGGTGCCGGTTATGTCAACCGCAACAACGATTTCGGCGGTCGTTCCATCGGTATTGAGGACGGGATTGAAACCCTGCGGCCCTCCACCTCCCAGGAGCGGGAACGTACGCTGGCCGACCTTACCTTTTCCTGGAATGTGCTTGATTTCGGTGTCTCCTATTACCGGGCCAAACAGAAGGCTGATCAGACGTTGATGGCTGAAGAGCGGCGACGCAAGGTGGCGCAGAATGTTCTGCAGGACGTGCGCAACAGCTACTGGCGCGCCCTTGGTGCGCAGCGGTTGGTCGGCCGGGTTGATGTCTTGCTTGACCGGGTCAACCATGCCCTGCGCCGTGCCAAACAGGTGGAAAAGGACGGTTTGATGCCCCAGGTTGAGGTGTTGGCCTACGAGCGTGCCCTGTTGGATGCCGTCAGCCTGCTCACCCTCCGTCGCCAGGATCTTGATCTGGCACGAGCCGAACTGACCGCACTCATGTCGTTGCCGCCGGGTATGCACTATACCCTTGCCGATGACAAAGAGCAGCCCCTGCCGTCATTACCGGTGAACCTGGAGACGTTGGAACGCCTGGCTCTGGAAAAACGACCGGAGATCATGGAAGAGTGGTACCGGAAACGGGTGACGGAAAATGACATCAAGGCCGCCAAGTTGCTGCTCTGGCCGAATTTTGGTGTGGATGCCGGGGTGCATTACGATTCCAACAAGTACAACTACAATGCCAACTGGGCCGATGTCGGTGCCCGCCTGAGCTGGAACGTGATGAAGCTGACCCAGTGGCCCGCCCTGGAAAGATCTTTAGAGCATCAGAACAAGACCGATGACTTCCGCCGTACTGCTCTGTCCATGGCAGTGCTGACCCAGGTCCGGATCGGTGCACAGCGCTACAGCCTGGCTCTGGCCGAGTTGGAGTTTGCCGAGGAGAGTCTGCGCGTTGATCAGCGGTTGTTAACCTATGCCCGCTCTGCGGCCAAAGCGCAGTTCGATTCTGAACTAGAGGTCATCCGTACCGAAGCCCGCGCCCTGTTGGCCGAGTATCAGCGGTATGCCTCCTATGCCAATGCCCAGGCTGCCTGGGGACGGCTGTATAACTCCATTGGTCTGGATGTACTCCCCGAGGCGCTTGAGAGTTCCGATGTGCACACGGTGTCCGCGGCCATAAAAAAGACCATGGGCCAGTGGCAATCCCTCACCTTTGCAGGTAGCCGTCATGACTCTGAAAAGTAAACAGTTTGTTCTTTCCGTCGCCGTGACCGTTTTGCTGTCGATTCCGGCCGCTGTCTGTGCACAGACAGAGCTCGGAGCCGGGGGGGTCTCTCCGGATATGCTTGTCAACCCTAACGCCATCCGGGTGCTGTTGAGTCCTGAAGTGGAAACCACCCTGGCCGCCCAGATGACCGGTACCCTGACCAGTCTGAACGCCACACTCGGTGGTTCGGTCAACAGGGGAGATGTACTGGCCGCCTTTGATTGTAAGGAGCAGACTGCCCGGTTACGCATGGCCCAGGCCGAACAGACCGCTGCCCGGGAAACGCTGACAACCAAAAAGCAGTTGCGCAAGCTCGATGCCGCCGGTGATCTGGAGGTCCTGCAGGCATCGGCTGCTGCTGAAAAGGCAGCCGCAGCTGTGAGTCTGGCCCAGGCCCAGGTGTCGCAGTGTACGGTGACCGCACCGTTCACCGGACGGGTTGCCAAGGTGCATGCCAAGGCCCATCAGGGGATGCAGGTCAGTGCGCCGCTCATTGATCTGGTTGGCAGCGGACCGCTTAAACTTCGCCTCAATGTGCCGTCCAGGATGTTGATGCACCTGCAGGAGGGCACCCCCTTTGAGGTTGATATCGATGAGACCGGTAAAACCTACCCCGCCAGGGTAACGGCGGTGAACGCCCGGGTTGATGCCGCGGCACAGACCGTGGAGCTGGAGGCGGGACTGGATAACCCGGCAAAAGAACTTCTCCCCGGCATGACCGGTGTGGCCCGTTTTTCCACAGCTCCCTGATGTCGATCAGTATACATACCGATACCGCGTCGCCTGATGCCGTGGCAACGGCGCTGGAGGCCCGTGCCCGTCGGGCCCTGTCTCTGGAGGAGCTGACCTTTTCCATTGCCAACGATGCCTTTGCCGCCCTGGCCTTTCGACAGGCACTTGTCCTTTCCAGTGCAGCCGGGTCTGGTTCGCTGCTGACGGTTTCCGGTTTGGCCAGACTTGGCGAAGACACCCCCTATGTACTCTGGGTCCACCGTCTGTGGCCCTGGCTGCGGCAACAACTTGCCGATTCTTCCGGCTGGCTGACGCTGGAAGAGATGGCTGAGGTTTTACCGCCCGACCTCAGACAGGGATGGGAGGAGTGGTGGCCGGGCGGCGTGTTTGTAGTAGCGTTACCCAGTCGCGCAGGCGATGTGCTCGGCTGGGTCTGTTTTCTGCCTGAACATCCACCGTCTCCGCTGCAGGAGGCGCTTCTTCAGCGGGTGGCCCAGACCTGGGGATACTGCTGGGAGATGCTCACCAGCAATCGCTCCGACGGTTGGCTGAACAGATTGAAAAAGACAGGCCGTCGTCAATGGATGGTGGCGGGCGTACTCATCCTTCTGTTACTGATCCCGGTGCGACAGAGTGTGCTGGCCCCGGCCGAGGTTGTCTCCCTGGATACAACTGTCGTGGCTTCGCCCCTGGATGGTGTTATCAAAAGCATGCACGTTCGACCCAATCAACCGGTCAGGAGTGGTCAACCGCTCTTTTCTCTGGACGATACAACGTTGCGCAGCCGCTGGGAGATTGTCCAGCAATCGGTGGCTGTTGCTGATGCCGAACTGCTGGCAGCCACCCAGAAGGCCTTTGACACTCCGGAGGGTAGAAGCAGTCTGTCGCTGTTGTCCGGCCGTGCCCAGGAAAAACGTGCTGAACTGGCAGCTATCCAGGCACAGTTGCAGCGTGTGAATGTCGCTGCTGAACGCGACGGTGTTGTTGTTTTCACTGATCCTGACGACTGGCTGGGGCGTCCGGTAAGCACTGGAGAACGAATTATGCAACTGGCCAATCCCGACAGACCCGGTGTGCTGATCCATGTACCGGCAGCGGAAGCAGTGGCCTTTGAGGTGAATGCGCCGGCCAAGTTGTTTCTGACCGTTGATCCGCTCCATCCGCAGAAGGCTGTCATCAGTGAAAGCAGTTTTCAGGCGGTGGTGTCACCGACCGGTGTGGCCGGCTATCGGGTGCGGGCCGAATTTATCGACACCACGGTTTCTGCCCGTCTCGGGTTGCGCGGAACCGCCAAGATCTATGGTGAACGGGTCCCGCTTGTATACGGCCTGCTACGCCGACCGTTGGCGACCCTGCGTGAGTGGACCGGATGGTGAGTTCTGCCATGCCGCTGTTGCCTCCCCTGCGACAGGATCTGCAGCTGCACCCTGTAGCACCCAATCGGGACGGCTCCCCAGCCTGGACCATCCAGGATCCGGTGGCCAATCGGTTTTATCGTATCGGTTGGCTGGAGTTTGCATGCCTGCAGCACTGGTCGCCGCAAGCAGACCGCATTGCTGCTGCGGTGGCAGCCTCGACCCCCATGCCGGTGGCAACTGAACAGGTGGAGGCCTTTGCCCGTTTCCTGGAACAGCATCAGCTGTTGCGTCTTGATGGCGAAGCCATGGCCCGTATGGCAGCCTCTGCCAGGGTGTTTACCTGGCACCATTGGCGCTGGTGGTTACGTCATTACCTGTTTGTCCGGATACCTCTGGTTCGGCCGGAACGTCTGCTCAGGGCGATGCTTCCTCTGTTGCGACCGCTGGCCGGCCGCAGTGGGCTTATCACCTTGGTCTTTGCCAGTCTGCTGGGCATTTTTCTCACCACCCGCCAGTGGGATGTCTTTATCCACAGTGTGGCCGGACTGTTAACACCGGCCGGCCTGGCTGGTTTTATACTGGCGATTATTGTCTGCAAGACCTGTCATGAGCTGGGGCATGCCCTGGTGGCAACACATTTTGGTGTGCGTGTCGGGCATATGGGAATAGCCCTGATGGTGTTGTGGCCAATGCTGTACACCGATGTCGGTGAATCGTGGAAGCTGCGTTCCGGCCGGCAGCGTTTGGCGGTTTCTGTTGCCGGGCTTGGCAGTGAGCTCGCCCTGGCCGGTCTTGCAACTCTGGTATGGGCACTGTTGGACGACGGCCTGGCCCGGCAGGCCGCCCTCTATGCCGCCACCACCGGATGGATTGTCTCTCTGGCCATCAACGCCAGTCCGTTTATGCGTTTTGACGGTTACTTCATTCTCTCCGACCTGCTCGATATTCCCAACCTGCACGAACGATCCGGTCTTTTGGCAAGACACTGGCTGCGTAATCGGTTGCTGGGCTGGCAAGAGACCGATGCCGAGTCTTTTTCCCGGCGGATGCGTTCTGGGTTGATCATCTTTGCCTTTATGACCTGGTGCTACCGTCTTGTCGTGTTTGCCGGTATTGCTGCTGCGGTCTACTTTTTCTTTTTTAAAGCCTTTGGTGTGGTCCTGTTTGTTGTGGAAATAAGCTGGTTTATCTTTCGGCCCATTGTCATGGAGATTGGTTTGTGGGTACGGCGTCGCCGCGAGATAGTCCGTGGTCGTCTGATGGGGATCATCTTGCTGTTGATGACAGCAGGAACGGTCCTGGCCTGGCCGTGGGCCTCTCATATCACGGCTCCGGCTGTGGCCCATCCCGGTCGTCAGCAGCTGGTGTTCAGTCCCTTTGCCGCGCAGGTGGTCCGTCTGCATCCACCGGGCCAGGTCCACGCAGGCGAGGTGCTGGCCTTGTTTGAGTCGCCGGATCTCGTTGCTCGAAATCAACAGAACAGGGCCCTGGTACACGGACTTCGGCAGAAGTTGGCCGGGATAAGTGTGCAGGCTGAAGAGATGGATCAGCGACCGGTGGTCAGCGAACAACTGACCATGCAACTGGCCGAGGTGGCAGCTGTGCAGGACGAGCGTAACCGGCTTGAGGTGCGTGCCGCCTTCACCGGCCTGTGGCTGGATACGGATCCGCTTTTACGGCAGGGGACATGGATCAGCCCGCAGAGCCGGATTGGTCTGCTGGTTGCCCCCCGGAGGTGGATCGTTGATGTGTACGTTGAGCAGCACCAAGTGGAACAGATCCGTATCGGGGCAGTGGCGATGTTTCATCCGGAACGCGGCTGGCAATCGTTTCGTGGTAAGGTGACAGACATCGAAACCAGTCCCTGCAGTCAGTTGATTTCGCCCCTCTTTGATGCCCGACGGGGCGGCCCTGTCGCCACACGGGAAGATGCTGTAACCATGGAGCCAGTGGATGTGCTGTACCGGGTTCGGTTGGAACTTGCAGAGCCGTTGCCGATCAACAGGGAGATCCGTGGCTGGGTTCGTATCGATGCTCCGGGAAAGAGCCGACTGGCGGAAATGGGTCGGCAGTTGTTCGCGGTTCTCATCCGGGAAAGCGGTTTTTGATCTGTTTGTCCTGGTGAGGTAACACTCCATGCAATCCGCACAGACCACATCCTTTAAGGAGGCCCTGCCGTCTCGCGAGCTTGTTGCAATCCGGCGTTTGAAGAGCAGATTCACACTACTGCTGCCGGGCCGCGTAAAAAGCTCATCTCATGTACCGGTTGGTCAAAGGGGATGGCTCTTTTATGTGCCTGTTGTCCGCCGGATTTCGGAGCAGGTCTGTCATGCCGGAGAGAGGTGTTGTACGTATGGGTCCGATTGTAAGCGGTGCCGGAGTATCATCGTAACAAGGCGGTCAATCGGGCAGGTACATGACAGACCTGCAGCCAGACAACAAGATCGTTTTGTTCACTCCCGGTTCGTTGTCGAACGTTGATGAAGTGCTCCAGTATGGGGCTGGCTTTTCACTGGCGGTAATCGCAATGAGCGTACAGTCTGTCAGGGTAAACGGATCCGTCTTTTGGGGCTTGGTAGCAGGCTGATCAACAGGGCTGTTTTAATGACCAAAGATTAAGTCGGTGCGTATCCAGCCAACGGTGGCTCCACTCTCGTAATACCCGAGTTTAACCCAGTTTTTGGCCCTTGCCTGGATAGTATAGATTTCTCCAAATTCCGCATTGGCAACAACGCTCCCACTCGTGTTGGAGGTGCTGCGGATGTTTGCCTTTTCAACAATGATGACCGCTGTGTCTATGTTGGAGATCAACGGTTTGTGGACCCAGCCGTTGTTGTTCTGCCAGTCTTTAAAGTACACCCAGCCGTTGCTTTCTTTGACTATTTTGATCGGGTAGCCAAGGGGAGCAATGAACAGCACCGGGCTGTTGGTGTTGGGCTGTTCACGAATATTGACCTGGTCTTTTCCGATACTTTTCGCATTGACCGATCCGGCCAGGCTGAAAATCAGGGGTGTCGCCAACAGGCAGGTACGCAGTATTTTAAATGGTGCAGTTTTGTTCATATTCATTCCTTTATCAACAAATAAAAGTTCAACGGTCAATTCAGATTGTTTGACGTTGTAATGGTTTGGTTGTGCTGCTTCTAACAGGTGTCATTTTGACACCTTGTCGTATATTTGCACGTCTGGCATAAAATTTCAACATGAGTCGGACAATAATATGCATCCTCCAGAAAGGTATCGGGGTGCGGGAGCGAAACAGGTCAGGCTGCCTGCATGACTGTCCAGGCTGCGTTCACCGTTGCGACGAAATTGTATTTAACCTGTCATTGTATCTGGTTACATAGTTTTTTTTGGATTATCTTGAAGAGGAGAAAAGAGCGGGTTTTTTTCAAAGACACGGTTTGTATACAGGTACAAACTAATCAGCCGGTTTGTGGATATTTTTACGGGATATCTTCCTGTTTTGAACACTCGCTTCTGTTGTCCTGGGAGCTCTGCTGAGACAGGTAAACGAAAAAATGATTCCGGCAGGTTCCTTCAGGTGGTAATGGCAGACTTTATTGTTCCGCGATTCTCTGGTTGCAGGTGAATTTTTGCTGTTGGTGGAGATTATTTTTAACGTAGATTTCACAAAAATAACAGAGTTTTGCCATGGGTTTTCATTTTTTTAGATCCTGTCGGCATACGTCGTCAGTGATGGTGTTTTTTTGGGTGCTGTCAGTTGTCGGCACTGCCTTTGCCGTCGAACAGTGGCGCACACCACAGCCTCGTGATCCGGAACGGGCGCAGATTATAGATGCCCTGCGTGCCAGACTGGCACATTTTGATCCACAAGCTTATCAGATGGTGTTTGTGGTGCGGGAGTTGTGCATCTCTTCCACCAAGGGCTGGCTGAGTGTGGATCCCCGTTCTGCTGATGGGAGGAGTCACTATGAAACGGTCAACGCCACTTTAAAGCGTCACCGGCAACAGTGGGTTGTGGAAGAGATTGCCTGTGGAGAGGAAGACTGCCCTCCAGGGACGGATGCCGAGGCGCTGCGTCGTCATATAGATCCGAAGTGCCCGTGAAAATACGTACCAGCCGGACCCATGGATGGTGCAGCTGTTGTTGCGTACAGAAAAATGGACCAGGAGTGTGACGTATACCGGTTGGCAACCCCGGGGCATTTTTGTAACTGGTATCAAGGGGAATAGTCGCTCTCTCCGGTTCCTGTCCAGAGCATATCCTACAAGCCCGCCAGCGTTACATATTTGATTTCCAGGTATTCTTCCAACCCTTCCCGGGCTCCCTCTCTGCCGATACCTGATTGCTTGACCCCGCCGAAGGGGGCGACCTCGTTGGAGAGGAGGCCGCTGTTCACGCAAACCATACCGGCTTCAATGGCAGAAGCTACTCGCAGTACCCGTCCGATGTCACGAGCGTAAAAGTAGGCGGCCAGACCGAACTCACTGGCATTGGCCATGGTAATGACTTCCTCTTCGGTGTGAAAGCGGAACAGGGGAGCTATCGGACCAAAGGTCTCTTCGCGAGCTATGCGCATCGATTGAGAAACATCGGTGAGAATGGTGGGCTTGAAAAACAGGCCGCCCAGTTGATGTAATGTGCCACCCACCAGCACTTTGGCACCTCCTGCCAGCGCATCTGCAATATGTGCCTGTACTTTGTTCAGGGCAGCCGAATTGATGAGAGGTCCAATCATGACTCCCGGCTCGGTGCCTATGCCGACTGTCATCTCCTGGACCCGGGCAGCGAGCTTTTCCGCAAAGACCTGATATACAGTATCCTGAACATATATTCGATTGGCGCAGACACAGGTCTGTCCTGCATTACGATATTTGGAGGCCAGGACACCTTCAACGGCTGCATCCAGATCAGCATCGTCAAAAACGATGAAAGGGGCATTACCACCGAGTTCAAGTGAAAGTTTTTTGATGGTAGGCGCTGACTGTTGCATCAGCCGGCGACCCACCGCAGTAGAACCAGTGAAGGAGAGTTTTCGTATCACCGGACTTTCACAAAGGGTCTGACCAACCTCCGGCACATGCGAGGCATCGCAGGGGACGATGTTGAATACACCGGGTGGTATGTCTGCCTGATCTGCCAGCACTGCCAGGGCAAGAGCGGTCAGCGGTGTGGCTTCTGCCGGTTTGCAGACCACGGTGCATCCGGCGGCCAGGGCCGGGGCTACTTTACGGGTGATCATTGCCAGGGGGAAGTTCCAGGGAGTGATGGCCGCACAGACACCAATGGGTTGCTTGATGGTCAGGAGCATGCGGTCGGCAAGTGGACTCGGGATGACACTGCCGTAGGCGCGTTTGCCTTCCTCAGCAAACCATTCTATAAAAGAGGCACCGTATCCGACTTCGCCTTTGGCTTCGGCCAGAGGTTTGCCCTGCTCAAGGGTAATGAGCCGGGCCAGGTCTTCAGCATGGATTTTGATACGTTCAAACCAGCGTTTAAGTATTGCAGCACGGTCTTTTGCGGTCAGCGACCGCCAGGCCGGCCAGGCCTGGTCGGCAGCCTTAATTGCTGTTTTGGTTTCCGAGGCACCCATGTCAGCCACCATGGTTATGGTCTGACCGGTGGCAGGATTGATCACCGGATAAACCCGCTGCTCATCGGCATCCTGCCATTGTCCGTTAATGTATCCCTGGTTTCTGAGTAAGGATTTTTCATGAAGCGGTATAGGCATGATACATTCTCCTTCAGGTCGGGGCTCAAGATGGACGATGTTCACGATCAGGTAGCACGGACAGGTTGACAAGAGAAAGTATACCTGATTGTTCTACGACTGTATGTACAATCTTATCTTCAAAGCGGTAGAAAAACTTTTCCGGCTGTCTTTGTTTGCTGTCGGGGTCAGGCAGAAACAAGGGCGCTTGCCGATGAAGCGTTTCCGATTTTTTCAGATACAGAAAGTCACCGCTGACCGGCGGATGGTGCGGTGGCGGTTCAGGAAAACCAGTGAAGCCTGAGCATGATCTGCGGGTTGTTTGCGGGTCACAGAAGAGATGGTGCAGGTGAGCAGGATGTTGTCACCGCATGGGCACCTGACAGGTATGTTGGGTCGCGGAAAATCGGGATGCGAAACACTTAAGTCCCAACAGGATACTTTGGTCGCAGCAGCTGTAGTGAACACCGCTGACGGTGTCAGCGGTGTTCAGGTTTTTGCGATCAGAAGGCGATCTTGACTGTCGTGGTCCATGTGGTGGTTTTATCGACGTTCTGTCCCCAGAAATCCTGCTGGACTCCCAGGTTGACCAGCCAGGTTTCATTGATCGGCATAACAAAGCCTGCCGTGACAGCCAAAACCTGCGCATCTGATTCATCTTTTAAATAATCATGGCTGTAGTTCAATTCCACTTCAGGCTGCAGCCAGGGGAGTATCTGATACCCCAGCGCCAGGTCGGCGTTCAGCGTTCCGCGGACATTTTCCCGCTTGTTGCCGATGGGTAAGGAAAAACCGATATCGCCGTTAAGGGTCCACTGTCCCCAGTCCTTGGTTGCGACCAGGGTCTGATCAAAGCTCCAGTACTCCTGGCTGGTGCCTATTTCATCCCGGTCCGAATCGCTGCCGACCGGAATGGTTACTCCACCGATATAGGCGATTTCCAGATGCCGGGCCTCATCGTTGAAAAAGCGATACCGGCCGCTCAGTTCAAGGTCGGTGAAATCTTCGCCGCGAAACGGTCCGAGCAGTTCAGCGTCTTCATCGTAGACGTTGTCATTGTCTTTGATCCAGCTGTAGCCACCGCTGATGTTGGCATCCATGTTCTCAATGAGACCTGCAGTGAATGAGAAACCAAGGGAACGTTCACGAAACGTACCGCGGCCGTGGGTATTACCGCTGCCGCTCCAGCTTCGGTCAGCGCGGGTTTGCGCAAAGGTGGTTTCGAACTCAAACGCTCCGGGGTCAACCGGAGAGGCGTCAGCAGTATTAATTTTACCGTGTTCAATCTCAAATGGCGCATCAGCAGCCTGAACCGGAAGAGTAAAGCCAAGCAGGCAGGCAAAGGCAACAGCAGCTGTGGTCGTGGGACGTGATGACATAGACAACTCCTTCATGAATGGTTGTTATTGTGCAGCAGGATAAAAAACGTTGTTGCGTTGATACATCGGCTGGTAGTCACATCTGTGCAGTGCATGATCACTTGACTTTCCTCTTGAAAAGATTTCAGGAAGAAGGCGTGTATGCACATGCTCAAACTGTCTGTTCCACCATATCAGCAGTTGCAGACGTGCCACTACACTGTACAGGGCAGACGTTGTTGCCCTGACTTATCCACGTATCAGTGTTTTCTCTGATCCAGAGAAAAAAAGTCTTCATTTCTCAGGCAGATCTTTCTCCTTCCTGCGTTTTCCCAATCTCAAGATCAGTGACCCTGTGCAGTGTCCGTTCCCGGTCACAGTGGCGGGCCTGTTTTTGAGACGTGTAAGGAGTTTCCCGGCTGCCCAGAAAGCCTGAGAAATATATGGACGCCTACAATACTTTGGCGCGTCTAATTTTGCCAGTATAATCTCAATAAAAATAAAAATATACTGGTAGACAATAGACCATCGCTAAGCAAGCTAAATTCTATCATGTCATAAAGAAAACACACAGTCATGTAAGAAAATCGGAATTCGGTTGTCTTTATAAAGGATCTATGGCACACCGATTTGCAGGTATTTTTATTCTTTTTTCTATTGTATGTGTACTGTGCAGCGATAACCTGACTCCCATGTAATTTACCAGAGAGGGCTATGATCCCTATGGTTTTGAGAATGCTTAAAAGAGTGTTTTTTCCAATAGCACTGACGCTCCTTGTTTTTCTGAGTTATAGCCCGGCCAGCGGTCGTCAGCTTTTCTGCGAATCCATTGACGGTCAGTCCCGATACTGTCGTGCAGACACAAAGGGCGGGGTTCGTCTTGTTCGACAACTCAGTAAATCAGACTGTCATGAAGGGCGGACCTGGGGATACGACCGACGAGGCGTTTGGGTGGCAGGTGGGTGCCGGGCACAATTTGAACTTGGCGGCACTTCCCCGTATCCGCCTCAGGATCGTCGTTTTAATGAGGGGAATCGTTTTCGCGAGGAACGTCAACACCGACGTTCTCAACGGACGCTCACCTGTGAATCCTGGGGGGGACGTCCGAATTACTGTCGTGCCCCTGTAAATCGCGGTCATGTCCAGATTGAACGACAACTCTCATCAACCCGGTGCCGCATGGGGGAGAACTGGGGATGGGATCGTGGCGGCATTTGGGTCAAAAAGGGGTGCCGGGCGGTGTTCTCAATTTATTGAATGGGGAACGTTTGATGTATCTCTTCTTGCCGGCATGCCGAAATATAGAGTCAACGGCATGTTGCGGTATATGATAAGAGTTGTCAGAATAAAAGGTGAAGGAAATGAATAATATTCAAGAGATGGATTGGGCTGATGATCGTTGGCACGGGCACACCGGCATGGACAGTACCAGTGAATACTGCAGGGTTGAAGAGGGAACGGTCCTGCCATCTGCAGAGGAGCAGGAACCTGCCGCTGATCAGGATACAACAGTTCATTCCAAATAGCTGATGAATCTTTTCTCATACGCAAGCGTTGGTTGTTTGTGAGAAAGGGGTCTGTTTTTTTGTCATGGTTCTGCATTGCTGCCACCAGTGTCCACCCCCCTGAAAAAGATACCGGTTCCCGGCCCTGTCAGTATTGATACGCTGTGCCCGTAAGAGTTTTTCCATCAACAGGACGTTACACTGTCTCTGCCATACTGTCTCGCCGGTCCAGCCTGTTGATCTGTTCGGCAGATAGTCACCTGTGGTCAGCTGCTCCTCTTGTAAACGTGACAGTCTTTCAGGAGGTGTACTGTTGGCAGTGTATTAAGAGTTGCCGGCCTGTGAGAGAACGCGCGACCAGACACCAGCCCCATCATGATCCTGTTGTGCATGGATCACGTCTCTGTCCGGAGGTTGGTTTGCGCTATCAGTGATCAGTGCATACCATGTAGGCATACAAAAACAAGCAGGACAGAGCCGGCTTTGATACCGGGCTGCGCCAAGATGTTTGGCGATACTCTGCTGTCAGAATCAGCCGGGCCTTCTTTTTCACTCTGCCCACGACTGTTACGGAGATGTTCATGAAAAGACGTGATTTCATCAAGATGCTTGGACTGACCGCCTTAAGTACCGGCATTCCCTTTCCTGCACTTATGGCTATTGCCGCCGAGACCACCCGGGTGTTGCCCATTGCTCCTTTGCTGCGTCCGGAAGACGGCCGACTCCTGTTAACGGTTCAGGAGGGACAGACAACATGGTTTGGCAGAAAGGTGAAGACCTGGGGGTATAGCGCAGACATTCTCGGCCCTACGCTTGCCCTGCGGAAAGGGGAGCTTGTCGCCATGAACGTGCAGAACCGGCTGCCGGAATCAACTGCTCTGCACTGGCATGGCCTGGAAGTGCCGGGGATAGCCGACGGTGGACCACAGGCCATGATCCCGGCCGGTGGTTCTTGGAAGCCGACCATCCGTGTCGACCAGCCTGCATCCACCTGCTGGTACCACCCTCACCCGCACCAGCGCACAGGTTTTCAGGTTGCCATGGGATTGGCCGGGATGATCATTGTGGAAGATGAGACCAGTGACGCGCTGGCACTCCCGAAAACCCATGGTGTGGACGATATTCCCGTTGTTATCCAGGATAAACGACTGGATGAGAATTTTCAGATCAGCTATGCAATGGATGTTATGACCGCCACAGTGGGCTGGTTTGGTGATCTCATGATAACCAACGGTGCGTTTTATCCGCATCATGAGGCACCTCAAGGCTGGGTGCGGTTACGCCTGCTCAATGGCTGCAATGCACGGTCTCTGCGTCTGGCCTGCAGTGATAATAGGCCGATGTATGTGATCGCCAGTGATGGTGGTTTCCTGGAAACACCCATACAGGTGCATCAGCTGGATATGCTGATGGGTGAACGTTTTGAGGTGCTGATTGATCTTGGCAGTGGTCGTGATGTTGATCTGCTGTCGTTACCGGTGCGTCAGCCGGGTATGAATATCCCTCCCTTTGACCAGAGTGTGCCTGTGCTGCGTTTACAACCAAACAGCAAACCCGGTCACAGGAGCATGCCCAAAGCCCTGGTGAAGCTGCCTGCCATTCCCAGCCATCAGCACCTGCCCATTCGTTATATTGATCTTTCCATGGATCACTGGATGATGATGCAGGGAATGCGTGAGTTGCGTGATCGTTTCGGCGGCAGTATGGGGCCGATGATGGGCGGTGGTATGATGGGCGCTGGTATGATGGGTGGTGGTATGATGGGTGGCGGTATGATGGGGCGCGGTCGGGGCATGATGGGCCGGGGAATGATGGGTGGAAGTGGGGGTGACATCTGGAAGAGCAATATGATCAACGGCCGAGCGTTCACCATGAACTATGCGTCGTTTGATGTGAAGGTGGGACAGTATGAAAAGTGGATTGTCAACGGGTCAGACATGATGCTGCACCCCTTTCATGTCCATGGGTGTCAGTTCAGAATTTTGCAGGAAAACAACCGTCCACCTCTGCCCCACAGGAGAGGGCTGAAGGATACGGTTTTAGTGCAGGGTGGTGAAAGTGTTATCCTTGTTCGTTTTAAACATCAGGCACCCCCGGAACGTATGTACATGGCTCACTGTCATCTGTTGGAGCATGAAGATACAGGCATGATGATGTCTTTTACAACCAGTGCGGCAAAGACCCGAAGATAAGAGATGACGGTTTGTGGTGCAGATGGTATCCGGGTTTGCTGTTGCTTTGCCGCTGCCGATGATCTGCAGCAGCACGTGGCAACAATGCCCCTGATTTGACGAGGCGCCAATCGGCCGTTGTTCAACTTCCGGAAGAATGAGAGGCGTACTTATGAGTACATTGTTCAAAGTTGGTGATCATGTGAGATGGAATTCCGAGGCCGGCTGGGTAACAGGCACCATCATTGCCTGCCATACGGAAGACTTTGCCTTCAAGGGGTATACGCATCACGCCTCCCCGGCTGATCCCCAGTACGAGATCAAAAGCGACAAGACCGATCATATAGCCGCGCACAAGGGTCGTGTGCTCGAGCGTATCTGAGTGCCCGACTGAGCAGGATCAGGAGCAGTCGATTGGCAGCGACCTTTTTCACCATCGGCCATTCAAATCGCAGTTGTGCCGACTTCCTGAGTCTGCTGCGTGAGCACAAGGTCACATGTCTGGTGGATATCCGCAAAATAACCCGTTCCCGGGCAAACAGTCAGTTTGATGCCATCCCCCTGTCCCTGGCGCTGGGTGAGGTCGGCATCACTTATCAACAGATCCCTGAGTTGGGCGGTTTCCGGGGCAAGAGTTACGATGTGCCGCCTGAGCTGAACGGTAACTGGCGTAATGCCGCCTTTCATCGCTATGCCGACTATGCACTGTCAGAGTCGTTTCAGCAGGGGCTGCTGCGTCTTTTACAGGCAGGCCTCAGCCAGTGTTGCGCAATCATGTGTGCTGAAGTTCTCTGGTGGCGCTGTCATCGTCGTATTGTATCCGATTACCTGCTTGCCAACGGACAGACGGTCTTTCATATTATGGGGCCGAAACACGTTGTTCCTGCCCGACTGACCGATGGCGCGGTGATCCGGGAGGATCGATCGGTGGTGTATCCTGTTGCCGCTGTCGAGCCGGTGGAGGCAATGAAAAAGAGTGTGTCTGCCTGATGAAGAACAGACAGCACAGCTTACCCCCTCATCCATCCTGGCCTTCACTCGATGCCCTGGTCAGGGCGGTGCGCAAGTGCCGAATCTGTCGGGACGAACCGTGGTATGGCCGGCCGCTGGATCATGAACCACGACCGATTGTCCAGGTGTCGGGCACAGCCCGTATCTGTATTGCCGGTCAGGCCCCCGGGATTCGCGCTCATACCAGTGGACGTCCCTTTACCGATCCATCCGGTGTTCGTCTGCGGCAGTGGATGGGGATCGATGAGGAGACATTTTATGATGAAACCCGTATTGCCGTCCTACCCATGGGGTTTTGTTTCCCAGGTCTGACTGCCGGCGGCAGTGATCTGCCGCCCCGCCGGGAATGTGCGCCGACCTGGCGTGCCGCTCTTTTCACCTGGCTGCCCCGGCTTGAGCTGCTGCTGCTGGTCGGCCGACATGCCCAGCAGTGGCACTTGCCGCAGCTCTCCTTGCCGTCTCACTGTATCAGACAAAGCGTGCACCAGACCGTACGCTGCTGGCGGGAGATATATGAGGCTGATACCCGGCTACGGCATGTGGTGCTGCCGCATCCTTCGTGGCGTAACAACAGCTGGCTCAAGAAAAACCCGTGGTTTGCAGCTGAGGTACTACCTGTGCTGCAACATCAGGTGCATACTTTGCTGGTTAGTTGAGGATAAAAGACTCCGATGCCACCTGAACAGGGGTACTTCAGGGGCAGACGACCTGCAGCCGGGACGGTTACCTGGTGTGGGGGCCCCTGTCTGTTCTCCGCCGGCCTGTTAAAAGACCTTCCCTTCCTTCTGAAACTCCCGTTCAATACCGGTTTTGAGAGCCTCAAGGGTGATCTCTGTTGTGTGGTTGGCCAGAGCGGATAGACAGCAGAACTGAACGATGTTGACAATGTTGGCACCGGTCAGTTCGTACTTCTTGGCGATTGTGAGCAGCTCCTTTGGGTCCGGAGTCTGTACATCTCTGTGCTGCGGCATCACTTTCTGCCAGAGGGCATACCGTTCCTCCGGCCCGGGGAGGGGGAAGTAGACCACGGATTGGAAGCGGCGGAGAAAGGCTTCGTCAATGTTTGTTTTGAAGTTGGAGGCGAGAATCACGAGACCATCATGATTTTCGATCCGTTGCAGCAGGTAGGCCACCTCCTGGTTGGCATACTTGTCATGGGCATCCCGGACATTGGTACGTTTGCCGAACAGGGCATCCGCCTCGTCAAAGAAGAGGATCCAGTCCTTGCTGCGGGCGCGTTCAAAGAGCTGGGACAGATTTTTTTCTGTTTCCCCGATGAATTTTGAGACCACCATCGACAGATCGATCCGAAAGACATCTTTGCCGGTTTTCTTGCCAAGGACAAGGGCGGCAAGGGTTTTACCGGTTCCCGATGGGCCATGGAACAACGCCCGGTATCCGCGCCGGATCCACTTTCGCATGTGCCACTGCTGCATCATGACCGCCTGCCAGTTGATCCAGTGCTCGAGTTCGTTGAGTTGGCTCCAGGTTGTCTCCGGTAACACCAGTTCTTCTTCACTTAGTTCAGTGGAGATATATTCGGCGGGAAAGTCCATGGACAATCGGGGTCGCAGGAACCTGCCGGAGATGAAGAGTTCAAGATAGTCGCGGGCCATGACGATCCGGCCGCTTAACAGCGGTTCACCCGGTTCGGGTTCGTTCAGCCGGAGGATGTTCTGTTGTGCAAACAGGTGTTCAGAGTCAAAGATGTGCTGCAGTTCAAACCGGCGGTGCAGGTTGTCACCGGCAAGCAGGAACAGGGCGGTTTCCCCGGTGGGCATGAAGCCTCGGGACTGTTTGCCGCGAGTGCCGCCGATCTGGGGGAAGTCGCCGGCCTGGGGCAGGGTCTGACTGAGTATGATATCGAAAAACTCCGGGCGGACATGGGGTGCCAGTGCCAGCAGCACCACGATGATCTCCTCCGGTGTCAACTTATGCCTGCGAATAAAGATCGACAGCTCGGAGTCATCCCTGGCTGAGACGAGTTTTTTGATATCGTCGAATTTTGTCGGGCCTGGATGGGCCTCAAAGTACCGGCTCAATCGCTGGTGGAGCATGTCGGCCAGAAACTTGAGGTACTGATCAATGGCCAGGGCATTTTTAGCAGAAGGGGTCATGGGTGGTTCATCAGGGTGTGTGGCTCTTACTGCTGCGGTGCCTGCTCTTTATCTTCCTGTCCCTCGGTCTGGCGCATAACCGGCATATTTTCCGTCTTCTCCTCAATATCAGCCGCACGCTGGACGGTTTCGTTTTGTTCCTCCTGTTCAGCCCGGCGGACAGTCTGCACCTTTTCTTCGTTCTCCTCAGTCTTTGCCTGTTTCTGGAAGAACGGTCGACTTTCGCCTTGTTGTACACGGCTGCGGTCTGAGGTAAAGAAGGGGTGGTGCGGCTTGTTGTCCTGTTGTCTCTGGATGGGGCGTTTGATTCGTTTCATGGCATTCCTCATGGGAGTGTGCTGAGCAGTGACTCGGCCTGGGCCTGATATTCGCCGGGTGCAGCGACGACTGTTTTTTTCAGGAGCTCCCGGGCAGCCTCTGTCTTGCCCTGCTGCAGCAGCAGAAGACCTTTGTAATAGAGCGCCTTGCTGTTGCCCGGGTCCTGTTCAAGGGTCAGATTAAAATGCTCCAGTGCTGAATCCGGTTCACCGGCAGCCAGTTCAATGACGGCCAGGTTGTTACGGGCCTCGATATGGCCCGGCGCCAGGAGCAGGATGCGACGCAGCTCCATGACAGCCTCCTCACTCTGGCCTGTCTTGAGGTAGGTCATGGCCAGATTGTGCCGGACTTCCGCGTTTTCCGGTTCCAGACCAAGGGCGCGTTTAAAGTGTTTGCGGGCGGAGCCGAAGTCGTACTGGGCAAAGGTGATGATTCCGAAGAGCGCATGCAGCCGGGCATGCTCGTCATCGTAGTCTGCAGCCAGGGTCAGCACATCCCGTGCCTCATCAAGCCGGCGCTGCTGAACAAGACAGTGGGCCAGGTTGAGCAGGTTTTCCTGGTTGGGTTGAATGCGGTTGGCTATGGTCCAGTACGAGACGGCGCGATCGTTCTCATTGTGGAGCATGGCGAGTTTGGCCAGGCTTTCGTAGGCATGCCATGCGTTGTTGTCAAGCTCTGTTGCCCTGGTCAGGTACTCGTAGGCCTCTTCCCAACGCTGCATCAGCAGGTAGGCCTGGCCGAGGTTCGTATAGGCTGTTGCATAGGCGGGACTCAGTGCAATGGCGCGCTGGTACGCCTGCTCGGCACCCTCAAACTCCCGGCGTTGCATAAGGAGGAAGGCAAGGTTGTTGTGGGCGACAGCGCTCGAGTCGTCAAGCTCCAGTGCCTGCCGGTAACAGCGTTCCGCATCGGCCAGGTTGCCGGCCAGGTGGAGTTCAGCCCCCTCTTTGAGCAGTGTCTGTATAACGGTTGTATCCATGGCAGAGAAGAGTCGTTCTGTTAGAATTCATGAACCAGCGGATCAACGATCTTTTCCCGCACCTTGCCGGTCAGATCATCAAGGCTGGGATAGGTGAACCGCAGGTTTTCAAAGGACACATCCGCCTTGTTATCCTTGTAGGCAAACGGAAATTCAAAGCCGATCTCCAGGCCGGTATCAACCTCTTTCTTGAATATCGGCCATCTCCAGGTCTTGGAGATCTCCGCCGGCCAGACCCCGGCCGAGGCCCGTACGAACAGGTCGCCGCTGAAGCCGAGAATAGCCGCTACCTTGGCGTTGACCAGACCATCCAGTTCAAAGCCGGATGCAGGTGAGTACGAAAGCGCTGTGTGAAAAACCGGTTGTTTGGCTGCCGCCTTGATAAAAGCCGAAAGATCGATGCCACCGGTCAGTGCGGCAACAGCGACACTGGCCGAGAGCCCGAAGTCGACCCCGGCAGTGATGCCCGCTTCGGCAACAAACTCGAAATCAGCCCCACCGGTAATGCTCATCGTTTCCGGGTGCGCTGGATTGTACGTGATCTCGGCACCGACATTCACCAGGCTGCCGGGACCGATCTGCACGCTGGCCGTGAGTCTCGGCGAGATGACCGCCTCAACACCAATGGTGGTGATCCCGAGGGGAATACCGAATAACGGTATATGAATGGGCGGAACTGTGATCAGCGGCTTGTTGGCCACGCTGAGCAAGGTAGGAACCACCTCGAACCGCTGCGGCAGGCGGATGCCTCCGGTGACCTCAATCTCACCATTTTCAAGCAGGTTGACTCCGGCATTGACCACCAGCTTATCGGTGATCATCAGCTCCAAAGTGCTTTTACCATACACTTTGTAGTCCGGAAGGGCCTCACCGGTGGGATTGCCTGCAGCATCGATGGCCCGGTTGGTGATGCCGAGGTTGAGGGTACCCTTCAGGCGGTTCTTGTCATAGGCAACCCGGGCATCGACCAAGAAGATGTTGTTGTGGAATTCGAAATCGATCTGGGTGGAAAGACCGGGAATGTCGGGTGTGATCTTGCCGGCACCGCTGAAGTCGTAGTCATCCCCTGTTTTGATCAGTTTAAGTTGACCGGATCCCTCCTTGACGCCCGGCAGCTTGCCGATTTTGATCGTGCCCTCGATCTCCGAGACCTCTTCACCAAACCTGATGGCCAGGGTCACTTCATCAACTCCTCTCAGCGCCACTTGAGCAGTGCCGTTGGCAGTCAGTTGCCTGTTGGCATAGGCAACAGCGATCTTTGCCGAGTCGATTCCCCTGACCGTACCTTTACTTATCTGCAACTCACCTTTGGCAGCCCAGCCCTGTTTGTTGTTGTACTCAACCTCAATGGAGGCTGCTCCCTGTTTGAAGAGTTTGGGGTCGAAGTCAAAACGGCCTTTAATGCCGAAATCGCCGTTACTCTTGCCAAGACCTGAAATCATACCGGTGCCGAGCTTGCTGATTTCAAAGAGCACGTCGCCTTCAACAAAGATGCCCTTGTTGCCCGCACCGATGGTGAGGAGTGCTGCATTGATCTTGAACGGTGGCGGCAGCTTGAACTCACCGGCAGTGATGGTCTTGCTGATTCCGAAGCTGTCTCCTTCCAGGAAAAAGTCGAGTTCAACGCCTTCAAGAATATCAAGTGTGGGTTGAATCCGACCACGAACCACCAGACCGATCCCGGGAACGAAATCAACCATATCCAGCTCCGCAGGGCTGAGCCCGTTGATCTGCAGTTTACTCAGAATTTTTTCCAGGCCGCCCTGACCTTTTTTGCTGCCGCGTCGGGGCATGTGGCCGCCGAACACGATCCCATCCATCTTGTAGATGGGAATCGGCACCTTGATGTCGCCGTTAACCACGGAAGGAGGTGTGATGGTCAGTTCAATATCGCCAGCCTTTTCACCGGTCGGAGCCGGCGGGAAGGTGAACTTGCTCACCGCGATACCCTTTATTTTTTCAAGGTCTGCTTTGCGTAAACCAGTGCCGCCTGCCTCGGAGGTGTAGATAATCGGGTCGTTTTCAGTGCCTTTGGCCGCCGCAATCTGTCTGGTGGTCATGGGCTTGAACTGTTTCAGGTGTGCTGCATTGTCCGCTATATCTTTCTTTGACCAGTAGTCATCACCCAGTGCACCTTTACTGAAGTTGGCCTTGGCATCGTCATAACCAACACTGCTGAAGGTGATGTCATAGGTGGTTTTGGCTGTTTTGAGACTGGGCAGCTTTTTGCCGGCATCAGCAGCTTGTTTTTTCGCCTCTTCGGAAGCAAGAAATGTGTTGACTGCAATCTCAATGGTCCTCTTCACCGCTGATCCTGAGGCGCGGTTGGCGGAGAAGTTGAGCAGCTCCATGTTATCAAGGGAGTTTTCACCGCCAAGTTGCAGTTCCTTGACATGGTCCACGTCATAGGCTGAAGCCTTGCCGGTCTTATTCCAGAGCGGTACCAGGGCATTTTTGACAATGGTCTCTTTGGAGCCGATCAGGTTCAGAGAGCCCCATTTTAAATAGTAGGCGTTGGCACTTGCATCATAGGCCATACTGTCGGCAGCCTTTTTCGTCAGCTTCTCAACCTCGGTTGTCACCTTGGGCTCAACACCGGTTTTCCACACCACATCCTGAGCCTTGCTGGAACTGGTTGCCGTATCCTTATACGAATCTTTCCGTTTATAGTTGCGATTACGTGTAACCGCTGTACCGATCAGGTTTTTATTGCGGCCCTTGAGCTTGGGAAGATACAGTTTTTTGATGGTGATGGTCTTGTCACTGAAGTTAATTGCCGGCTCTTTGGAGCCCCCGGGATTGGCGGCCCTGTTCACCATTGGCTGTAAGCCGTCACGCTGCTGCAGGGTATGGGTGAGTTCGTGGGCAAGCAGGTGTTTCCCTGCAGAGGTCTCCGGATTGTAGGTCCCCTCATTGAAGTAGATGTCGTTGCCGTGGGTAAAGGCCTGGGCGTTTAAGGTGTTACTGAGGCGGGCAGCCTCATTATCGGTATGGATGCGAACACCGCCAAACTCCGTCCCGAAGCTGGTTTCCATGGTCCCGCGGGTTGTATTGTCCAGCGGCTCACCCCGGCCTTTTTGTGCCTGTAGGCTGCTTTCAAGATCAGGGGTGTTTTCTGCGGATCCCTCATCCTGTTCTTTTTTCTGAACGGCAGCGGTGGTGTGCTGAGCGGTAAAAAAACCGGTATAGGCGGTGCGGGAGCGTTTGTTTTCGGTGATCTCACTGAACAGGCCGCTGTTCCCGTCAATGGATTCGATGCTGTCGCCTTCCACTCTGCTGATAATGCAGTGGTGCTGGTAGGGTTGATCAATGTAGCCGATATCACCGGGTTGCGGGCTGTCGGTGGGCTTGAGTGTACCGTAGGCCGCGACCCCTTTGCCCATCTGCCAGTTGCCGATATCGATACCGGCCTTTTTGATGCAGTAGGTGGCAAAAATGCCGCACCAGGAAGGCAGCCCCGGTCCGATGTACTTGACAACGTCGTCACTCCATACGCCTGGGGCACTCAGTTGAAAGATCTCCAGAAGCAGATCATAGCCGTAACGAAGCGGTCGACCACCATCGCTGCCTTCGGGTTGCTTGGCTTTCACCTTGCCGAGTTTGGAGCGGGCAATGGCCACAATGGCCTCACCTCTGCTCATGCCAACCGGGAGGTCATCTTCACTGCGAAAGACCTTGTCACCCTCTTCAACCTCACGGTGAAAACGCTGAACCGGTTCATCATCATCTGCCTCGCTTTCAAAAAAAGGCTGACGATGGATGTGGGCATCTCCCTGTGTTTGCAGGTCACGGCGGCTAAGACGTTCTTCCTGATTGTCGTTCGTTGGGGCGGTGGGGCTGTCTGTTCTGTTGACCACCTGATCAGCCATGGTCTCAGCTTCCTGCTCGTAGATATCACCCCGTTTGCCGATTTTGAGTTTTGGCTGCACCGGAGCTGTTGTAAAAAAGCCGCTCTGCTGTTCAGGCGTAAAAAACGGTTGTCGGGTACCTGTTGGTTGGGGTTGTCGACTGGTGGCAGGCGGGGCTTTAGCGGTCTCTTTCATGGCCGTATCCAGGAGGATTTAACTGTGCCAGTCAACCAGCAGCGGCGCGGTCAACCAGGGCAGTCTGATGATCCCAAGTCCCCAGGGCAGGTAGTTGAGCAGTATGTCATGACTGTGTGCCTCCACAGTCAGCCGGTTTTCAAAGGTGCTGACAGTGAGTGTGCCCGGACGCTGGAGAAAACCCTCACGTAATCCCGCTGGTGAGGTACTTTTTAAGATCTTCCAGTGACCGATGGCAGCACGCAGGAGCGTGTCGGCCTCCTCCTGCATACGGGCTGTCAGTTGAATAAAGCGTGGAACACCATCAGACGGCTGAAGCCCGCAGAGAAATTTTTCCAGAGTCAGCACGTGCTCCGCCGGGCTCTCCCGGCCGGTTACCAGGTACTGAAGGAGGTGAACAGCAAGAGCACGGGCCGCAGTGTCGCAAAAGTGTGGGCCGTCAAGAAGATCGAATTCCCGGAAAAAGTATTCGAAAAACGGATGGAGAAGAACCAGTCCGGCATGATCAACGTATATGCCGTTTTCTGCAGCTGTCCGGGGTTGGGGCGGCAGCTGTTCGGAGCCTGCATCCTCTTTGAGCAGCTGCCGATCGCCTGCAACGGTTGCAGTGTTGTGCACATCTCTGGCGGCCGGTTGCCTCTTCCTCTCCATGTGGAGTGTAGCTTTGGTTGTTTCCCTGTGCAGCGATCCGGTGAACGTATCCTCCTGGTTGTTCATGTTCTCCAAAGGGTCTGCTGAGGAAGAGAGCAGCGACTGTACCTGTGCCGGTGCAGGCAGGTCCTTGTCCTGGGCAAAGAGCAACCAGCGCAGAAGTTGGTGCAGCGTATTCAGCTCTGCAGAGACAGCCGGTGGCGTCAGCTTTGCAGGACTCGCTGCCCAGCTGCGAAGCAGGGTTTCGATCAGTTGATCAGCGTGTTTTTTCTGGCCGGTTGTCCCTGTCTCTGCCAGCAGGCGGATGAGGCGGTCAACAAAAGCAAGCGGGAATTGAAGGAGTAATCGTTTTGTTGCAGAGGTGTCTGTGGCGAGCAGCACCAGCAGCGATGAGGCAGCTGCTGGTCCGGTCTGCTGCACGTGCAGCAGCAGTATATCGAGTGTATCTTTATCCCAAAAGTCGAACACTCGTTCACTCCACCAGGGGAGTTGACCGGTTGCAAGAAAATGAAGCAGGGTATCAAAGGTCCGCTGCACCGGTGTCCGCACGATGAGGTGTTCGTCGGGCCCTTGGGCGACTCTGCCAAGGGCTGTATCAGCAACATGCTCAAACCTCTTCTGCAGTGCACTGAGGACAGAGCTGCCAAACTCTTCGGAAAAAGTATCTGCATCAAGCGGATCAAGAACAAGATTAAGGGTGTCAATACAAACAACAGTCTCGTCCGGCACCAGTCGGTCCAGCAGTTGCTCTAATCCGGGAAGGATCTGATTATAGAAGATGTGCGCAGCCTCATCCTGCAGACGACCGGCCTCCTGTTCGTCCGGTGCCTCGATCTCAAGATTGACGCGATGGATGATGTAGTGTGCAGCGGTCATGGCAGTGTTCAGATAAACAGATCAAGAACTTCGAGTACCTGTTGGAGTTTTTCCTTTATACGTGCATGCTGAGAAACAAAGTCGGCCTCATACGCCTTGATGGCCTCCTGGAGGATATCCTTGGTATCCAGCTGCGGGTAGTAGGTGTGCAACCAGTTGGTGTGCTCAACAAACCTGTCCAGACTCTCCAGTATAATTTGTAGAGCGGTGTCAGAGAGTTTCTGATCGCACCGCACCAGATTGAGCATGAGCATCAGCAGGACGCGAAGCAGCTCTTCAAGAACACGCGGCAGCTGCCGGGGGATTTCCTCTGGGAATTTGAACGGATAGACCTGCTGCAGGAGCTCGGTTGTTTCACGAAGAACCTGTTCACGAAGAGCTGAATCGTCCTTCTCAACTGCTGTGGTTGCAGTATCAAGCAGTTTACGACAGGCTTCATACAGGCTCCGGATGTCGGGTAGATTGATTCTGCTCAGGAGTGTTTGGAAATCCTCCGAGGTGAGCGTGGCTATTGCCGCAGCAATAAAAGCAAGGACAGTATCCGGGCATGTGTCGGCAACAGGGGGGGCCGGGACCCTCACACTGACGGTAGTGGTGGAGTTGCACGGATCGTCGAGCACTGTTACGGTTGCAGCAATGGTGGTGATCCCTGCTGCTGACAGATCTCTGCGACTGAATGTTTTAACCAGCTGCGCTTTTCCCTGTGTTTTTTCCGTACTGTTGTCGTTGAAGGCCCAGATATACGTATTCTCACCGGACTGTCGCTCATCAGTGGTGTTGGTATAGACAATAACAACACTGCTGCTGTCTGAGGATTGGACCTCTGCAGTGAGCAGAAGGTCAAGCGGTCTTTTGACAACGATCACACAGTCGGTTGTTTCGCCGTCAAGTGTAAAGGTTATGGGCGTATAGAGCTGCCGGACAAGCACCCTGCCGGGATCAAAGGCCGGGTTTTCACCTCTGATGATTGCCTTGGGTGCCTCGGGTGAATCGATAATTGCTCCTTTCGGAGAGTAAAGACTGAAGGGTATGGGAGCGTCTGTGGTACAGGCCAGGTCGGTCGGCAGGGCCAGGATCCTCTTTTCTCTGGGAATGATAAAGGCTATGGGCGGGCAGTCAGAGCAGCAGAGGTAGGGGAGGCAGAAGTCGGCAACAACCACACCTTGTTCAGGTTTTGTGAGTTTCTTTTGAAGTATTGGGGTAAGTTCGTTGACCTTTGTGTTCAGCTCGTCGATCAGGTACCTGGCAGCAAGACTGTCCTGGCGAAGGCCCCTGATGCTGAGGAAGTTGTTCAGCTCGGTCTCCTTGTCCGGGATGCCGGGATTACCGGCAATGTACAGGGCAAAGGTATCGGTATCAATGTAGCGTGAGCCGATTACATCCTCGGTTATCCCCAGTTGTGCAGCACTGGAACGGAAAATGTCGCTCACCAGGGTACCGGTGGCTGCCGGGTTGGAAGTGGCCGGTGTATCGGCATAGACGAGAACAAAGGTACCGCCCCGATGTGTCCCGCCTTTATGCTCCAACCCCGGGTGCTGTTCACTGAAACGGGCAAAGGTAAGCTGCTCGAGAAGTGTTCTTTTCCGTTGTTCAATTTCCTCAAAGAGCACCTCGAGCTTTTCGTGGCTGCAGCGGAGTCGGCCAAGGTGGTCGATCGTGTTCAGGTACTCTGTTTCAAAACCGCGTTGTACATATTGGGGATTGGTGAAGTAGTTTTCCAGCCGCTCACCAATTACCTGCAGGTGGCCATACAGAGTTTCGTTGCCTTGCCGGTACCCGGTGACCAGATCAGCGGTAATGTTGTCCAGTGAAGAGGGGATGAACTTCTGCAGAGCGTTGAGATCAGCGATTATCTGGATCGGATACTCAAACAGGACATACTGCTCATCTTCGGATAAGCCGTCAAGCACACTGGCGGCAGCGGCCTTGGCACGCGTTTTTTCAACAAAGTCCGCAGTCGTTGCCGGTTCATCCTGCAGGGCCCGGGTCACAAACCTGCCGATGCTGAGCTCATCGCTGTTGATATTCGCTGCCACAACACGTTTGGTTGGGAAGATGACCTGGCCGACGGTCTGCAGACCTGTCGGATCCCGTAAGACTGTTTTTATTTCGAGCTCCCTCTTAGTCAGGATCGTTTGTGATGGTCTGGTGCCGATGTTGAGCTGTTCCTCTTCTGCTGCAGGGCGGACAATTTTCTGGAGCTGTTCTTCATCGATTCTCCATTTATGTGCCCCTGACAGTTCACCGATCACCCCGATGTTGACATGCGGTCTGTCGGGGTCTGTCGTAAAACCGGAGAAAAACGTGACCCCTTCGGCCACCAGACAGTTTATTTCAGCCTGAAAAAGAGCGAGTGTGGTTTCCAGATCACTGAAGTAACATGAGAAATTTTCAAGGTCGACATCAGTGAGCTTCACGTCGCCAAGACGGACGGCAACAAGATCAATGGGGAGCCCTTTTGTGGTGCGCAGGTCGTGCAGTTCTTTTAAGGCATCCTTGAATGGTCTGCCCATGTGGCCTTCAATGCGGAAGAAGTTGTAGGCATCGATATCATAATCCAGCGGGTTGAGAGTCTCAGCCGGTATGGGGTTGGCGTACTGGTCCGCATTGTAGGAGAGGTTACGTTTCACCTGATTTTTCAGGCTCTTGCTGTAGCTCCATTCCGGTGCCAGCTTCCTGATATCAGTATAGTAGAAGGGGATGGCCCGTTCAGCGAGTCGCTGATCGTAATCCCGACTGGGCGTAATCCGGATCTTCTCGGTCAACCCGGGTTTGAAGGTCTCGATCATGAGCTTGAGCCTGGCAAGCATGCTGCCGGCTGCATCGAGCCTGACCTTATTCTTGCTGATGGCTGACGACGGGTAGAACTGGTGACGGTAAGCCGGTGGTTTGGGTTCGTACTTGATGTTCGGTGCTCCCAGCATGATGTGCTTGGGAAAGGCATAGAGGTTCGGGTGGCATTCATGGGCCACATTGTAGAGTGTTTCCCGCAGCTCGTTGTAAGCGGCGATCACATCCTTGTAAAAGTCGTACATGTACTGTGCGGTGAAGATATCGCTACCGGGAGTGAGAGCCTGGCTCAGTTTTTTGGTCAGCGTCTCAACCTTGAACGTCTCGCCCGGATCAATCAGCGGCTGAAACGCTCTGTACAGCGTCCTGATGGCTGCATTGAGCGGCGTGGCGCCATTTTTGGCTGCTGTGAAGTAAGCACTGGCCAGGGTGGTGCTGTTTAAGGTGATTGCACTGCCGAGCAGCACCCGTTTTGCCTTGATGACCGGAAAGCTGAAGTAGGGTGTGTAGGCCTCGTGGTACTTCTGGTAGAGATCATCGCCAATGGTTTCACCTGCATCCTTATGGATAAGCTTGTCCATATCCTCTTTGGAGCAGATAAGCAGTTTTGGCGCGGCCTTTTGGCGGATACCCAGGTTGTCGCAGTTGGTGGGCGTGCACTTGACCGGGTCTTTTAAGTAGTACTCCAGGTACAGCAGTGCCACCCAGTTTGTGATGGTAGCATTCAGTTCGCTGATGGGCTGATAGTCCTGGCTGTTCAGGGCATTTTTCTCTTCCTCGGTCAGCAGTTGATAGAGGGTGAGCATCTTTTCCGCTGTGCCGCTCTGATAATAAAACGGATCATAATGACTGCTGTCCGGCGGGGTGTAGGCACTGAAGTAGCGATAGGTCTGCAGCAGGGGCCGGAGCAGATCGCCGTCGGTGGTTACAGCCACACCGGGAGAGAGGGTGACAGCGGTTGGGGTGCGTGAAAGCTCCAGGCCGCAGACAATGCCGGTGCCCAGGAGGCAGGTGCGGGTAAGCCGATGCTGATCTTCGAAGAAGTCGATGATCTCATTCAACTGCACTTCGGTCAACACCTGATCTTTGACAAACCGGCTGTATTCCTGATTCAGTATCTCAAGATGAAGTTCTTGTTTGGTTGTCATAGCTCGTCTTCATATTGTGAGGAGTAGTAAAGCTGCTTAATCCGGCTGCGAATGACCTTCCAGAGACCCCAGCATGGAGCCGCCCAGGACCAGGGTGTTTTTCTGCAGGGTACCGCCGTCGCAATCGGCGAGCCGACCTTCTTCATAAATCGTGAAAATTGCATTGAGCGCTTCGATAAGTGCTTTGAGCGTGTTGTCCGAAGCCTGTCTGCCGGGATCTTCACTGCTGCGTCGTTCGTGGAGCCACTGGGCATGGATCGCTTCGAACAGTTGCATGTGTTCCTGGTCGACAAAGCAGATCCGGGGCAGCACATGGGCCGGTGTTTCCATACGGATCAGCCGTTCGGCAAACTGCCGAAAGTATCGGTTGCGCAGCCGTAGGGAATACCCCGGCAAAAGAACGGTGACCCGGAAGGAGTACGGATCAAGCGGCGGACAGAAAGAACCGTCCGGTTCGATGCAGATCGGCAGGAACAGTTCGGTTTGTGCCGGCGGGGTATCACTGTTCGGCCTGAGTAACAGATGTTCAACCACATGCATGCCTTCCAGGCGAAATTCCGCCAGGAGGTAGTGCATAATGGTATCAATCGCTGCTTCCAGCTGGGCAAAGGGGCCGTCTGGAAGTTCATCCTCAGTGAGCGGATACGCTTTGGGGTGCATGGCAATGGCTGTACCACCGGCATTGAGCAGCACACAGCTGACCATGGTTCGGTCGGCATTGAGTCGGGTTTGATAGTAGATCCGTTCACAGCCAAGTAAACTTGCCAGGCCGAGTTCTTCATAGGCATCCGTCTTTTTGACAAATTCGGTATTGATGCCTTCTAAGATAACCTCACTGCCCTGCTTGATTGTCCAGCCGTACCCCTGCACCTCGGTCGCCACACCGTTGACTTCGGTGTGCACCATGGTGGTGGGGAAAACGTCATAGGAGAGGTTACCCAGTGGTTGTCGCTGGTAGTGGTTGAATCCCAGCAGCCGGGAGATCCGTTTCTCCATGCCGGTTACATTGGTGAGCATCTGCTGGTCATCAAGCGGGTTATAGTAGTCAAAACCACTTCCCCTGCAGGTGCTGAGATTGGCATAGTCCTTGAGATAGTCGACTTTGTGACGGATCACGACCTGTTCGGCGTCCTGACCGTAGAGCCGGTACATTAAAAACACATACTCATTGAACTGTTCGGCAAAGCGGGCGAGCAGGTGATCAAGGAACATGTTCTTGCGCCTGACGTAGGGATCAAGCCCGGTGGACTGTAAGATCGCCTCCACCTCATCCTGCCAGTGGGAGATGTTGGTAAAGATGGTGTCCCCGTCTTTTAATCCCTGCACCACTCCGGCAAAGTATGTTCGCGGGATAGTACGATCAGCTGCAAAGAGCGTACTGACCTGTTCAAGCTGGGCAAAGTAGTTGGCCAGTACCTGTTCAAAGAACAGGAGGTATCCCTTCAGCTGCTGAGCCTGGGCCTTTCGACGGGTTGTTGATCCCTCCGGCAGTCCGGCACTGCCGATACCATAGGTTTCCGGAAAATCGTTTTGAAAGCTGTGGTAGGCACCGATGCGCCGGTACTTTCCTTCAGGCATCGGCATGTCCTGGATGAGTTTTGCCTGCATCTTCTGCCTACGCTCCTGGTGCAGACCTGCAAGCCGTTGCTGTGCCTCTTTTGTTTTCAGCTCAATGGGCATGACCCCTTTCCAGAGGTTCAGCACCGTGCTTTCGGTACAGAGCACAGGTTTGTGTCCGGCAGGAATACAGAGATTCCACTCTTCACCGGTAACAGACTGGTGGACTGCTTCCATGTCGGTTTCTGTACAGTCGCAGAGACCGAAGCCGATCTCCCTGACCAGCCGTACCCCGTCGGTATTCATGATGATGCGGATGAGGTCACTTAAGCGCACCTCGTGACGAAGCTGGCTCTGGACAAGGTCTTCCTGACGGATGAACCCTTTCTTGGCAAAGGGATCGCCCGGTGTTGCGTAGGGATAGGGTGTGGTGAAGAGAAAAACCGGGCCTTCGAAGATCTGGTCGGTGGTTTTCCCCATCTCCTGCATTTCCTGCAGACTGTAGAAGGGGATGTCCGGTGCCAGGTACTGGTCGATGTTGAAGATGATCCTGGCCCACACCTCTTCCGGATCAGCAGTGGGTGTGATATCGATATCACCGCAGATCACCAGGCCAATGGAGGGTACCTCCCGGATGGTATCGATATCCTCGCAGAGGTTACGAAAGCGGTGATACACCGCCATGACCTGCTGACGGACCTCTTTTTTCCTGGCTGTCAGCAGCTCCCGCTGAACCACCGGATCCTTTTGACGGTCTTCCTCACTGAGAAGAGTGGTCTCGTCATAGTCGATCAGGATGGAGTTCAGGCCTTGCAGGTGAAACTCTTTTTGTTCCGCCGGATCAATGACCTCGTCAGGGGCCTTGTAGTGGAGTTGTGGACGGCCGGCAACAGGCAGGTTTTTAAACCGGGCGATAACGCTGCGCTCAGCGGCTGTGAGCCAGCAGTTGCGCACTCCCTCGATCCGAACAAAGAGCTGGCGAAAGTCGTCGGCGGTGAGCGGACAGGAGGGGAGGGCATTGATGGCGGAAAGAAACTGCTCATGCATGTGGTGCAGGTTGTCTTTCGGCTGTGCCAGAATATCCGCCATTGGCATGGCAATGCGGTATCCCAGGTCGGTGATGGTGTAGCAGAGCATCTCCAGGACGGTCACCCCGGGATCGTGGGTGTTGTAGTCGGTCCACAGTTTGTGAGCAAGGTGCTCAATATACTTCAGGCCCTTGGCACGAAGAAAGGCATAGTCCTTGCCGTATTCGTCGCTGATCTCCCGGGGAATGGTGCGGCTCTCATTCATTGCAGACTTTGTCGCTCTCAATCACTGTTATAGTGTGGATAGGGGCTGCAGCAAGAACAGCTCCGGCGCTGGAGGCCACTATCTCATTCTTATCCTTGACATTGCCATCCTGTGTTCCGATTCGATGATACATCTTAAAGCGGGAGATGAAGTCAACGTAAACCAACTCCTCGATAAACCGGATGAGCACACTTTTGTAGAGCCTGCCGCCGAAGTGAATGGTCGAAGACTCGCCAAAGGCCCATGGTGAGAGAAAACGGAGGATATCCTCGTTTAAGATGGCCTGATAGGCATGTGCATCGTATTGGCTGTGGAACTTTACCCGAAAATCGAGCGCCACGGTTTCGTATGCAGGATGGGCCACCCGGCATCTGACATGCAGTCCGATCAGCGGGGCCAGAAAGTGTTCGATCTCCCGGAGGGTGTTTTCACTTGCCCGCGGCTGCAGTCGGTCAAACAGGTGTTTGTTGCGGATATCCGGTATCACGACCAGGGAGACGGAGCCCGGCGCCAGTTCATCATAGGCCGGATCACCGAACTGTGTCGGGACAAAGGTATGGCTGATGCACTTCACCTTGTGGATGGTGGGAAAGGCCTGCAGAATCAGCCGCTCATAGTCCCAGATGGTGACTGCCCGCTGTTTATGTCGCATCCGTTCACTGACACGCAGGTAAAAGGTATGGTCATTTTCCTGGCGGACACCGCCAAATGAGCCGTACGGCTGATCCACGCCTTTAATGCCTGCCGGTTTATCGATCAGTCTGTTGATGGTTGTTGCCGGCAGAGACGAGCTGAGGTGTGCCGGATCGTTGGCACTGTCCTGCAGCACGGCGCTGATCGCCTGGCTGTGAATACCGGTCAGCCGGCAGACGGAAGTGTGGTGCAGCCCCTTGGGGAGCTGTGCCTTCAGCCAGTACAGATCGGCATCCAGCAGGGTGTTGCTGGCGTTGATAGCGGCCGGGAGGTTCATGGTGACGATGCCGGATCGCAGCAGGTCATTGGTCGTGTCGCCGGTCAGAAAATCGTGGTTAAGCAGCTGCCACTCGTTGTTTGCCAGGCTGTACCAGGCAATGTGCTGATCTTTACCAAAAGTGGGAGCCAGCGGATCTTCACTGCCCTCTGCCGCTGCAAAAAGCAGGGAGAGTGAGCTTGAAGGCCGGGCATCGGCTATACCGATATAGAGTTCACCTTCCGGTGCGTAGCGCGGCATAACCGTCATCTGCCGGGAGGCTGTGGGGTCTTCGAAGAAGTCGCACTGTTCTTTCAAAAAGATGTGTTGTTCCGCCTGGCCAAAGGGGTGTTCGTGAAAGAGCTGGATGGCCCGTTTGGTAAAGTTATCGTACTTTTCCTTAGGGGTTGCCTGGCTGGTAAAGATAAAGGTGTTGGTTGCCGTGGCTGTGTAATCAAGGGAAAAAGAGGCAGCCATCGGTGTGTAGGGGGCGTTGGGCATCTGAAGATCGGAGTTGCCATTTGCCCTTTGAGTCATCCACAGGGTGAGGAGTTTCGGGTACAGGTCATGGAGAAAGTCCGTCTGCAACACCAGGCGGATAAACCCGGATGCAGTGGTTGCATTAAAACCGGGCGTCCTGGTCACCAGACTGGCAAAACCGGGGTTAAAGCGAGTCGCCTCAAACCGGTTGGAGATCAGCCGTTTTTTCTGAGCGGTTTTTGTCTCGTCAGCAACGAGGTAGTTGCGAAGCACGGCCTTATTGATGTTCACGCCCTTACGCATCAGAAGCGGTGGTACACGAAGAGCTGCAGGCGGTGCATCAGCAGGATCGTGCTCTATGGTGATCGGCGACTCAAAGAGTGCTGCCGTGGTGCCCTGTGATAGTGCCGAATACCAGCTGTTGTTGTTCAGATACTGGGGGAGGACGGTAAAATCTGTATCACCGGTGATAATGGGCTCCCCTGTCAATCCATTGTCAAGGTAGCCGGCATAATGCGTTGCCAGGTTATCGGGTTTGTCTTTCCACTGCATGTGCAGTTGTACCTGCTGCCAGTCTTTTTGAAAAATTTCATGGCTGCCGATATAAAAACCGGCTCCTTTTTTAGGCAGCGGCCCAAAAGGATGAAAGGGTTTGGACGGATCAAGCCTGCCGTGATCATTTTCCAAAACCACATCCCTGGCCCCGATAACCTGGACGTCGATTTGGGCGCTCTTGATAACGGCATGGCTGAAGAGTGAGTAGATCGCGTAGCCACCGGAAGTTCCGGTGTTGACCAGTACCCGCACAACCGGCAGGTTGGTTGTAAATCGCTCACCATGGATCTTTTCTTCGTACGGAACAATGGCGGGTTGACCGGCATCAATAGTGGCGGTCAGTTCGCATGTTTTTGTTGTTGTGTCCGGAATGTGTGTCAGGTTGATTTCCGTGGCCGCTATCCAGTCCTTTTCGCTGGAGAAAAAAACCTGCAGTTCACTGCGGTAGTCTTCTTCTGTCGGTAGAGCAAGTGTATCGGGAAAGTCGAGATCAAGGGAGAGGGTGATGGTCCGTTCTCCCTCCTGCAGGAGCAGGACCGTGGAGGCAAGCGCAAATCCCAGGGTGGCCGTCGGCCAGCTGTCGTTACCAAATCCGTTCCAGACCGGCTGCCCGTCTTTAAATTCAGTGCCAAGGCCATCAACAGAGTCTGTCATCTCGGCGTAGCGGACAGAGCCTCCTTCCTGGTGGTAGATGCTCTTGATCAGGGCCACTTTAGCGCTGTTCACCGTGATTTCGGATTCTGTGGCATAGTGCAGCGGCCGACCTGAAGCATCTTTACCGCCATCCAGCACACTGCCGGTCGGGACGGTTGTTGCCGCCGCATTTCTGGCCAGCTCAAACAGAACATGTACGCGATCAGGGACTGCCGGTTTTTTACTGAGTTGCAGCACCTGAGTGTAATAAAAGTCGAGGTGGCGTTTACTCAACCTGTTGAGATGTTCCTGCGAAAACCGCATCAGTTTGAGAAAGGCAAGAAACAGCGCGAGATGGGGTTCGTAGTTGCCCCGGAGCGGTCGCTGAAGAATGCGTTCGCGCTCTTCTTCCTCAAGCCACTTCTCCCCGGCAACCAGTGACGCATCCTTGAGCCACTCTCTGATCTCGTCCTCTGCCTTCATGAACTCCTGCCAGTTACCGTCAGGAACATGGGCATCGGCTGTGGAGAAGTAGTTGAGACGCGCACCAAAGTGGTAGGCAAAGCGCATCCAGTCGCGCAGATCAAACTGATGAATCCGGACGTTTTCAGGATCCAGGGCGGCTAAAAATCGCTCGTTCTGCGAGGTGCCGTCATGCTGGAGCGGATGAGTATGTGTGCAGTCTAGAGTCATTTATTCGGTGCTGAGCAGGTTGGAGCCTTCGTTTGTATAGTAGGGGTAGACAAAGTTGAACCTGGAGTTGGTTGTTTTCACCCGGTACCTGATAACAATCAGCACAACTCCCTCTGTCTCCCTGGTTGTGTCAATTTCCAGCTGTTCCAGGTGGATTCGCGGTTCATGGTACAAGATGGCATGTTCCACCAAGTCCTTGATATAGGTGCGCATGGTCAGGTTCATGGCCTCGAAGGTTATCTCATCGAGGTTGCAGCCATAGTCAGGTTGCATGATCCGTTCTCCCAGCCGGGTGGAGAGAAGAATTTCAAGGCTGCTGCGAATATCATCTGCATCGGCCAGCATGCCGACACCACCGGCTGCACGGTTGAATTCAGGTGGAAATCCCCAGCCCCTGCCGAGAAAGGTGGTCTCTGTACTCATTGCTGTCCTGTGTCCCTGTGGTGTTATCCGCCGATGTCAACTGTTGGAAATCCCGCCACGATCGATCCGCCGTGTGCAGTGGAGTCCCCCATTCTTGCCGCTGGTTTTCCCCCGATAAAGACCGTTGTCGATCCCATGGTGACGGTGTCGGGAGGTCCGGCGCAGACACACTGGTCACCGGCCACTGCTGCCGGCAAGCCGCCGATCAGTACGGTCGGCTCACCCGGTGGCAGAATCGGTCCGCCCACATGGGGTTTAGGGCCGGGATCAACCATCGGGCACACATGGGTATCTGTTATACGGGCGGCAGGCGGCATATTTTTTCTCTAATTGATCTGTACCATGGCTCCTTGCACGGTCAGGGTACCGCCTGCCTTTACTTCAGCACTGGCGGTTCCTTCGACACTCAGGGCGCTCTGTGCCTTCATCTCCGCGTTCAGGCCGGCAAGGGCAAGGTCCTGTTGCGCTTTAATCTCAATTTTCCCCTGACTTTCCATGACAATCCCATTGCTGTCCATGACCAGTTTGTTCTGGTGCTCGTCGCTGATGGTGATGGCGTCACTGTCCTCGTCAAGGATGATCGTTTTGCCGCCGGGCGTTTCCACGGTGACAGCCTTTTTTTCATCATCAAACAACAGTCGCATATTTGAACGACTGACGTACCCCTTCTGCGGGTTGCTCTCTTCAGCGGTCAGCGGAGCCGGCAGAGCGCTGCTGTGCAGCATGCCGAGCACCACGGCATACCGTGGATCATCGTTAATAAAGCCGACAATCACCTCATCACCCACCTCGGGCAGAAAAAAGGTACCCCGTTCATGTCCTGCATCCAGGGTGGCCAACCGTGCCCACACCCCCTCTTCCGAGGTACTGATGATCGGCAGCCGTACCTTGATACGGTATTCGCTGCCCGGGTCACTGTCGATTTTGGTCACCACTCCAGCCTGCAGCCCGTGCAGAGAGGCTGTCAGACCGCCTGCCGGCTGCATATTGATCCTGTTTCTGGTGCTGAACCATTCCGGATCCAGGCCAAAGAAGATGTCCGTTGTCCAGTCACCGGCGGCAATGAAGTGCTGCGTGGCACTGACATAGACCTTGCCGTTGAAACGGTCGCCAATACCGGCAAGCTCAATGATCACCCCGGGTCTGACGGTATGAATGCCTTTGCATTTCACCCGTCCGCGAACTTTGGCCAGTTGACGCTTGACCAGGAGCGCACTCCCCCAGGCTTTGAGCTCCGCCTCTTCCATGCCACCGCCATGATCCTGAACGTAGTCGGCAAGCCCGATCACCTCAGCCAGTTGCGAGGGAGTGAGGTTGCCGTTCAGGCTGGTGGCAACAGCTTCTCCCTCTGCAGTCAGCACTGTCTGCTCTGCGGCACTCCATGTTCGGGAGGTGACTTTTTTCAACTGATGCCGGGCATCGATTTCAGCATCAAACTCAAGGATGGTTGCCCCGTATTCCAGCGAGAGAACCGGCGACTGATCAAGTTTCGGTGCCTGTACGGAAAAGGTGCCGTCATCACTCAGACAGACCTTGCCGTTTGCCTCGGCCCTGGTCAGGATGAAGTCCCAGTCAGTGCAGTTGACCTGCACCAGTTCTTTATGGGTCACGGCTGAGGCTTCTGCCGTGGTGCTGAACCCGCTGTATGTGCCACTGATCTGGGCAATGGCGTTACTGTCTGTGATGTCGACAAAGTATCTGCTTTTGCGGCCAACGGTCATCTTCACAGCTGCGTCCCGGCACTCCAGCACCAGTACGCCGTCCCCCTGGCTCCGGATCCGAACGGCATGATTGGTGATGATCCCCTTAAACAGGGAGAGCGAGTCGTTTTGGTACCCGCACTTGATCTCAATCTTTTTGCCGGGGATAAAGAGTTGATCGTTACTGGCTGTAAACACCCCGCCCGATGCATCACCGTCCAGTATGACGATCTTTGCCCAGGCAATACGGTTCACCTCCTTTCTGATCGTGATTGAATCGATTTGCCAGGTGCGGGCCAGCTCGTTGCCCTCAATCAGGATGACAGGGGAGACCGTGGTGGCGGGCTGGTTGGTGGGCAGTACTCTTTCCTGGGCCATATTACTTTGCAATCGGTGGAAAAATGAGTTGCATGCCGGTTGTCAAGTTTCTGAAGCTGTCAAGGCCGTTGGCCTTTGCAACTTCGATATAGTATCTGGAGTCACCGTAGATGCGAAAGGCCATGAGCGGCAGGGTGTCTCCGGCTGTGACGGTACGGACATGGGTGAGGTCCGGCGAGCTCGCATCCTCTTTGGCCACCCGTTTGGTATCGTCAATTGAGCCGATGAACCCGGCCTTGACCAGTGCCCGTAGAGGCAGGCCGTCGGATCGGAACAGTTTATAGGTGATATCCAGATTTTCCAGACAGCAGTCAAACTTGAGCGTACCCCAGTAAATACTGAGAAAACGGGGGCGATGCTTGTCTCCCTTGTACTCAAGGACCAGTTTTTTAAAACGTTCCAGCTCTGATTCAACGCCGTTCTTGTCGTCTTTTGCGCCGTTGATCACGCCGGTGGCATCAAACAGGAGCTCAAAGTCAAGTTTTTGCGGCTCTATTTTGCTGAACTTGGGGAGTTTTCCCGTTGTTCCCGGTGCCTGTTTCTCAGAAAATTTGACAGTGATCTTCTGGGAATAGCTCTCCGGATTGACCAGCACCTCCATCTGATCGTCGGCGCTTTTACGGTCGGCATCGGTATACGAGTAAATTTTCAGTTTGGAGACATTGGGTGTCATCAACGTTCGTTCCGGAGTCGGATAAGTTCCATGACCTGTTCAACACATTCGGCAATCAACTCGTCCTTGTCAGGCATTCCCGACTGAACAGTTTCAGCCGCCGGTCCGCTCTCCTGCTCCTGTTCGTTGCGGGTGACGCTGACCCGGATGTTGAGTTCGCGGATTTCAATGGCCATCGGACAGATCAGGAAAGAGTAAAGTACTGGTACTGGAGTTCAAAGGTCTCAATGGCCAGGGCATTCTGCTCGGCATTGAGGTCGCTATGACTCCACTTTCTCGGCCAGGCATGCTTAACGCTCCAGGTCATGAGCGGTTCATGGTTTTCATTGAGTAGCGAGATCGTCAGGTCAACGGGTCGGATGTCCAGCGACAGGAAGGCATCGTTGCACCATTGTGTCAGCAACTCCGAATCGCTGATCAACCCTCGCTTTAAGACGAGCACCGGGTACTTTGCCCGCACCGGCAGCACGTGCTCATACCGGTTTTCACCACCTTCCTTCTTTGTTTCGGTTTCCAGCTCCATGCTGAGGCCGGAGACCGATTGAAAGCGGCTGTCGATCTCTTCCGTACCGATACCGGTGAACACCACTCGAAAGTGGAAGCCCACCGGTGGGTAGTATTTCCCGCCATCAACCATGATTACTCACAACGTAAAAAGAGTTAGTCGTTCTGAATGACCAACCCTTCATGGGCCAGTTCAATGCTCTCAATGGCCACCTCGTTGGCATCACTCTTGAGGTCAGGTGCCTGGATCTTTACCGGCCAAGCCTGCTTGACCTTGTACGAGACCACTGGTTCATGGTTTTCGTTGAGCAGACTGATGATGAGGTCCCGGCGTTCAATGGTGTTGAGTTTTACCGAGTTGAGCCAGTCGTGATATTCATTGTCACTGGCAAAAATCCCCCGTTTCAGGGTGATATTGCCATACTTGTGCAGGCCGGGCATCTTGATCTTGCTGTACTCCGGACTGCTGCCTTCCCGGTATTCGATGACTTCGTTTTCAATGGTCAGGCCCGTTACTTCAGTAAAACCGATGCGGGTGCCGCCCCACTGTACCTGGAAGTGAAACTTAGGAATCGGATAGGTTGCCATAGTGGATCACTTGTCAGTTAAAGTTGGATGTATCTGCCGGTATCCGTCCAGTGTGGAGGAAACCGACCGGATGAACCTGTGGTTCTCAGACTGCAACTACGTGTTGTGTTATCCTTGACCTGACTGCATCAGGTGGCTGAAGCGCAGGACAATGAACTCCGCCGGCCGGACCACGGCCATCCCGATCTCGACAATCATCCTGCCTTCCAGGATATCAAGAGCGGTCATGGTCTCGTTTAAGCCGACATGCACATAAAAAGCCTCCTCTGGTTTGGCCCCCTGCAGTGCTCCGGCCCGCCACTGCAGGATAAGAAAGTTTTCAATCATGGCGCGAACCTTGACCCAGGTGTTGGCATCATTGGGTTCAAAGACAAAGGGTTCTGTTGCCTTTTTGATGCTCTCCTCAGCCATGATATAAAAACGTCGAACCGGCACATAGCGCCACTCGTTATCGTTACCGGCCAGTGTGCGGGCACCCCAGACAAGAGATCCTCTGCCGGTGAACGCCCGGATGGCATTGATCGATTTGCCGCTGGTGTCCACGTTCATGTTTTCCTGGTCTTTATTGTCCAGGTTGACTGCAGGACCGATGATGGCATTGATGCTGACATTGGCAGGCGCCTTCCATACCCCGCGGCTGCCGTCAACGCTGGCGTAAATACCGGCGACCGTGGCCGAGGGCGGCACGGTGCGCATTTTTTTGATAAGCATGTCGCGAACGCCGTTGAAAAACTCATGGCCTGCAAACAGGGCGTTACCACCTTCCTGTTCAAAGTAGAGGGCAGCATTGCAGAGCCGGTCATAACTGCTGAGTATCTTGGCAGTGTGCGGTGCAAGGGCGGAGATGATCTCCAGTCGGCCAGCACTGTTGTTGGCAAAGGCCGTGGCATCAGCCATGATATCATCCAGGGATGCACCATCCAGCCATTTCGGGGCAAGCGGGCCGTACAGTGTGTTGATTCTGGCAGCGTCCCTGGCTGCTTCGGTATTGGCGATGGTTGCCGGGTTCTTTTCAATGGCAATCAGGCCGACAAGTGCCTCTGTCAGTTCGGTATCCTGTTGCAGAAGGGCGATTTCCCCGGCAAAACCGGAGTCAGTCTGTGCCGATGTCTCGGCCCTGGCAAAGGCCGCTGCAACGCTGGCAAGTGTATTCAGGTAGCCTGTCATGTTGCTCACCAGGGCAGTATTTCTGGTAATGTCTGCCTGGTAGTCGTTCAGACGGGTCTTAAGATAGTTACTGCCGCCTGTTTGCAGCATGAGCTTGTCTGCTTCGGCAACATCAAAACAGGCGTTGGTATCTGCTATGGCCGCTATCGCGGTTGTTGTCAGAGCCTCTTCCTGCGCATTTTTTGCGTAGGGGGTGAGATCAGTGATCTGAGTATCGAGGTCCGCCGTGTCAAAGAGTGCAAGCTGACGAAAACCGACAGCATGGGTGTAACTGGTAACAATCCAGGGATAGTAGGCAGCACCATAGCTGAGATTGTTGATGCCTATGGTATCCCGGAAGTCCTTTATAGGGGTGTTGCTCACATCTTCAGGCAGATACCCTTCCATGATGTCAAGGATGGCAAACCTGTCCTGCAGCTCAGCGCATTGACTGAGCAGCAACTTCTGCAGGTTAGCGAATTGAGCCAGATCCGGTTCGCCGTCACTGTCGAGTAGTCCTGCTGCATCAGGGCAGACCAGCAGGGTCGGCTCATCCACCTTGCGCAGTGTTGCAACTCCCTGTTCCAGCGCATCAAAGGCAACGGCATCGTTAAAACTGCCCACGCTGACGATATAACAGTTTCCGCCGCCATTGTCATAAAACTGTCGGAGACTGTCATAGAGATAGAACCGCTTATCCGGTGTGATTGATTGCAGCGAGTGGTTGGTGGCGGCATCAGCCACAATGGTATAGGTGGCAGGTGTATAGGTATTGCCGAACAGCGCCTGGAATTCCACCAGTGATTTGATACGGACCGGCTGGTTGGTTAAGTTGTTACCGTCCGGATCGCTTGCCCTTTCCGTGTAACCGATAAAGGCTGGAACAGCTGTTTCCACCTGTGCAACGGATGGCGGGAAAAGCGAAATTTCCTGAACATAGACGCCTGGAGTTTTGTAGTTCATAGCCTTGGCACTGGTTGAGGGTTAGTTGTAGGGGGATGTCTTTTATCAGGATACAGCCATCTTGTGGCTGAACCGGAGGATAATAAACTCTGCCGGCCGTACCACTGCCATACCGATCTCAACGATCATGCGTCCTTCAAGGATATCAAGGGCGGTCATGGTTTCGCCAAGACCGACCCGAACGAAAAACGCCTCTTCTGGTTTAGCACCCTGCAGGGCTCCGGCCCGCCACTGCAGAATCAGAAAGTTTTCAATCATTGCCCGCACTTTAATCCAGGTGGTGGCATCGTTGGGCTCAAACACAAAGGGCTCGGTGGCCTTTTTAACGCTCTCTTCCACCATGTTATAAAAGCGACGGACACTGATGTACCGCCATTCGTTGTCGTTACCGGCAAGGGTACGAGCTCCCCAGACCAGCACCCCTTTACCGCTGAACATGCGAACAGCGTTGACTGATTTGCCCGTTGTGGTCACGTTCATATCCTGCTGATCCTGGTCGTCGATCTTGACCATGGGCTCGCTTACGTAGTTCAGTGACACGTTGGCCGGTGCCTTCCACACTCCGCGAGTGCTGTCCACCGCGGCATACACACCGGCAATGGCGGGCGAGGGCGGTGAGATGACCTGAAACTTGGCAATCTCCTTTTTGATCAGAGCATAGATCGCACTCTGGGCATGATAGAGGGAGGTCTGCGCCTCGGTTGCAGCAAGTTCGGTTGTCCCCTCAGGCGGGTACTTGCGCAGGACGGTATTATTTGGAATCTCGGTGGCATCGACATTGGTACCCCGGAGAACAGAAAGAGAGGACTCGTCGATAAAGTAATCCAGGGTGGTACGCAGCCAGGGATAGTAGGCTGCCCCGTAACTGAGATTGTTGATGCCGATCTTAGTGCGAAAAGCACTTGCAACAGTATTGAAATCCGCCTCACCTTTGGCACTTGCGGCAAGATGCAGATCAATGATCACCACCCGGTCCATCAACTCGGCACACTGACCAAGGGCCTTGGTCTGCAGCCCGTAGAACTGATCGGCATCGGTTAAGGAAACCGCATCGGTGAAGACGATCATGGTCGGTTCATCTTCCTTTTTAAGGGAGGCAAGAGCTGTTTCCATCTCTGTGTTGCTCACCAGAGCGCCGCTTGTCTTGTACCTGCCGCAGGAGACAATGTAGCAGGGGCCGCCACCGTTGCCAAAGTAGAGCTGCAGACTGTAGTATAGCCGATACTGCAGGGTGGCAAAGGGATCGGCCAGGGGGCTGTCAAGCTGGAACTGGTTGTCCACCTTTTTGATTTTGATACCGGTGTCTGTCCCGGTTACAAATTTGGCGGGTGTGGCCATACCGAATATCTCCACAAATTCGGCCAACGACTTGATACGTTTGGGTCTGGCCGTGAGAGAAAGTCCTCGGTAGGTGTCTTTTTCCGTGTAGCCGATGAAGGCCGGTATGGCTGTTTCCACCTGAGCCACAGAAGGAGGCAGTTTGGAAATTTCCTCTACATAAACGCCGGGGGTTTTGTATGTCATTGCCATTGTGATCCCTGTCGGTTGTTAGTGGATGTGGATTTCTGAATAAAATTTATTCTCCGTCTCAACAGTCAAAGCCTCTGCCCTGATCATGGTCACTTCCGGATTGGGCAGGTCGTCGACTTGAACACCGTTGCTGTCGGGAACGCTGATGTTGTCGATGAAGCCGAATCGGGTAAGCGGCATGGGGTCGGCAGTCACAGAAGAGGCGTTGAACGATTTGCCGATATATCGCCAGTGTGTGGCCCGGTTTTTGAGCCGAAGTTCGTACACCGGATTAAGCACGTGTCCCTGGGGGTTGAGCATGTTGTACGCTGCGCTGTTGCTGTGCACGGCAAGCTGGAGGATTGCAAAGGGTGTTTCCTGCCCGTGCAGCAGGTAGAAGGACTGCTGGTCCTGATAGCTCTGATCTGCTGATTCAGCGCGCAGTTGATAAAGCCCTTCAGGTAAACCGCGCAGGTCCAGCTGGATGGTGCGGAACTCGCCGGGCAGGACGTCGGTCCTGACGTCGACCGTGGTTCCAGTGGCGGTCTGCACCACGATGTCTGGTTCGAGGTCGGCTGTTGTCACGGTATAGAGCAACCGTTGTCGTACCAGCCGGTACCGGTCATGTGCATTGGCATACGACATCGGCAGGCCGTTACTCTGCTGTTCCGCCAGCCAGTCTGAAGAGGAGGTCGGGGCTGCTGTTGTCTTTACTTTGGCTGTGAACAGCCGGGTAGGCGCGGCCGGGTTATCAATAAGGGTGTCACCCGGCATGTAGGTGCGTCCGGGGCTGAAGGTGCCGGGCAGCGAGCACAGGGATGGGAACAGCTTTCCCGGTGTTGTCGCAAGGTTACTGAACAGGTAGACCTGGCCGGTGTTACCGGTTAAGGGGAGGGCGGTATAGTTGAGCAGGTTGTAATCTTTAATATGGATGTTGAAGGTAAAGATCAGATCATTGTCCAGGCTGTGAAACGGTATGTCCGGCTGTGATGGGTCCATCGCCTTTTCTGTTTTCAGACCAACCAGAAAACCAGTGGCTGTCTGTTTGAAGAGGCACTGGTGCCGGGTAAGATCCTTTTGAGTCTGGACAGAGGGGGTGATCTGGAAAATATCGCTGATATCATACAACAGCATCAGTTCCGCCTGTTCAGCGGCGCTCATGGAGGTGAAGTTCTTCAGGCCGTTATTCAGCAGGTAATGGTGAAGAATCTTCACTTCAAAGAGGATGGTGTAGGTAACGGTTATGGCCATGCTGTTGCTACCTCGGCTGTTGGGCCGGTTTATCGTGCGGCCGAATCATCAATGGTGATCTTTCTGATAACGCCGCGGGTTTCTTTGACAGCGGCTCTCTGCAGGCTCACAAGACGGACCTTGTAGCAGACAAAGGGGTGCTGTTTACCGCCAAGGGTGCTCCACAGGTAGTTTACCTGTTCGAAACTGAGCGAATACAGGTCAAGAATAATATGAAAATCTCCAGGTAACCCGGTGTGAAAATCGTCTGTCAGGCCGGCAAGGATGGGCGCACCGTCCTGTCTGGTAAATATCCTTTTTCCCTGGAAAAAGGATATGGTGTGTGAGAGGTAGATGAGTGCATGCTCATAATTGGACATGCAGACGGAGAACAGAAGGAAAAGGTTCAGATTAACCGGCGGATTGGTGTAGTGGGCTTCGTTGCTGTTAACAACGTAGGTGCCGGGTTCATTTTTCATGGTCGTCTCTTCGGCGAGATTGACCAGGGTAAGAAGGACCTTGTTACTGCTTTTCAGTTCTTCTTCAGTGAGCTGGGAGACGTTTTGCAGGTTGACGGTTGGATGTGCGGTAAGGCCGCCGGGTACTGTCAGGCCGGTGTAGTAGGAGTTCAGGTGCGCTGTTAGAATTTTTAACGCGTGAAAGATCATGGTCCTGTCGTCGTACCCCCAAAGAGTCAAGTGTTTTTCTTGAAATATTGTGGTCAGAGTACTTGTGTCTGGTACGCCGCAACCTGCATGCCGTGGGGAGCAGGGTGTTTTCCGGCGTTAGACAGCCATGTAAAATTCCTCCTGATATGTGTGGCACTGTGTAGTATGCATACAGTCGATAGACATTGATGATTGTGCGCTCAGCATAAACGGTAGCTGTGGAAAATGAAACAGGAAAATATCGGTTTGCAGATTTTTTTCATTACTGCGAAGGTGAATAAGAATATGTATTTGATCGGTATTTTGCTAAACAGGACCGGTAGCGCCGTTGCCTTGTAGCACAGGCGGCACCTTGTCAGCCCTGTTGTGGAACAGCACTAAAGCCAACCCACAGGGCAAGGAGGCAGACAACAACACTGAGCAGGATATACCCTCCGGCCATCAGAAACTCAGCACGACGCAGGAGATAAAAGGTTTCAAGTCCAAAGGCGGAAAAGGTGGTAAACCCACCGGCAATACCGGTGAAGAGGAACAGCCGGGCCTCGGCGGAAAAGAAGTTGTATTTAATAACAAAACCTGCCAGCACGCCAATGACCAGGCAGCCAAGAACATTGACGATAAACGTACCCAGCGGAAAACGCCAGCCCATGGTGTGATGCAGGATCCATCCGGCAAGCAGATGGCGACCTGCTGAACCGAGCGCGCCGCCGGCGGCGACAATGACAAGAGCGTATAGAGTGTGCCTGTTCATCTAAAAATGCAGCAGATGCAGCTGTCGGCATCCGGAAGAGTGAGAATATGAATGTTTGTTGTGTGCACTGAAATCTGGTCGTGCTGCATAGGCAGTTGGCCGGATATATCTGTTTATCGTTTTTTCGTAGTCGGTTGCAAGGTAAAGTCGGCAACAAAATGGTTGTATGCTGCCGGCACCGCTGCATCCGTACTGTAGGTGCAGATGGCATGTTTTCTGATCTCTAAACATCTTCCATCCTCACGCATAAACTGCCGGGGATTTACACGAATCCAATCGTTTAAATTTTCTTCCTTTCCCTGTTCATAAAGTGCCAGCGAGGGTACGTCTGCCCGGCACCCTCCGGCAGTCTCATGGTATCCTTCATCTTCCACAACCCAGTTTTGCGGATATTTGAAGATGAAAGCATACTGTGGATTGCTATAGGTTTTCCAGGTGGCGGTGTTTGTTTGGTCTGTCTTATTTTGTATTGTGAACGTGGCGGCTTGAGATGACCTTGCCGTTTTTGACATCCAGATAAACTTCCTTTTCTCGTGTTGCATCAACGCCCATGGCTCGCGACAGGATCCTACCGCTGCCGAGGCGCAGAGTACCGGAAAACCAGTCCGCCCTCACAGGTGAGACCCACTGTGGATCAATTTCGGTCAGTGGTATGACGCTTCGATGCGGGGTACCGTCGTATAGGGCAACAAGGAACAGCCAATCATCTTCTATTTTCCATGAACCGACGTACCCACGTATACAGGCTGTTGAGGGCGGTCGTGGCACAAAGGTTTTGGTTTTTCCTGCGGGAAAGAGCGCTTCCAGCGGGGTGGTGTACATGTCGTAGGTTGTGTTGTTGTACACCAGCATTTCCGGAAACTGCCTGGTGGCCCAGGCTGTACCTGCCAGTAAACAGACGAGAAGGGTTGTGAGGATTGTTTTCATTTCGCTTGACCACAGGTAAGGGCGATGATGGGAGCAGGTGCTTATGGTCATATGTTTCGTCCACCCGGCACAAGGTCTGTTTGCACGGGCAACTCAGATATATACCCTGACTCTGCCGGAAGATACAACCATACATCACAGGTAAGGAACAGATCAGAAGAGGCCTTTTGCCGTGACGGCTCTCACCACTGGAAGAAAACGCCAGGTCATTGAAAACGCACATATCTTTCCTTCAGTATATGGTATGTGACCCTGCCTGCAAAACAATTTCCTTGACAATCTGTGGTGCATGGGTTCTATCCATTTCAAGTTCAGGTGTTTGTATAAACGTAAGAGGGAACCTCGTGAGAATCGAGGACGGGCCCGCCGCTGTAATCGGGGACGAACGCTGCAGGATGTCACTGGCCCATGGGGCCGGGAAGGCGCAGTCAGTAGGATGAACCGTGAGTCAGAAGACCTGCCTGAATGGATAGAGGAGACGGCTGCGAGGACGGCAGCGTACCCGGTTCATCACTTCTGTGGATAAATAGGGCTATCCCGGATCGAATTTTCGGTCCGGGATTTTTTTTCGCCCGTTTCACAGGCTGTGGTCATTCCGGCTGCTGGTCGGCTTTACCTGACCATCATGTCGGGAGCCCTGCAGAGGATGCTATCGTTTTATCCTTCCGCGACAGTGTTGCACCGGAACAGGCAGTGTTCCCGCTGCTGCCTGCAGGGCCACCTCGCACCATCTCCCGGCTGATGGTCTGTCGGTTATGCGCACTTTTGGCAGGCCGATCTTCTACCCATATCTTTTTTTGATCAGCAAGGATCTCCATGGAACATCTGCAGAGGTTGATAGATTTCGGGGTGCTCGGTTTTCTTGGACTGCTCAGTGTGATTGCAGTTGCCGTGGCGCTCGAGCGCTGGCTCGTCTATCGTTCAACCCGTGTTGAACAGTACCGGGACCGCAGAGAGCTGGAACTGCATCTGACCAGCAAACTCCATATGATTGCCACCATCGGCTCCAATGCCCCCTATATCGGCCTGCTCGGTACAGTGCTCGGCATTATGCTCACCTTTTACGATATCGGCTCGGTGGGATTTGATACCGCCAAGATCATGACCGGTCTGGCCCTGGCCCTGAAAGCAACGGCAATGGGTCTGCTGGTTGCCATTCCGGCGGTGGCCATGTACAACTTTTTACTCCGGCGTTGCAAGGTACTGCTCATGCAATGGGATATCAGTCATGGACGAAAGGGAATTTGATTATCTGAATGTTATTCCGCTGGTTGATGTGATGCTGGTGTTGCTGACCATTGTTCTCACCACTTCAACCTTCATCGCCACCGGCGGTATTAAGGTTGACCTGCCTAAAGCCGAGGCTGTGCAGGATGCGTCTCTTCAGCAGCCTCTGACCATTGCCATTACCAAAGAGGGAACCGTCTGGGTGGAAAACAGTGAAACCCCGTTACCGGAACTGGCAACTGCACTGGCGGAGGTGAGCCGGGACACGCCGATCACGATCCGTGCAGACCGGGATATAGCGCTCCAGCTGTTTGTCGATCTGTATGAGGCTGTCAAACAGCTGGAATTTACCACCTTAAGCCTGCAGACCGAACAGCAGCCATGAATCGACAGGCCGGGGCCACCACTTTTTCCGTACTTTTACATGCAGTGCTTCTGTGGAGTGCGGTCTCTCTGGGGCAGCAAAGCCAGATCATGCGGGTACCGGTGCCTCTTGATTTTTCCATCCTGGCTGCCGGTCCTGTCGAAACCGTTGAACCGGCAGCACCGCCGAAGGTCGAATCAACGCCGCCGACCCCGGCAGTGAAAAAAAAGACGGTTCCCAAACCAGTGGCAAAAAAGAAGCCACAACAGCAGGTAAAGCCCAAAAAAACCATTCAGCCGGTACCGGAAAAGACGCAGGCTGTGGAAATCGTACCGGTTGCAGCGGCAGAAACCACAGAGTCCCGGGAAACACCTTCGACAGCTGAGACAGCAGCACCCGCCGCACCTGCGAATCAGCCGAAAACAACCGAACCGAGAAGAGGTGGCGGCGGTGGCGGTGTTTTCAGTGTCAGTCAGCTCGACGGTCCCCTGGCTGTGCTGGCCAAGGCATCGCCGATCTATCCGCCGGCTGCCAAACGGCGCAATATTCAGGGGTGGATCAAGGTGAGGTTTTTGGTTGACGAGCGCGGCAAGGTCGGGCGCATTGCGGTGCTGAGCGCCGATCCCCAGGGTGTTTTTGAAGAGAGTGTGCTGCGTTGTATCAGCAACTGGCGCTTTAAGCCGGGCACGGTGAAGGGTGTGGCGGTCAAGGCCATGGTGGAACAGACGATCACCTTCAAGCTTGAAGGGTGAAAAGTTTTATCAGCATCTGACCTGGACCAACCCGCCAACCCACTGAAGAACTCCTTTTCGGCTCGAGAAACCAGAAGGTTTCGAGGAAAACCCCGGCATGCTCATCGACACTTTGTACAATGGCGTTGAAATTCATCGGCAGGAAAAAATACTTTGCGCCTGTTTTCTCAAACCGCACAGCATCCTCTCCACCTGTCCTGTTGCCGGAGGCCTGCGTTTTGATCTTACCTGTGTGTACAATCACCAGAGCTGTGAACCCGCTGGTCACAGCAAGCGCTTGTCGGCACAGCCCTGTGATGACCCCCACAGCTACCGTCGGACCATCTGTGCCCAGTACGGCCTGCCTGCTGAACAGTGCGCCACTTTGGGGACGGCTGCCAACATGCACAATGCCTGTATTGCACAGCAACAGTTTCGCGGTCTGACCGTTGCTGCAATCTGTACCGGCGGTGTGGATGCCAATGCCGGCCGGGTGGGTGATCCTGCCACGGTTGTGGAGACTGCGACCGGGTTTGAATCCCTGACCACGGCAACCACTGTTCCCGGGCCGGGCACGATCAACACCATGGTGTTTATCAGCAGACCGTTAACCCCTGGAGCCCTGACCCGCTGCATTATGACTGCCACTGAGGCCAAGGTGGCGGTGTTGCAGGAGCTGGCGGTTAACTCCCGGTATTCCGATGGTCTGGCCACCGGCACCGGCACTGATCAGATCGCGGTTGCCGCCCTGGAAAACGACGAAGTGCCGCTGACCAGCAGTGGTAAACACGTCAAACTGGGAGAGATGATCGGCCGGGCTGTGTACGAGGCCACAAAACAGTCGCTTGCCCGCCAGAACCAGCTCACGCCGATCAGCCAATGTTCAGCGAAAATTCATCTGGAACGTTTCGGCTTAAACCGGATCGGAATGCAGGATATGATCTGTGCGTTTCTTGATCAGGAACTGGCTGCACTGCTGCGCAGTAATTTTCTGGCAATCGAACGTGATCCTTTAACCGTTGCCGCCGTAGCCGCCCTGGTTCATTTGCGAGACAAGATCTCCTGGGGGGTACTGCCGCAGACCTGTCAACAGGAGATCATGGCTGCCCATGCCGCCCAGGTGGCCTGTGCGGTGAGCGGGCAGTATGAGCGGCTGGCCGCCTACCGGGAACAGCTGGCAACCTCGGCAGCCACAGAGGACAACCATGCTTTCCTGATGCTGGCATGCCGGGCCCTGGCCCTGGGGTTTGCCGATAAGTGGTCTGTGCTCACTGATGCCTCCTTATAACAATACGTTGTGGACCGCTGTTGCCGGCTGTGAAAGAGTGTGCTCTTTGTGCGCATGGCTGTTGTCTGTGGACATCACCGCATCTTTTGAAACAGTGAAAACTACAGTGTGCAGCAATATAACATCATCCCGCAGACATGGAGAAAGGGCGGTATGCAAAAAGGACTGTTAATCGTCTATACCGGTGACGGCAAAGGCAAGACCACCGCAGCCCTTGGTATGGCCATGCGGGCGGCCGGACATGGCCTGCCGGTCTGTTTTGTCCAGTTTATCAAGGGGTCATGGCACTATGGTGAGTTGGAGGCGGTCAAACGATTTGATGGTCTGATCGATCTGCATGTCATGGGAAGGGGATTTACCTGGAAATCCGAAGACAGGGAAGAAGACGCCCGGCTGGCGCGCCAGGCCTGGGATTTTGCCTGCCAGGCTGTTGACTCCGGCAGATATCATACCGTGGTCCTTGATGAGTTTACCTATCTTCTCCATTACGGTATGCTTGCGGTGGAGCCCTGCCTGGAGTTTCTGGCGCGTCGCAACCCTGACCAGCATGTGGTGATCACCGGCCGGTATGCACCGGAGGCCCTGATTGGCGCTGCTGATCTGGTCACTGAGATGCGGATGATCAAACATCCTTTAAAGAGCGGGGTGAGGGCGCAACGGGGTATTGAGTTCTGACAGCAGGTTGGGCCGGATTTGCCTGTATACCTGCCCCTGTAGCTGTAGAATGCGGCTCTGATCCGTAACGTTGCGTTTAACTGTCTTGAACCTGGTTTTCGTGTCATCCGGCAAGGTTGTGTGAAGATAGACACCTGCATGCCTGCCGACCGGTCAGGATGCTCTTTTGCCCACAGAGGAAAACATGTCTGTCTTAAAAATCGCCCTGGTGCATGCAGTTGTTGTGCACAAACAACCGCAGACAAACCGGCGGGAACTGTTGGCGCTTGTGCAGGAGGCCGGTGAGCAGGGGGCACAGCTGGTGGTTGCTCCGGAGCTTATGATCTCCGGCTACTCCTTTGCCGGTCATCACGATATGGAACCTTATGCGGAGACTGCAGAGGGCCCAACGGTTACCGCCGTGGCGGCTCTCTGCCGCCAATACGGCATGTACGTCTGTGTGGGCATGGCCGAACTGGAGCCGTTGACCGGTATTTTATATAACAGTGCCTTTGTCCTTGATCCTGTGGGCAGCATTGTATGCCGGTACCGAAAAATCAATGCTGAGTGTAGATGGGCCTGTCCAGGCGATCCTTGTCAGGATAACACCTTTGATACTCCCTGGGGGCGCATGGGGGTGCTCATCTGTTCTGATTCGTATCACAGCCTGATGGCCAGAGTTACAGCGCTTCGGGGGGCTGTGCTGCTGCTGATCCCGTCGACCTGGCCGCCGATCGGGGTCAACCCGGTGGAGATCTGGCAGGCCAGGGCCCTGGAAAACAGTCTGTTTATCGCGGCCTGTAATCGAACCGGCTGTGATCTGATTATGGACTGTCGACAGGCTCCTTCTGCTTTCGTCGATCCGCAGGGGACTGTTGTGCTGCAGAAACAGGCGGCAACCTCACAGCTGCTGATCGTTGATCTGCACCTGCAGGATAGCGGCCGGATACAACCAGCCCATCAGTCTGTCCCTCTGCCTGCAGGAGATCTTTCCCGGTTGCGCTCATGCTATCTCAACCTGTCCGGCATCACTAACCTGACGCAGTTTCTACAGCTGCCGCCTCCGGGTCGGCTGTTGCTTTGCTGTCATGCGCTTCTGTCGCCGGATGGTGCCCCTGCCCTGGCTGTGGCAGAGACAACAGATGCAAAGACAGACACACTACATGTGTTGCCCGCCCATGCCTACAGCCGGAATTTTCTGGATGAGGTGCGCAGCCGGTGTGCGGCCACCGGGCACAGTGCCCTGTTCATCAACACCTCGCAGACCGTACCTGTTGTCCACTGGTTGAACGGTGCGGCCGATCCCTGTCTGTGGAACTGGGATACTCTTACGGGTGGACAGGAGGGCCGGCCGGTTGATTGCACCTACGGGCCGGCCCGGGTCCGGCTGTTGCCAATGCAGACGCTCCGGCAGCCGGAACTGGTTTTAGCCTCGGCAAAAGAGGGTGTGGATGTGGTGATTGTGCTGAGTCCTCATTTTAACGAGATCATTCGGCTCCTGGCAGGGGTCCGCACCATTGAACAGGTGGCCGTGGCGGTCTGCTCTCCGGAGGGTGCCGGCATATGGATGATACCGACTGACCATCAGCGCTGGGGAGAGACCCTTGTCGGGCCCGGCGGGAGTTGTTGCTGTTTTCTTGATACCGGTAAGACACGTGTCAAACGGTTTCAGGAACGTATTGATTATTCGGTTCTTCTGCAGAGGCGGGCATCAACGTCTCAGAGCCGTTGATGCTGCTTCCGGAGAATAACACAGACAGGCTGTGGATAAGGTATCCATGGCATTTATCAACCTTTCCGATAAGGAGAATTTCGTATGTGGCGTATGTTGATGAAGCAGCAGTGGCTGATGCTGTTGTGTGCAACCCTTGTGCTGACCGGTGTATCTGTTCGGGATGGTCATGCCGCTGACCAGCCGGGCAAAGAGGAGAAAAAACCTGCCATCCTGCTGGTAACATTCGGCACCAGTGTTGAGAGTGCGCAGGCGGCCTTTCGCACCATCGAGCGACGGGTAAAGGCAGCCTTTCCGAAAATCGAGGTGCGCTGGGCATACACATCAAAGATTATCCGAACAAAGCTGGCCAAAGAGGGTGTGGCCATCGACTCTCCGGAAATGGCCATGGCCAGGCTGATGGAAGACGGCTACACCAGGGTGGCGGTGCAGTCACTGCACATGATTCCAGGAATAGAGTTTCATGAGCTGTATGCCAATGCTCGTCTGTTTGGTCAGATGTCCGGCGGATTTGAAAAAGTGGTCATCTCAAAGCCCCTGCTGGTGAGCAACGAGACCATGGAAAAGGCGTTGCAGGAGATCGCCACCCGGGTGGTTCCCAAAGAACGGAAATCAACCGAGGCTGTGGTTCTCATGGGGCATGGTACCCATCATCCCAGTGATGCTATGTACAGCGCCCTGATGTACAAGGCCCAGAAGATGGATCCCAATATGTTTGTCGGTACTGTTGAAGGGGCACCGTCTTTTGATGAGATCAAAGATGCGCTGGTGGAGAAGAAGATCAAGAAGGCGTACCTTATTCCCTTTATGACCGTTGCCGGTGATCATGCCATGAACGATATGGCTGGTGATGAGCCGGACTCCTGGAAGAGCAGGTTGGCTGAGGTCGGGATAGAGGCTGTGCCGGTCATGAAGGGGTTGGCTGAGTTTCCCTCTGTTGCTGATATGTGGGTCGACCAGTTAAAGATCGCCATGGCTGAGTTGTAATAGAGTGAGATACGCTGTTGCAGTTGTTCTTCAGTGGCCCGGTGCACCGAGCCGGGCTGCTGGAGACACTGCTGGTGTAAAGCGTTCCATTTTGTTTGCTGGCGAGAATATAGGTGGAAGCGTGTTTATCTTCCATATGGTGTTCCTGCATTCAACTGGATTCCGCGACTATCGCGCGGAATGACACCAATCGGGCTCATACATCACCTCCGCCACCTGCAACAGCATTCTGCGCGAAGGACGCGTAGCGGCCGTAGTCGCAGAATCCATCATCTTTGATGCGCCAGACATGGACTCCGTAACTGTACGCGGAATGACATCAATCGGGCTCAGACATCACCCTGTCACCTGCAACCGTCATTCTGCGCGGTATGACATCAAATTGACTCAGACATCACCCCATCACCCGCACCGGTCATTCTGCGCTGAAGCTTTCAGAGTGTGTTTTGTTTTTATGTTCATACATACGACGTTCCAGGTTGCTGGTCACCCCGGTGTAAAGCGTTCCATTTTGTTTGCCGGCGAGAATATAGGTGGAAGCGTGTTTACCTTCCATGTGGCGTCCCTGCATTCAACTGGATTCCGCGACTACGCGCGGAATGACACTAATCGGGCTCAGACATCACCCCATCACCTGCAACCGTCATTCTGCGCGGTATGACATCAAATTGACTCAGACATCACCCCATCACCCGCACCGGTCATTCTGCGCGAAGGACGCGTAGCGGCCGTAGTCGCAGAATCCATACAATCCAGACTCAGATCTTTCCAATCCGGATTGTTTTTCTCAATCAAAGCAATTTTCCATGCTCTACTTCTGTTTTTATGTTCATACATACGGTGCTCCAGATTGCTGGTCACCCCGGTGTAAAGCGTTCCATTTTGTTTGCTGGCGAGAATGTAGGTGGAAGCGTGTTTACCTTCCATGTGGCGTCCCTGCATTCAACTGGATTCCGCGACTACGCGCGGAATGACATCAATTTGGCTCAGATATCACCTTGTCACCCTACGACAGTCATTCTGCGCGGTATGACATCAAATTGACTCAGACATCACCCTATCACCCTGCAACGGTCATTCTGCGCTGAAGCTTTCAGAGTGTGTTTTGTTTTTATGTTCATACATACGACGTTCCAGGTTGCTGGTCACCCCGGTGTAAAGCGTTCCATTTCGTTTACTTGCTAGAGGTATAGGCGTGTTTACCTTCCATGTGGCGTCCCTGCATTCAACTGGATTCCGCGACTACGCGCGGAATGACATCAATTTGGCTCAGATATCACCTTGTCACCCTACGACAGTCATTCTGCGCGGTATGACATCAAATTGACTCAGACATCACCTCGTCACCCTACAACGGTCATTCTGCGCGAAGGACGCGCAGCGGCCGTAGTCGCAGAATCCATCATCCTTGATATGCCAAACATGAACTCTGCGATAGTCTCAAAATCCATACAACCCAGGCTCAGATCTTTCCAATCCGGATTATTTTTCTCAATCGTTTTACCCTTTGGCTACCAGCTACCTGTTTGGATAGCGCGGGCAATCTCTTCGCTGAGTGCGGCGATGTTCTGGCGCTGCGTCGCAACCCAGGCGGCTTGGCTGCTGTCTGTTGGTTGTCTGCCAAACGTACTGCGCCGGACGAAGCGGACGGCTCGTGTATCAGGGTCAATGATTGACCAGCGCACACTAAAAGATGCCTCCTGACCGGGCAGACCTTCTAACGTCAGCACATCAAGCACAATCTGACAGGTTATCTGTGCGTATCGGTTTTCCGGAAAAAGAGCGATCTGCTCTGTTTTGAGCCTGACAGCCAGCTGTTCACCAATGGCCCGGGCAATGTCATGGTCAAGGTCATCGGCCCAGCGATGCTGGTCGCTGAACTGAAAGGTACCGTTGGTTCCGAAAACCAGCCGTGATTGTTTGAGCCTGTCCGGCAGGTTGACCGGCCCGATCTGCAGCACGAGTTGGCTGTGGTTGTCCCTGGTTTCAGTCGCTGCCGGAAAACCGGTAAGGGTATGATAGCTGATGGGTTGGACAGCCGGGCCGCAGCCCAAAAGGCCGAGCTGCACTGTTCCAAGTATCAACCAGAGTACACTGAGGTTAAATTTATTCATCCGGCTGCCTTTTTTTGCCGAAAAGGATCGATTGTGGCTGATGTTCAAGGGTGGTGGTAAGCTCGCGCAATGCACGCAGGGTACGCGACAACTCTTCCAGGGTTTTGGTGGTGTTGTACTGCAGGGGTGAATTCGCACCCAGACTCTTTTGAACATCGATCAGTGTTTTTTGCAGCTCCATCAGGGCTGTCTGCAGTTTGGGTGCGGTCTCGCTGTTGAGCGTTGCGGTCAGGTTGCCGACCTCAGCTATGGTGGCGGTGGCGGCTTTGAGTGTCAGCTGGAGTTCGTTGCCGATCTGATCAAAGGGCACATTTTCAAGCCGGGTAAGGATACGGCTCACACTTTCCTGCAGTCGTTCAAACGATCCGGTAACGGTGGGCACCACCTGCACCCCGTTTCTGGTGGTTAAGGTGGCCCTGGGGGCATCCGGCACAAAGACGAGGTTGACCATCAACTGGCCGGTGAGCAGGTTGGCGCTTTGCAGTTGGGCCCGCAGGCCATGCCGTTCCACCATGGTTTTGATGAACAGGCTTGGATCGTTGTTGAAGATCTTTAAAATCTTCTCTCTGTTGGAAAAACTCATCCGCTCCGGTTCGATGGCCACAGTTACCGGGGCCACGAATTTTTTCTGTTCCAGGTCAAATTCCAGGTTCAGGTCGACAACTTCGCCCATTTTGATACCGTAGAGTTCCACCGGTGCACCGATCTGCAGGCCGCGTACCGATTCATCAAAGAGCAGGGTATAGTAGGTGCGGATCGTGTACCGTTTTTCCTGGATGGCGTTGCGGTCGGCATACAGATGGAAGGTTGTGTCCTCCTCCGCCTCCTTACCCGGTCCCGAATCCTTGGGCAGGTCAAAGGCAATGCCGCCGTTGATGATCGACACCATGGATTGGGTGTCGATTTTTAACCCATGGGCACTGAGCGATACATCAAAACCACTGGCGTTCCAGAATTTAGTATTCTTCGTCACCCTGGTAAAGTGGGGGGCATCAACAAAGATCACGATGTCCACACCGGTCCCTTTTTCGTTCAGGTTGTAACCCACCACCTGACCCACCTGAATCTGCCGATAGTACACCGGAGAACCGATATCAAGAGAACCCAGTGAGTCGGCAACGATCTTGAACGATCTGCCGGGATGGTCAAAGGTGACCACCGGTGGTGTCTCCAGTCCGGTGAAGGTGGAGGCAGGCTTTCCCAGTCTGCTGCCGTCAATGCCGATATAGGCGCCGGACAGCACGGTTCCGAGTCCGGTTATCGAACCACCGCTGATGCGCGGCCGGACCACCCAGAACTTGGTCTGATCGGTTAAAAACACCTCACTTCCCTTAATCATTTTGGCGGTGACCATCACTTTGGCGGCATCTTCACTCAGAGCAATGGATTCCACCTGGCCGATATCCACATCCTTGAACTTGATTTTAGTCTTCCCCGCCTCCAGACCGTCAGCCGTGGCAAAGGTGATGGTAATGGTCGGCCCCTTGTCACGGATGGCCTTGAACGCCAGCCAGCCGCCGATGGCCAGGGCCACCAGTGGTACAATCCACACAAGGGAAAAACGGCGTTTGGCCGGAACAACGGGTGCGGCAATATGTTGTTCGATCGTTGAACGATCAGTCATACGTCCTCCTCAAGTACATCCCAGATCAGACGGGGATCAAAGCTGTTGGCGGCAAACATCGTCGTCACCACCACGGCAGCAAAGTAGATGGCGGCAGGCCCGGCCTCAATATCGGCTATGGCTCCCAGCTTGACCAGGGCCACCAGAATGGTGACCACGTAGATGTCCACCATGGACCAGCGGCCCACCAGCTCGGTTAAGCGGTAAAGACCGGTGCGGTCTCTGGGGCGCCACTGTGACCGAAAGCGGACAGTGAGCAGCAGAAAGATCAGAATACACAACTTGGCAAAGGGAACAAAGATGCTGGCAATAAAGATGACCGCTGCAATCTCCCAGGAACCGGTCTGCATAAAGTAGATCACGCCGCTGAGGATGGTGTCGGTCTGCTTGGTTCCCAGGGAGGTGGTAATGGTGATCGGCAGCAGGTTGGCCGGAATAAGCAGGATCATCGCTGCACAGATCAGGGCCCAGGTACGGGTCAGGCTGTTAGGTTTACGCCGGTGGAGACGGGCACCACAGCGAGGACAGTACGGAGAGTTGTCTGCCTGTTGAACCGAGACCAGTTGCCGGCAGTCGTGACAGCTGATCAATCCCACTTGCAGGGCGGTGGCGGTTTTGGTGTTCATCGGCGCTGGTCAAGACGATCCCACAACAGGACCGGGTCAAGGCTTGCAAAGGCGGCGGCCATGACAAAGATCAGGGCTGCAAAGGAAAAGACGGAAATCCCCAGGACAATGGTTGCCAGGTGATCGAGTTTTACCAGAGCCACCAGAATGCCCACCATAAAAACCTCCATCATTCCCCAGGGGGCAAGCTCCTGGACAATCCGATACAAGGAGCCTGCAGAGGGCGCCGGCCGTCCACCCAGCTGCAGTGGGACCAGAATATAGAGCAGCCCCAGCATCTGTACAAGCGGTATGAGTACGCAGGTGAGAAGAACCAGCACGGCAAGGCTGTGCATATCCTGTTTCCAGAGTTCATGGATACCGGACAACAGGATGGTCTCCTGCGCCAGACCGCTGCTCCGGATGGCCAGAAAGGGAAAACTGTTGGAGAGAATGAAGAGGATCAGAGCGGCTGTGATCCAGGCCAGTGAGCGTTCAACTGTTGCCGGTTTTTGACGGTGCAGCACCGCGCCGCACCGGGAGCAGAGCAGGGTGGTGATTGCATGTTCGGGCAGGTGGTGCAGCAGATCACAGTCATGGCAGGCGATAAGCCGGTTTGTGTTGAAACCGACAACTGCTTTGGTGTGCTGCTGTGCCGTTGCTATACCGTTTCTGCCGGATAAGGATGACAAGGTATGGTCTTGAGCGGATGTGTTGCGCATAAGATGCAGAAAGAAGTAAGGGATGCCGGATAAAGAGACCTCATTGGCCCCTCTGTTTTGGAAAGTGCCTTTGATGTCGGTTTTCCCGGGCGTATACAACAGGTTGGCAACGCATGGCTGATGGGGGTGGAGGTCTGTTCAGGGGTAGATGCCAATTTTTACATGGTACGATCTTGCTGATAAAGGGAGCGTAAGCAGTGGTTTATACCACTGTTCAGGGTTGATGTCACCTGTTCACATGTCCGGTGTTTTTATTGAACGTGGTGATACCCCGAGGCAGGGTGCTTGGGCTGCAGCAGCCGACCCGGGACAGACAGGCGGCATTTTTCAGACAGTTCACCATCCCGCAGACACCGGTGACCGGCGGGATTGTGTGGGCAGTGTGCTTTTTTTATGCTTGACAAGAAGGGGGTGAACCGCTTAGGTGTGCATGTAATTCAGTTGAATAGTTTTTCAGGTTCCGTAAGGATGAAAAGGGAACCCCGTGAGAATCGGGGACGGGCCCGCCGCTGTATTCGGGGACGAAGCTGCACAATGTCACTGGCCGTACGGTCGGGAAGACGCAGATAGTAGAGCGATCCGAAAGTCAGAAGACCTGCCTGAAAAGATGATAGTTGTTTTCTCTCTGGACAAGGGGAAACATCGGTACGTGGATAAACCAGGGCATCCCCGGATCAAGAGTCATTGATCCGGGGATTTTTTTTGTTCAACCCTGCTGTTGTACGGCTTGTCCCGGACCACCTCTTCCTGCTGTAAAATTGTACCTGTTGCCATGTTGCTCCGGGCGTTTTGTTTGCCGGCAGACGCCTTAGTTGTTGTACAGGAAGGAGGTCCGGGGCCGGTTTTTTGTACTCCGGCGTTTAAAGCGCGTCATCAGAGCATCTTTTCTCGATGCCGCCGTAGTTTTTTCAAAAGCGTTCACCCAAAAAGATCGAAGTATGGTATAGAGACAGTACAGGTAAGATAGCGGCAGGGAAAACTCCTGTATCCCCTCCTTGAACCTTGCACTGTGAAATCGCCATGAAAAAGACAACGATCTTTGTCCTTGTTTTCTGTATCCTGTCCATCTCCTTTAATCCGGTGTCTGCATGGAGCCGTCATCACTGCTGCAGTGGTGTTGCCCTGGGATGGGGGTTGACCGGACTCTTTCTCGGTTCAGCGCTCACAGCCCTGGCCTATCGTCCTCCACCACCTGTCTATCCACCGCCGGTTGCTGCTGCTCCGGTAACCACCTACGCGCCGGTTGTGCCGCCGGGCATGTGCCGGTGGGAACGGTATGTGCTTGATCACTACGGTCAGGTTCTGCTGAATCAATATGGGTATCCGATAAAGGAGTACACCATAGGTTCTTGTCAGTATCCGCCGTATTGACGGTATGTTCTGTCATTGGATGTACCTGCCTGTACATCGGACTGTTTGCAAGGTCAGAGACGTGTCACCGGGTTGGAAGGCATGCAGCGCGGTTGCGTTGCCGACAGACTGTTTATCCGGCAACAGATCTTTGTTGAACAGGCCGAACGTGTGCCAATCGTCATGTTCGGGATGACCCTAACAGGAGACTTGTTTTATGAACTACGCGCATCGTATTGTCTACTTCTCACCCGCCGGCACCACCCGCCTGGTGGCGGAAACCATCCAACAACGTTTACTTGAACAGCAGTGTCAGGTCGAGATGGCTGACCTCAGTGTGCAGGGTGCGGCCGCTGCCCGGTCTCTCCCCGATCTGTCCGATACACCTGTCTGTCTGTGGATCGGCTCACCTGTCTATTGCGATCATGCCATTCCTCTGGTCAGCCGCTGGATCGATGCCCTGACACCGAATCAAACCGGCCGTGCCGTTCCCTTTGTCACCTGGGGTGGTGTTGCCAGCGGTCTGGCCCTGCCTGAGATGGCTGCCCAGCTCGTTGAAAAACAGTATATCCCTGTGGCTGCGGCAAAAGTTCTGGCTGTACATGCCTCGATGTGGGGTGCGGTAGAACCACTGGCCCAGGGACGCCCGGACCAGGCAGACCTGGATCAGGTGCGGACACTGGTTGATGTGGTGGTGGAGCGACTTGCACAACAGGAACAAGTGGTGCTTGATCTGCAGAAGCTTGATTATCTTCCGCCGACCATGCGTGCTGAGGCACAGATCAAATCGTTGGCTGCAGCAAAGGCCTCCATGCCGCCGCTGGCTGCAGACGAGCAACTCTGCACAAGCTGCGGGATCTGCGCTGAGGTGTGCCCGACCGGGGCCATTGTCGTAGATCCGTATCCGATCATCAGTGAGGCCTGTGTGGTGTGTCAGCAATGTGTGCAGGCGTGTCCGGAGGGAGCGTTTCCTTCAAATCCCGAGGCCATGGCCGCCCGTATCAGGGAGATGGCCGCCCGCAGCCAGGAGGAACAGGCAACAGTCTTGCTGTATTGAGCAGCAGCCGATGGCAGCGAAAGATGATCGGAGCTGGTTTGCCTGCAGCTGCCTGTTCTTTATGACCCTGTCCGCCGGAAATCGTACGTTTAACTGTACAGCTTTTTTTACGAGCGCTCGTTGATGACCGGGCTCGACATGATGCTCCACGACAAGAATTTCTTTCAACAGGAGGATGACCATGGTCAAGATACAGTCCTTTACAAAGATTGAAAATGAACTGCTGCCCAAATTCAGAAAACAGCTCAACGAGGCCGAATCAACCGAGGACGTAAGAAAATTCTTTGTGTACTGTGTTCATGAGCTCTGCAACGAGGCCCTGGATAGACAGGTGTCGCTGCAGTTTGAAGATATCAGCCTGCAGCCGGAAGGCGAACAGCCGTTTCAGGTTGCTGATCACCTGCTTGCCAATGCAGCCTTTGCCGAGGTCTGGCAAAGTTCCGACCTCTCCCATATCATCGGCCGATTTGCAGAACAGGCCGTTGGCCGTTATCGGCGTCTTGAGAAAAATCCGGCCAAGACAGAGGCTAAAATACGCATGTAGCGGTCTCTGCTCTCTGAAGAGAATGCCTTGGTTCAGGCAGGTGGTGCCTGAAGGTCCGGCAGAATAAAAGAGAAACAGTCGTCACTGTACAGTGCGCGACCTGGCCCGAATGCCGACAAGGGAGGGGAGTATGCATGAAGCATTGTTTTACAGACAGTCTCCAGACGGCAGAGTCGTCTGTGAACTGTGTCATCACCGCTGTCGGATAAGCGAAGGCAAACGCGGCATCTGCGGTGTGCGTGAGCACCGGAACGGCCGACTGTACTCCCTTGTCTACGGTAGGCTGGTTTCAGAAAACATCGATCCCATCGAAAAAAAACCGCTCTTTCATGTTGTCCCCGGCAGCCGATCCTATTCCATTGCCACGGTGGGGTGTAACTTTCAATGCCTGCACTGCCAGAACTATCAGATCTCCCAGTACCCGCACCTCTGCTCAGGCGAAATCACCGGTGCACGCAGAACACCGCAGGATGTGGTGGATGCGGCACAGCGCAGCGGTTGTGCCGGCATCAGCTACACCTATGTGGAGCCGACAATTTTTTATGAGTTTGCCTACGATTGCGCCAAGCTGGCAAAGGAAAGGGGCCTGAAAAATGTGTTTGTCAGTAACGGTTATATGACCGGTGAGGTGGTGCAGCATCTGGCACCGGTGCTCGACGGCATTAACATCGATCTCAAGGCATTTACCACCGAATTTTATCAGGAAGTCTGTAAGGCCAGGCTTGAACCGGTTGTCGAAAATATCCGTCTGTTTCACAGCCTGGGTGTGCTGGTTGAGGTGACCACGCTGCTTATTCCGGGCTTAAACGACAGTGAACAGGAGGTGCGAAACATCGCCCGTTTTCTTCAGGATGTTTCTGCAGATATCCCCTGGCATGTCAGCGGCTTTTATCCTACTTACAAGATGCAGGACCGGCCGGCCACACCGGCGGCAACCATTGCCAGGGCCTGTGCCATCGGCAGGGAAGAGGGGTTGCACTTTGTCTATGCAGGCAATGTGGGTGGAGCCGGAGGAATGGATACCCACTGTCCCGGCTGCGGGGCGCTGCTTGTGCAGCGGGTTGGTTTTGGCGGTCAGGTAAAGGGCATGCATGATGGTGCGTGCAGTGCATGCGGCCTCCCCATTGTGGGCATCTGGTCATAACCAACTCTTTTTCCTGGAGTTCTTGTTATAATCCCTTTGTTTTTTGCCTGGTTTCTGCTCTAATTCATCCCAGAAGAGAATTTCAGCCTGGGGAGAATGACTGTGGCGGATACCAAAAAATACGAGGTGACCATCCTTTTGCCCGCCTTTAATGAGGAGGGGGTGATCGGCACCACGATACAACGCATTCGTGAGTTGTATCCGGAGTATGAGATCCTGGTGGTGGACGACGGCTCCACTGATCAGACCATGGCAGAGGCCATGGCTGCCGGAGCCAATGTCTGGCCCCATCCCTACAATATCGGTAACGGTGCGGCCATTAAATCCGGGCTGCGCTGCGCCCGGGGCGAGTGGGTGGTGATGATGGATGCCGACGGTCAGCACCAGCCCGAAGATATTGCCCGGTTGCTTGCACATCGCGACAGGTTTGACATGGTGGTGGGGGCGCGGACCAGACAGTCGGAAACCAGGGCACATCGCGACCTGGCCAACTGGCTGTACAACAAGTTTGCCTCCTATGTTACCAAGTTCAAGATCGAGGACCTTACCTCCGGTTTTCGCCTGGTCCGGGTTTCCGTGGCCAAACAATTTCTCTACCTGTTGCCCAACACCTTTTCCTACCCATCCACCTTAACCATGGCCTATCTGCGAAGCGGCCGCAGCGTCAAGTACATCCCCATTCAAACCAGGGCACGGGTCGGTAAAAGCAAAATCAAACTCCTGCGGGACGGTACCCGGTTTTTCCTTATCATCACTAAAATAGCCACCCTGTTTTCACCGTTTCGCGTGTTCCTACCCATCAGTTTCAGCCTGTTCACCACCGGGGTCTGCTACTATGCCTACACCTTTTTCACCCAGGGCCGGTTCACCAATATGTCGGCACTGCTGTTCAACACTTCGGTCATTATCTTTATGATCGGTCTGGTGGCCGAGCAGGTCAGTCAGATGCGCTACGATCGGACAGAGTAGTCACATCCTGATGAAGCCAAAGCTGCTGGTTGTTACCTCAACCTTTCCTCGCTGGCTGAATGACACAGACCCTCCATTTGTGTATGAACTGTCCAGAAGATTGGTCCGCTCGTTTGATGTAACCGTACATACACCGTGCTATCATGGTGCATTGGCCTCTGAGTGGATGGATGGAGTACACATCCACCGTTTCCGTTATTTTTTTTCTCCATTTGAACGGTTAGCAGGAGGGCAGGGGATTGTTCCGAAAATACGACGAAACAAACTCTATTTTTTGCTTCTTCCTTTTTTTCTTGCTGCGCAATTATTTTCGCTGATTTTTTTAATCAACAAAATCCGGCCAGATGTGATTCATGCGCACTGGCTGATACCACAAGGGTTTTGGGCGGTATTGGTTGGAAAATTTTTTAACATTCCAGTTGTTATAACTGCTCATGGTGCGGATGTCTTCGGTCTGAGAGCACCTGTTTTTTTACAGTTCAAAAAATGGGTGATGAAAAATGCTGATCGAATAGTAACGGTCAGTTCACCACTGGCCGATGTGTTGCGTGCCGATACAAAGAGTCATCGACAACCGGATATTATTCCCATGGGTGTGGATTCGTCACTGTTTTCGCCGGAGAAAAAGAGCCATGCTATTAAAAAACAGTACGGTATTGATGGCCCGTTTCTTCTTTTTGTTGGTCGTTTGACAGAGAAAAAAGGTGTTCGTTATCTTATTGATGCAATGTCTTTTGTTATTAAGGAATTTCCAAGCACAAGGCTGTTAATCGTCGGTCATGGAGAGTTGGAGCAAGAGTTGCGTGATCAGGTAAAAGCCCGTGGTCTTGAAAAGGTTGTCTTATTTGCAGGAGGAGTAGCCAACACTCAACTTCCAGCTTACTACGCAACCGCTGATATCTTTATCGGCCCTTCTGTGCAGGTGAAAGGCGGTGACACTGAAGGCTTTGGACTTACCTTTGTTGAAGCAGCAATGAGCGGTTGCCTGGTAATTGGAACCAAAGTAGGCGGGATTGAGGATATCATTCGTGACGATCAAAATGGTTTTCTTGTGAAACCTGGCGATGTATGTCTGTTGGCTGAAAAAATTATTACTGTTATTTCCGGATTAGAAAATTTTGAAGAAATGCGAGGAAAGGTCAGGCAGTTGATGACTGTAAAATATGACTGGAACGTCATTAGTGAGCAGTATTCTGATTTAATTAAGACGACAATCTATCCCAGCAAACCCAAATAATTTTCCCTCCAGAAGCCTATTTCAGCCTGTTGTCAGAAGTCGCTCAAAAAGTTCGATATACTGATTTACCATCTGCTCAAGAGTAAACGTTTTTTCTATCTTATTCCGGTTGTATTCTCCCATCTCCCGGCGTTGCAAAGGGTTGTCCGCCAGTAGCTGAATCTTCTGGGCAAAAGACGTCACATCTCCTATCCGGCATAAGAATCCACCTTTACCCTCATCGATCAGCTCCGGCAAGGATGAGCAATCGGTGGCCACGACCGGTAATCCGCAGGCCATAGCCTCGGCAGCTGCAAGGCCAAAGCCTTCCCTCACTGTTGGGAAGAGCAGGATATCAGCTGATTGATATACAGCCGGCATAGCGTGGTGAGGAATTGTGCCCAGGCATTCAAGTTGTGGATGTACAGAAAGAGAATTGCGTGTACGTAAACCTGCAGTGTATGCAATGGTTATATTTGGACCGACTCGTTCAGCGATAGGTTTGAGCCACTGTGCGCCTTTTCTTTGAGTGAGATTGCCACAAAACAGTACTCTGACTTTTTTGTCAGATCGAAATTTTTGCTGTTTGCATGGTCTGAATAGGGTGTGATCAACTCCATTGTATATCACTTTGACTGGTCGTTTCAGGCGTAAATCATCGCGAGCCAGTTGAGCTGTATATTGACTGACTGCGGTAAGAGCGTCGGCTCTGGTTGCAGCCATCTTTGTCAATAATCGTAGATCTGTTTGATAATGAATATTTTGTAAAAAACTGCTGTACTTCCGCATGAAAGAATCGAGTACATAATTGTGGAATGTCAAAACCAAAGGAATATTTTTTCGATGGTGAAAGATTGCATAGTCTGGTGTGGTGTGGGTCAAGCGTGTTTTTTGGGGATAGGAGGAAAGCAGGAGTGACAGGGGAAAGAGGGTACGGTAGGGAGAATAGGGAATTACCCTATACCCAGGAATTCTATTTTCCAGAATTTTGTGTATGACGAAGGCACCATTGCCTGTTGCCATTGGAGATGCGTACATAGCTATTTAAAAATTTCTGTAAAAAATATTATCATTTTTAAAAAGTTGTCTGATGTTGTCTTGCTGGAAGTTTTAAGAAGAAATCCATGTTTAATTTCTATATTTCCAGACTTTAATTTACTTTTGCTGCCAGCTTTTATGGATATAAAAGAGCATCACAACAATCATAAATCCCTCCGCAGTGTAAGAGGCTATCACCGCACCACGCCAACCCCACAAAGGAATTAAAAACAGGTTAAGTGCAATGTTGGCCCCGGCCCCGGTGAGCAGCGCTTTCATCCCCGCATGTTGAAGACCGCTGGTTATAAGTGGATAGTGGAGCAGCATTCTCGGAACCGTCATCAACGGGAGCCAGGCCAGCCAGCAGACAATGGCTGTTGTCTCGGTATAGGCTTGACCCAGCAGGAATGAGGGGACAGGCGCACACCACAGAATCAAACAACCGGCCGCAATACCATAACAAATCGGTATGACGCCAATTTTCAGTGAATACCTTATTGCTCCCTTTATTCCGGATTGGCCATGTCGAAAATACCGTGGGGTTGCCGCTCCCAGCAGGGCCTGTAAGGGAATAAAGGCGAGGTCAACAAAGCGATATCCCGCCGAGTACAGACCTGCGGGCCCAACAGCATCTAAGCGGGCCAGCATAAACTTGTCCGCATCCACATACAGTTTTTCTGCAGCACTTGAAAAGGAAAATGGAATACTTTTGCGGATATGTTGCAGGATACCTTTACGTCGCGGCAGAATCCGGACGGAAAAATCTTTTGTTATGTTTCTGAACACATAAGTGACGGCAGCCAAGGCACTGCAAAAATACAGTGCAGACCAGGTCACCAGCAGGTCCGGTATTATTGGTATATACTGGAGAGCAAAAAACAAGAGTGCAGCACTAAAACGAGCCACAGTCGGAACAAGCTGCATCAGAGAGACCTTGGTCATCTGTTCGTGGCCCTGATAAATGAAGACTCCAAAACCAGCTAAGGGAATACAGACTATTTCCCCAGCACCAATAAGAAGTATTGCTGCCCATGGAATGTTGCCGGGTAATATCAGGCTGACAAGTACAATGTAGATCGAGGCTGCAACCGGTGTACCCAAACAGTATGCCATCAAGGCATATCCCCAGCTTTTTGCAAGTTGGGCAGGGTTACGGGCTATATCCCGCACCATCAGGATACTGGCCCCAAGCCCGCTGAACGAGGAGAGAGCCCCGGCAACGGTCAGTACAGCCACAAAACTACCAAATCCATCTGCTCCGAGAGTGCGGGCAACAATCAGAAACACCAGGGCCTGTGTCAGTGCCCGGGCTGCCATGCCAACAGTAAGGATGAGTGTGCCGTTGGCCAGTTTACCGGGTTTCCAGATCATGGTGTCAACAGTTCAGCCTGTGCATGCTGCTGAACGGGATGGTGTTGTTCGGCTGTTGTTGACTGGTGGTTTTGATCTGTGCGCAGGTATACGGAGTAGCCGCCTGCTGCAAACTGTGGTGAAACAGGTTGAAAGGGTAGATTCACAGCCGGCTCTGTACCAGGATGGTTGAGCCAGGCATGGAGGAGATCATCCCGAACAAGAATATATGGAGAGGTCGTCTGCTCAAGGGACATCGGCCCATTGTACGGTGTATGGAAGATCGGGAAAAAGTCCATATAATACCCTCGGTTACCAAGAAAGAGACAGATGAGCCGGTCACGGGCTGTTGTCCGGGCATTCAGCCATTGAATTACAGGATACTCAGGGCGGAAGGTGGTGATGTAGTCGTCGCGGCTTACTTTTCCTTGCACATAGGGTAACGGCTGTACCATGGAAAACTGCTGAATAACATACTGGCTATTGTACCAGAGCATTATTCCGCAGGTACAGGCTACAGTTGCCAAAGAGATTTTTTTTCTTGCCTGTGAGTTGCTACTCCAACCGGCTAGTTTCTGCAGGGTTCCTTGCAGCCCGTACATGGACAGGATGACCAGCGGCGGCACAATTGCAACAACATAGCGAATCCGCATGGCTTCCTGGAAAAAGGTAAAGAAAAAGTAGAGCAGAGCAAACCAGAGGAGAAAGTTTTGCTCACGTCGCAGCCGCCTGTTTGCTGGCCTGCAGCAAAAGGCCAGTGCCGGCAGGATGAGAAGGAAGGGGGTGAGTTTACCATCAAAGTAGCGGGGATCGTCGTCTTGTCCTTCGAAGAAAAAACGAACCGGTAAAAGAACAGCCTGCCACCATGGCTCATTGTACAGAACTTTTCGCGCGACAAAGGCGTTGTTGCCTGCCTGAACTGGTGTCTGTTCGGTGGTGGTGAGCACTGCCTGGTCGGTAGCCTGCCTGCCCTTGTCCGTGGTATGCAGTTTTTGCACGAATGTATCATGCAGAGGGTAGATGGGGTTGCCGGTCCACAGATAGTTTCTCACCAGCCAGGGAGAGTAAGCAGTGAGGGTTACTGCAGCAAAAACCATGGCCCAGAGCAGCGCCCGACCACTGTTTTGTTTGTCTCTGGAGGCATACTGCTGGTAGAGCAGGGGCACCAGCAGGGTCAGCACCACCACAGAGACCAGGCCGTTGTACTTTGTGCCGGCCGCAAGACCGCAGCACAGCCCGGCTAAAAGAAGAAAACGGGGTTGAAAACCATGCTCTGCCCAGGCAAGAAGCGCAAGCAGGGCGGCGGTGGTAAAAAACACGATGCCCAGATCAACATACACCGTGATCGACAGTTTAACGATAATGGGCACAGAGAGAAAAAACAGGGCGCCGAGCAGACCGTACAGGCGGCCCAACCGTTTGTTAAGATATTGGTACACCAGCAGGGCGGTGAGCAGGGCAAAACTGTAATGGATGTACTTGGGGATGATGTCGTTTTTGAAGTAGAGCGGGATGGTATAGAGCAGGTCGAGATTCATGGGATAGTAGGAGAAGGGAATCTCTGGAATCTCGTAGATGCCGCCGTGCTGCAGCCAGAGTTTGGGAACAAAGAGATGGTGCGTTAAGGCGTCGCGGTCCACCGGCGGCACCGAACCCAGCAGGAGAGTGGCAATGATCAGCGCGGACAGGAGCAGGATCAGCCCCCAGGTCAGGGCTCTCTCACATTGTTTCGTCATTGAGAGGGGCCATGAGAAAGTCGAGGAGTAGTTTGTAGCGTCCTTCGCTGACCAAGGTCAGGATCTTGTCCATATCCACATTCATGTAATCATGGACAATACGGTTGCGGAGGCCAATGATTCCATGCCAATCGGCCAGTATCTCCTGGCTGATGAGTCCTGTCCGGGCCAGGACGGCAAAGGCGTCGTAGGCGGATATCGGCACTGTTTCACCCCGTGCCTTGAGCAGTTGCTTGGCCTTGCCGATGGCGTTTTCAATCAATACTTGGAGCCCGTGCAACACGCCATTTTGTTCCAAGGGGGTGAGTTGCCGCGAAGCAAGCAGACGTGAGCGGGCCTCGTCCAGCAGGGCGCCCTGGTGTGCGGCGATACGCTTGGTTTCGGCATGATACAGGTCAGTGCGCATAAATCTCCTGCCAGTAATGGTCTTCCAGTTCTCTCCAGGTTCGCCGAAGAAATCGTTGCCAGGGCAGCCCATCCTCACCGGTCAGGACGATGCCGTTTTCAGCGATTTCAGCCCGCATCGCCAAACTCGCCCGGGGAACGTCAATGCAATCAACAGTCGTGACCGGCAGCATCAGTGCGTTGGCCAGGCCGTGGCGCAGGGTTTCGGTGCGCGCCAGTTGTTCCAGCCAGTCCATATCCCTTTGCCATTGCAGGGCGAAATCCCAGTCGCTGTCCGGGGTATGGGTGTTGTCGGCCCGGCTGCCGATCAGTACGGCAAACTCCAGGTTGGGTTCGGAAGCCAGTATCCGGCGGATAGCGGTGATCTCTAAAGTGGGCATGGTCTATGGCCGCTGGTTGTTGACTCGAATAAACGGCGATGCACTCGTAAAAAGCAGGCAAGCGGCTGTTTTGTCATTTCGAGCATAGCGAGAACTCTCTAAAATGATCAGGATATGGTGGGTCAACCCATTCTCCTGGTTTGGGTGAGGAGGCGCATTAAACAGCTTCTTTCAGCTTTTCGGCAATCCATACCTTGACAAGCGCTTGCCGAGTTATCCCAAGGCGTTTGGCTTGTTTGTCGAGCCCTTCGACAACCCAGGCCGGAAAGTCTATATTCACGCGCCGGTTTTGCTGGTTCACCCGGCGGGCTTTGGAGAAATCAAGATCATCGGTTAAGTCCTCGCCGGCTTCAAATTTCGTGTCAAATCCCTGTGCTTTCATAGTATTCCACCTCTTTTTCGCGTGACCGGCGAACGGAAATGATCTGGATTGTGTCGTCACGATAGGTGATAACCGCGGACCAATGCTTGATTCCGATCTTGCCGATCACAAGGCAGCGGTTTTCATCTTCAACAATTTTATCCGGAATTTCCAGCAGATCCCAATCGTCCCATAGTTCTTGAGCTTCAACAAAATCTATTCCGTGCTTTTGTTTATTGGCAGCGCTTTTCTGGGAATCAAACACAAATTTCATACTTTTATGGTATATTTTTTATATTATTTTTCAATATGCAATGTATTTGTATTTATTGTATCGGCTGGTTACTGAATCAGCTACTGTTTCGGCTGCTTGGCCGCGACCTCAGTTATCAGATAGGCAAGGCCGCAGCACAGCCCGGCTAAAAGAAGAAAACGAGGTTGAAAACCATGCTCTGCCCAGGCAAGAAGAGCAAGCAGGGCCGTGGTGAGCAGAGTTAACAGAGAGTGATAGATTTATTGTAGCATGCTGCCGACAGTATACAAGAATTGCTTACAAGCAACTGTTGGTGTGCTGCCGGAAAGTGATGTCTTGTTGAGCAAAATTTAAGGGGCTACAGTGGTATCGGGTGTTTTGCCAGGCTGTGACGGTTGGAGCGCTGTTTTAAGAATCGTTGGTGGAATTGATCCTGTATACACCTCGCCGTCTATCACATAGGAAGGCGTGCCCGTAATGTGCAGTTTCATGCCCAGACGGATGTCAACCAGTAGTGCGTTCCTGATTGGCGGATACTGAATGGCCGCGGTCAGCTCACCTGCCGAGATCCCGGTTTTATCAGCCAGAGTTTTGGTGCTAAACGCCTGTTTTTCGCGGCCCAGCTCGTAGAGTGCATCGTTCATTTCCCAAAATTTATTTTGAGAAACAGCGTAGATGGCAAGCATGGCCATCTTGCCGGAGCCGATATGAAAGGGTTCCGGCACAATAACAGTGTTAAACTCATGATCCATGGGATAGTGGTGATGAACCAGCCTGATGGTATCCGGATGTTCGGCAACCAGTCTACGCAGGAACTGATGCATCTTACCGCACTGAAAACACTGATAATCGGTATACTCGTGGATGGTGAGTTGTGGATTGGCTGCACCGATCCAGGGGTGACCTTCTTCAGTCAGACCGTGCGCTACCTTTTCTGTAACAGCGGGCAGAGTGTAGTACCAGTAGGAGGGCAATAACAGTTGAACAAGAATAAAGGCCGCAAAAAGAACTGGCAACCCCGCAGCCGATAAAGGCGAGCGGATCGCAGTGCGCAGGGTTGCAACAAGGCCGCTTATGGAGAAGGTCCCACAGAAACGACGAATAATAATAAACGAGTATATGAGAAGCAGGAAAGTAATGGCATAGCTTGCCATACAGAGGATGCAGTGCGCGTGGATCCGGGTGGCGGAAATAAAGCCAAGGTAGACAGAGAAGGCCGAGTAACCAAGTGCCAGGGTAAAGAGCACATACCAGAGCGGCATTTTGGCCTGATTGTGCCGAAAAACCAATAAAAAGAGAACAAGAAAAACCAGATAGGCAAAGATGCCCCAGACGGCGAGCGGCATGCCAAAGAGGATTGACCACGGGCTCTGCGAGACTGTATCGCAGTTGATGGATGTTGACAGGGCACAGAAACTGCTGAAGGTGATGTCTGTATAGTTTTTATAGTGCAACCAGCCCAGGTAACCACTGTCAATAAATCCGAGCAGAAGCAGGAAAAGAACCGGGACAGTGTAGAAACGGTACGGCAAGGTGTTTGCTATGCGTTTTCTTTTCAAAGTGGACATTATTGAGTGTGTTAATGAGATGCTTGAGGCGGGAAAAACTCTTGCGCTGCCAGCATAATAAAAGGTGTAATCAGTTCACTATCAACAGGCAGTGAGCTGTAGTCTGTACGCAGTGCTTGCAACGTGTCTGTGAGTGTTTGCGCAGTATTCTTGGCAACCAGCTGTTGTGCCAATAGCTTACTTTTGTCCTGGTGTTGTGCGCGGACACTGTTTTCTAAAAGACTGAGCAGGATACGGATATCCGTTGGTTGCTCTTGATGAGCCAGGGTGAGAAACCATTGTCCTCTCTCATGGTACCCGGCTTTTGTCAGCGCTACCCCCAGGGAATAATATCCTGTTGTATGATGAGGCAATGATGTTGACATCATATACTTTCTGCTCGCTTCAGCTGCTTCCAAAGGCTTGTTGAGCCAAAGCAGTACTGTTGATTGTACTAAATAGAATCGAGGGTTGATACTGTTATGGGATAAAATGATGTTGATTTCCTGTAATGCTTTTTCGAGTTTACCTGATTTTTGGAGAGCGTCAGCCAGGTCAATCCTTGCTTTTGTAAAATCTTTATTGATAGCAAGAGCCTGGTGATAATAACCAATCGCCTCATCATATAATCCGTACATTGCGTACAGTTTACCGATATTATCTACTGCCATTGCTTTGAAGTTGACGTTGGGAAAGTCAAGTTCAGTGGCTTTGCGCATAAAAGCAGTTGCTTTTCTTAAGTTTTCAGGAGTCTGTTCTTTTTGCCATCCATAGATAATACCCAGCTTTGCCCAGGCCCGGGCGTTGTCAGCCCCTTTCTGCAGGGCATCGGCCCACAACGACTCTTCACTTGCCCAAACCAGGTTACGACTGTAGGTGCCCAACCCGGTGGCAACAAGCAACATTGGAATAAGAAGTAAAACAGTTGTGTGAATCAGGCGTGAACGAGAAGAGTAAAGCTGCAAAAATTGCCATAGTCCACCGGTTAGAAGCATGAAAAGAAACATGGAGGGCAGGTAGTTCCGGTGCTCAAACACCATTTCCAAGGGGATAATGGTGGATTCAACAAGATGGTTAATGAGGTAGAAAAAAAGAGCAAAGCTGACAAGAGGTGTTTTTTTCCGTAGAGAGTATCCAAGCCAGACCAGCAGGATGATGCAGAGTATTGCAGGCACAGTTGTCCACGGTGCAAACAGGGAAGTTGAGCTAGTGAAATTGTGGTCAATTGATAATCGCGTCGGGTTGGGGTAGAGCAACAGTGTGAGATAAAAGAGCAGAACCGAGGGTTGGGTGAGCAGTCGTTCGGCAATGGAAAAGGGCCTGTCTTTATAAGGCGTTGTGAGGTTTGTTAAGTATCCTTGACTGTAGGTAAAGTAACCGGCTGCCAGCAGAACCAGCACATTGGCTGCGACCACTAAGAAAAACACGTTCTTTGCAAACCGATCATCCCGGTTCAAAAGGGTTAATTCAACAAGCAGAAGGGTGGGGATAAAGGTGATGGCGTTCTCTTTGCACCCCAGTGCCAGCAGGAAAAACAGACCGCAGAGAAAGAGATGGAAGAGGCGTTGTACTGTACCTGCAACCACCAGGCGAGTGTAGCTGTACTGGAACAGGGCGAGCATAAAAAACATGGCACTCATGGAGGCCATGCGTTGCACAATATAGGTAACCGCCTGGGTTTGAATAGGACTGATGGCCCAGAGCGCGGCACCGAACAGGCTGATAAAGAAAATTGCCTCAGGAGATCGTTTCTGAAGCTTTGGAGACTGAAGTAAAAGAACCGTTGTTTTGTAAAGAAAAAAGGCGGTCAGTATATGAACAATAATATTAACGAGATGGTAGCCAAATGGGCTGTCCTGGCCAAAATACCAGTTCAGGGCAAAGGTGAAACAGGCAATCGGTCGATACAGAGTATCGTTAAATGATGGTTCAGCAAAAAATGTTTTAATAAGAGCGCTTGGTTGGAGATGCTCAAGGTGTATGGCCGGGTTTTGCAGGATGTTCTGATAGTCATCCAGCTGCCACGAGTTGTTCAGTGAGTTACTGTAACAGAGCGCGATGAGAAGAGTTAGTAAAAGAAAGGAAGATGTGTTCTTTATGTTTAGGGCGTGTTTCATTCGAAGCGTGTAAATGCAAAAGAGCCGGCCACTTGAGGTGAGCCGGCTCTTGATGTAATAGAGAGTAACTTGAAAAGACTGTTGATAATTATCGAGTAGCTATATTTTTTTGGTAGGTAAGATCATTCCAACCGTCGCGTGTACCCGCAGCTGCATTGGCATCCCTGTAATCTTCCGGGCAACGTCCTGATGCATCCTTTACGTCAATTCGAATGTTAGTGTTTGGATTGTTAACTCCAAATTCCCAAGTGTTCTCAGGTGGCTGGTAACTAGTTCGCTCCTTTGTTATTGAAATGTTGGTAGGGATTGCGAAGTAATCTGCCACAGCCGAGGCAATATTATTTGCATCCGATTCCGCACGCGAGCAAAATGACTTGTTCCGGTAAGCAATAAAGTTCGGGATGGCAATGGCAGCCAGGATACCGATGATGGCGATAACGATCATCAACTCGATCAGGGTAAAGCCTTTTTCGTTTGCGTTCAGTCTCAATTTGGTCAGTGTCATGTTTTGCCTCCAATGTGGATGATGGTGTACCGTCGGTTGGTTGTCAGCCGGCAGTTGTTTGTATTGCCGCTCTTATAGCATTCGCCGTGCCAGAAATTGCCAGGTTTTATATTTACCATCCTTTTCAGCAGGTTAGCTGGTTTCCTTTGTTTTTTGCTGCTGCTGTCCGTACAATACAAACAGCAAAAAGAGCCAATCTGTTGACAAAGTTTGCCTGTTGGTGACAATAATTGTCAATCAGTAGACATTCCGGTCGAGTACTTTATCCATACCATGGTTTGGCTCCTACCTTGCTCTACAGGTTGCAGCAGGCAGAGCGGCCGGCTGAACCAGAATGAGACTATATAAAAACTTCTTTTTTTTCCATACGATAGATATCGCATGAAGCTGCGCACCACCCTTACCATTGGGCTGTTGATTGCCCTGGCCACAGGCATGACATTTTTTGTCGTCACCCTGTTCTGGCAGCGTGAGTCTGCCCTTGGATTTGCCGGTAAAAAAGAAGAGATACTTGCACAGCGTGTTGTACATCTTTTGCCCAAAACAGCAGAGACTGCCGATGTTGCCGCCTTTTTAACGGCTGATGTGCAGGCTACCGGTGCGCTTGTCGGTTGTCTGCAACAGGTTGGACAGCCGTTGCTCTGCACCGATGCTACAACAGCAGAAGCACTGGCTGCTCTGCAGAGTGTCTCCGCCCAAACCATGGCTGCCAGGCACACTGTCCGCTCTCTCAGCGGTGTGCAGTGGTCTGCCTTCCTGCCCCATCAGCGTTACCTTGATATCGGTCTGTACATTGATAAGCCTGGTCAAGAGCCCCAGGCCCTGGCCCTGCGCTACCCGTTGGCCGATCATTATCAGGCCATGCAGGCTATGCAGCGCTACATTGCAGGCTACCTGGGCCTTAACTTTGTGATTGTGCTGGTGCTGGGTTTTTTCAGGTTGCACCACCAGCTCTTTCGACCCATGGAACGCCTGGTGCACATGAGTGACTCGTACCGGGATGAGAGCGGGGTACCGTTTTTAACGCTTCGGGGTGGTGACGAGCTTGGGCAGTTGTCAGTGGCCCTGCAGCAGATGCTGGCCCGCATCACCGCCGACCGCACTACCATGCAGCAGCAGATGGCCTCTTTGGAAGAGGCCAACCAGCAGCTCATTGCCACCCGTGAAGAGATGGTGCGCAGCGAAAAGCTCTCGTCCGTGGGCAGATTGGCTGCGGGCCTGGCCCATGATATCGGCAACCCCATTGGCATAGTGCAGGGGTATCTGGGGCTTTTGCAGCAGCATGATATCAGTAAAGCTGAGCGTCACGATTTCTGCACCCGGGCCGGGCAGGAGCTGGAGCGTGTCAGCCGGCTGGTGCGTCAGCTGCTGGATCTGGCCCGGCCGTCCACTGGTGTGGCAGCGGTAATCGATACCCATGAGGTGCTTGAAGAGGTTCTGGAGCTGCTGCGACCGCAGTCGTTGTTAACTGGTATCAGGATTGAGCTGCGTCTCCAGGCTGAACAGTCTCTGGTGCATGCTGTGCAGCCGCATCTCTTCCAGGTGCTGCTTAACTGCCTGATCAACAGTGCTGATGCCATGCAGGCGCATCCCACCGATACCGGTGAGCGTGGCGTTCTGACGGTTCACACCAACAATCAGATCACTGATAATAAACAACAGCTTGTTTTCTCTCTTACAGATACCGGCGGTGGCCTGTCGCCGGAGGCAGCGGCCAATGCCTTTGATCCGTTTTTTACGACCAAGGCACCGGGCAAGGGCACTGGCTTGGGATTGTCGGTCTCCTATGCCCTGATAACCGCCATGGGCGGGGAGATTTATCTGGCCGGTCAACCAAAAGGCGGCGCAAAACTGACCATTGTACTGCCTGTCTGTCAATCTGATCATAACAATGAAAACCATGTCGAATAAACGCTGGGTACTGATAATAGATGATGAGGAGAACATGCGGCACATGCTGTCTTCAGTGTTGGGCCGTCTCGGCTATACTGTACAGGCAGCGGAAAACGGGCAGGCCGGGTTGGAGGCATTGCAGCAGCAGGACTTTGATGTGGTGCTGTGCGATATTCGCATGCCGGAGATGGATGGTATGGAATTTCTGCGCCGGGCCAATGATAAGGGCATAACCGCCACCATTATCATGATGTCGGCCTTTGGGTCTATGGATACAGCGCTGGCTGCCATACGGCTTGGTGCCTATGACTACATCTCCAAACCATTCAAGCCCGATGAGATAGAGCTGACCCTGCGCAAGGCTGAAGAGCGGGAGAAACTGCGCCAGGACAATAAGGCTCTGCGTCAGGAGCTTGCCACCCTGGCCGGAGAGTGCAGTTTTGGTAAGATGGTCGGCCGCAGCAAACCCATGCAGGAGGTCTTTGCCCTGGCAACCAAGGTGGCACCGCACAGCACCACTGTACTGGTCACCGGTGAGAGCGGTACCGGCAAGGAGCTGATCGCCCAGGGGATTCATGCTCTAAGCGGCAGAAAGGGCCGGTTTGTACCGGTCAACTGCGGCGGTCTGCCGGAAAACCTGATTGAAAGCGAGTTGTTCGGCTATAAGAAAGGGGCCTTTACCGGCGCAGACCGCGACAGGCAGGGGTTGTTTCCGGCTGCGGACAAGGGCACCCTGTTTCTGGATGAGATCGGTGAGTTGCCCATTGCCCTGCAGGTGAAGCTTTTGCGGGTGCTGCAGGAAGAGGAGGTGCAGCCCATCGGTGCTGCCGTGCCGCAGAAGATCGATGTGCGCATCATTGCCGCCACAGCCAGAGACCTTGCCCGCGAGGTTGAGAAAGGGAGCTTTCGTCAGGATCTGTACTACCGGTTAAATGTTGTTCATATCCATGTGCCGCCCCTGCGCGAACGGGTGGGCGACATTCCCATGCTGAGCGAGTTTTTTCTTAAGCGATATATCCATCGGCTTAACTCGCCGGTGCAGTCCATTGCACCTGCGGCCCTGTCCTTACTTGTGCAGTACGCATGGCCGGGCAATGTACGCGAGCTGGAAAACGCCATTGAGCGGGCTGTGGTGGTGGCGGACAAGAACGTGGTGCTGCCCGAGAACCTGCCTGCTGTATTCGGCATCCATCGTCAGGATCGACGGCTGGATGACGTGTTGGGCACCTTTTCCATCAAACAGGCGCAGAGGATCATGGAACGATCGTTGATTACAAGGGCTCTGGAGGCCACCGGCGGCAATAAGTCCAGAGCGGCCGGGCTTTTAGAGATCAGTTATCCATCGTTATTGAGTAAGATAAAAGAGTTTGCAGACCCTGATGAGTGAATAAAAATTTGACAAATGTCTGTCTGCTTGCCGTATAATTATAAAAACATTTAATAGTTCGTTGTTGACGTATTGGGTCTACATCTGGTCGTGACAGAAGTGCAGTCGCGCAATGGTCACGTAAAATTAACATGTTGCGTTATTTACGAGGGGTAAGACGAAGCTGGTCTGCTTTTTGATAGAGGATCGGTGGAGGAGAGTCTTATGCGTACACTGTTTACACAACCTGCCCGGAGAACCCCTATGCCTCTGTCATCACAACAGGGCTTCAGCCTGATTGAGGTGATGGTGGCCATGGTGATTTTAGCGGTGGGTATTCTGTCGATTATCGGTATCCAGTATCACGTGGTCAACGGCAACACCCGGGGCAATGTGATGACCGAGCAGATCAACCTGGCCCAACGGGTGCTGGAGCGGTACAAGAATACCGTCAACGTTGATAAGCTGGGGAATGAGGACATGGTCGGGGTTGATGAAACCGGGGCTCCCGGCGGCCCGTACACGGTGCAGGTGCGGGTGGAGCATATGCCTGGGGTCAAGGAAACAGATGCGCAGAAGATAACGCTGACCGTGACCAAGAGCGGCGGAATAGGTGCACGCCCTGCAGGCAGTGAGCTGAAGGTGGTCACGTTGACCCGGGGGCACGGTATATGAAAGGTAGAACATCATCTTGCCACAGTGCTGGTTTTACACTGGTTGAGGTGCTGGTATCCATGGCCATTGTCGGCATCCTTGTAGCCTCTCTTGCCGGTGTGTTTGAGCGTTCGAGCAAGCTCTACACCACGCAGAATGCAGCTGCTGCCCTGCAGCAGGAGGTGCGCGCCGCCCTGGACGCCATGGCCTCTGAAGTGCGTATGGCCACCTATGATCCGAGAAAAACTAAAAAATTTGTCATTAAAAAGAACTCGGCCACAGAGTTTTCCTTTCTGACTGACTGGGATGAAGACGGCGTTCTGGGCCGGCCAGGCGATAACAGCGCCTACACGGATAACGGTGAGTGCGAGGCCCGTTCGATTCGTTTTTCCCTGAACTCCGAGTCTGTGCAGTTCAGATGCGGTGATGGCACACCCTATGTCAAGGACAGTGAAACCCTGATCGGCGAGACTGACCACCTCAAGGTGACTGCGCTGGATTTCAGCTATCGCGATAAGGACAACAACTCCACTTCCCAGCGTAAGGAGATCCGCAGCGTGGTCATCACCATCCGGGCCCAGGCGCCTGCCGGACGGGCCGGGATGATCGAACGCACGTACTCGACCATTGTCGATATCCGCAACACCGGCCCCAATGCCTGAGCCAGCGAGATAACAATGAACAGAACACAGCATGTTATTACTCAATCCCAACATATAATCCGTAACGAACAGGGGTATGTCCTGGTGATGTCCCTGCTCATGCTGGTGGTGTTGTCGATCATGGGCACTGCTGCAATGACCGTTCGCAACACCGAGGTGGCCATTGCCACCAACTCCGAAGTCATCCAGCATAACTTCTATGCCCTTGAAGCGGTCACCCTGGAAGGCAGCACCCGGTTTGAACGAACCGATATGGAGGAGTTCCTGGCAGACCTGTTAAGCGGTGCAGCAGTGGTGTGGAACAACTTTCCCTGGCTTAAGGCCAATGATCCGGATTTGCCGCCGGTTATTGATCTAAGCCGGGCAAGTAAGTGGTCGTCGGTCAGTGCAGAGCAAACGCACATCAACGACCTTAAACCTCCGGGTTTTGATGCTGCTGCCGATGATCGCATCCAGTATGCGGCACTGCAAGGCAACCTGCACTCAGACAGCAATGATTACGAGGTCTGTTCCGGTTCCGATCTCTCTGATCCGAACAAGCGCGAGGCCTGCTTCAGTGTGTACGGCAGGTATGATGTGCAGTCCGGCGCTGGTAAGGCATTCAGCGGTCGCCGGATGATGATGGTCGGTTACAAGAAAATGGTGTACCTCAACAACCTATAACAGCTGTGCAAAATGCTGATTTCAGAGGATTTTTCAATGAACTCATTAAGTAACGGGACAAAAACCATGAAGAACGCACTGCGCATGCTGCTGTTGACCACTGCCCTGTTGTTCGGGCTGACCGGTCAGCAGGCCCTGGCCCATGATTATACTATCAGTGCCAATGAACCAACGGTGGAGGAGGGTGGTACTCTGACCTTTACTGTGACCGTGCAGGATGCTGTTGATCCAAGCTTAGGTGTCAGAGATGGTGATAGAGTTGCGGTCAGCTATGGGGTCAGTGGCGGAACCGCCACCGGTGGTATTGATTTTATCTCGGTATCCGGTGGTATCCTGACCTTCGATGACATCTCTCCCACCACACAATCGTTCACGGTGACCACCAGCGACGATACCACCGTGGAAGTTGACGAGACCGTCAGGGTGGACTTCACCGTCACCCCGAGCAATGACGGCAATTTTCCCACTAACCCCACCTGCACCACCAACTGGGACGGCATTACAACCACGGTCAACGGCACCATCACTGATAACGACAGCTATCGGGTGACGTTGTTTACCGCATCTCCCCAGCCGGTTGTTGAAGGCAACGATGTGACTCTGACCGTTACCCTGAATCAGCCTGTCCTTGCCGGTCATACTGTAACCTTCACCACCGGTACTGCCCCAGGATCGGCAGAAAGTGCTGATTATGGCAGCCCTTCAGTCCCCACTTTGCAGTTTGGGCCGGATGAGCAGACAAAAACCTTTACCATCCCCATTATCCGTGATCATTTGATTGAGGGTGATGAAACATTTCAGGCAACCCTGACACCCACGAGTGACAACGTGGATGAAAATGCATTGACCCTGAGTGCATCGGTCACCATCAGAAGCCCGGATGTTGAGTACACCATCACCTTTGATACTCCCTCACTTGCAGAACCGTCTGGCACACCAGCCGCAATGGTCTTTTCCCCAACGATCACGCCGATTCCAGTGGGAGCTGATATCGGCGAGACCATCGACTGGACAACCAGTGACGGTACAGCGACGGCCGGAAGTGATTATGAGGCAGCCAGCGGTACCTTAACCCTTACCGATGCCGGGGTAAGCGGCACTGTGTCGGTGACCATCAATCCTGATCAAGAGGTTGAAGGTGATGAGACCTTCACTATTGTTCCGGCATCCAGCGGGACCCTGCCGGTGTCACTGGTTCAGTTCGCCGGTAATACCGGCACCATCACTGATAACGACAGGAGTTTTCGTGCCTCATGGAACAGTCCCGGCGGAGCAGTAACGATGACAAGTCCGTCAGAGCCCATCACCAGCGGACAGGCGGTGGTTGTCCCTGATGCGCAGGACGTGGTCTTTACAGTGAAGGCCGACCACCGGATCCAGGAGGTGAAAATTAACGGTCAGGATACATTGCCTGACTATGTCACTCCAACCATCAGCAGTGATACCGAACATACCTACACCTTCACCGCTGCCACACCGCAGCAGACAGCCCCGCATACCATTGAGGTGGTGTTTGCGCATCAGGTTGAGACAACTGCTTCAACAGGCGGCAGTGTCACTCACACTGACAGTGGGCAGTCGGTGAGTAACAGCGGCCCGGTTTCCGTGATTGCCAATCATGGGGAAGATGCGGTCTTTACATTTGCACCGGGCTCTGGTTCCTGTGTTACCCAGGTGGAGGTGGATAGTACTGCCATCGGGCCGTTTGACGGTGACAGTAACCGCACCGGGCACACCTTTCCCAGTGTGACTGCAGATCATGCCTTGGATGTTAAGTTTGGGAGCGCAACCATCACCGTGTTGCTTGGCGCGGATGATGGTGCCGACAACACAGAAGGTGATCAGGAAGTGCAGCAGCGTGGTGAATGGCGGGCCTATGTGACTGATTCGAATTACACCTACGCCACCACTGCCGTACCTTTTAAGTCCGGCGGCCGCCATGGGGAGAGCTTTTCCGTGCCCGGAGATACCGGTTCGGGCTGTGACACCCGCTATCTTGTGATTGAGTTTATCGCCGTTGACGGCTGGCGGACACCGAATCGTATCGAGTTGGATCTGAATGAGGACTTCAGTGATCAGCAGGTGACCGGCCTGTACGATAAAGACAGCTATGTGCTGACCATTGTTTCAACCAACGGCTCGGTTGTCCGCGACCCATTGGGGGTGACTGCCATTGGAGATCAACGCTACATCTATCAAGAGGGCGAAAAGGTGGATCTGAATGCAGTTGCTGATGCAGGCTGGTTTTTCCACCGTTGGAACGGAGATATTGATGGAGCAGACCCCGTGGACGCCTTCATCACGGTAACCATGGACAGGGATCGAACTGTACATGCGGTTTTTGCCATGCCCTGCCAGGATGCTGATGGAGATGGCTTTACCGCGGCCAGTGACGGCACCTGTGAGGCCAGTGCACAGGTAGACTGTGACGATGCCAACCCCAACATCTATCCCGGTGCACCGGAGATCTGCGGTGACGGCATTGACCAGGACTGTGATGGGAAAGACCTGGTCTGTGGTCCTGAAGATCAGGATAAGGATGGTGATGGGTATACTCCCCGCCAGGGCGACTGTAATGATAATGACCCCAAGGTGCATCCCGGTGCCTACGACGACCCTAACACAGCAGCTGATGAAGACTGTTTTGACGGGCCCAAGGTGAAAGGAGCTGAGGTCACCTGTGTCACTGCTTCCGACGTGCCGGCCAATGCGGCAGTCAAGCCTGCACCACCGCTTATCATGTATCTGATCGATGACTCGGGCAGTATGGACTGGGAGTTCATGACCGGCGATGACAACGGTCTGTTCCACACACCGACCACACGCGGTTATGTTTTTAGTTACAATGCAATTCAAAGGACGTATACCAGCTCCTCATACCAGCCCCTGGCTACTAAGGAGCGGAAGATGTGGCGCAGCCAGTACCATGGGTACAATAAGATCTACTTTAATCCAAATGTTACCTATACACCCTGGCCAATGTGGGAGAAGATCGTGTCGGTTCGTGCCGGCGAAACCGCCTACAATCCGCTGGCTACCGGTGCAACCTTTCCCCACACTGCCTATGCTGCCGGCTACACCCACGCCCATATGGACTATCCACGGTTTAACTCGAATATGAGCGGGTCGAACGGTTCCATGCATCATCCAGGTGGTAGTGGTGGGAATATGAGCTATGATTTTAAATTAGACGACGAGTACTTTTCGGTTTATGCAGAAGGAACGCATCAGGTAAAGGTTGAACGCCACAATCAAAGTACAGGGGAAAGCACCTATGCCGATGCCATTGGATTGTCAACGAAATCGAGCTTGTCGGGATCAGCGATTCCGGACCTGATCTTTGATAACTCAAACTCTTCTCTGTATTCTGAGCAAGGCGTCTGGTGGGATACTAGCAGAACAGACACCGTTCATGGTAACAGTGGCCGTTACACCAATGGAGTGGGAAGTGCTGCTTACTGGGATATTACAGTACCTGCCACCAAGAATTACTATGTGTATGCCTGGGTCAACGGTGACGAGGGACATGACTCAAAGGCCAGGTACACGGTTACCAGATACAACACCAGTGGTGTCATACAGACCAACACGAATACTTTTAATCAGAGAGGCACAGCCCGTTGGGTGCGCGTAAGCGATTCGCTCAGCTTCGCCGCCAATCCGGTTTCGCCGGAGAAGATAAAAGTACCCAATGCCCACTACTACACCCAGGACACAAACGGTAACACCTATCTGGTGACCATTCCCGGCTCCACCGGTAGTTACTCTCTACGCTACTACCTGTTTACGGATAAAAACAACAATAATACGGTTGATGATGGCGAGTTGAAGGAGCTGGTTGGAGATGCGATTCCAGGCAGCATTGTTCCTAAGCGGAAGGACGTGTTGGGTAACGACATCACCAATCCTGCCCAACTTGCCTACATGGTACGTCAGGACTTTGCCGACTGGTTTTCATTTTACCGCAAGCGCATCCTCACCACTAAGGCAGCCATTGGTCTGAGTGTTGAGGATATGAAGGGTGTGGAGTTGGGGTTGCACACCATTAACCGAAGCTCAAGCAAGCATCTTGTTCTGATGGAGACCGCGGACGGCGGCGACAAACTCACCTACCTGACCACAGTCTACAATCTGCGTGCTACAGGCAGCACACCGTTGCGTCGTGGTTTGTGGGAGGTGGGCAAGTACTTGCAGAAAGGTGATGATACGAAAAATGGTAGTGAATATTCCAGTTTAAAGACCAGTGATCGTCAAAAGCAGAAGAAAGATTCACAGTGTTTTTCAGCCGAGGATTCTGTCTTTGCCTGTACCGAGGCCGGCGGTGAATGTCAACGAGCCTATGTGATAGCCATGACCGATGGTTATGACAACATTACATTTACTATACCTACGGCCATAGGCGGGAACGTTGATAACAACAGCACGTATAATGCCTATTCGATTTTTCAGGATAAATCCTTTAATACTTTGGCGGATGCGGCCATGTACTTCTATGCCGCGGATCTTGATTCAGGGTTGGCTGACAGTGTGCCGGCCAAGGGCTATGACAATAACCCACGGCAGCACCTGGTAACCTATGCGGTTGCCTTTGGAGTATCCGGCACCTGGGATCCCAACCGGTTTCCTGATTGTTTGTCCTCCTGCAAGACCCCGGGTGTTGACGGGTGCCCACGACTCGATGATCTGAGAAAAGTTGACTGGACAGAGTACACCTCAACATCAGGCAGCTTTACAAACGCCTGTCCGGAGTGGCGGCAGTTTAATCCTAACTCACTAACAGCAAACCAGGCACGTTATCCGGTTGATGACCTCTACCATGCTGCAGTCAACAGTCGCGGCTCTTTTCTCAATGCCTCTGACCCGCAGGAGCTGGTGTCTGCCATGCAGACCATCAAGGATCTGATCGAAGATCAGACCGGTACCGCCTCCTCGGTATCGATCAATGCCAACAAGGTGGAGGAAGACACCCTGCTTTTCCAGACCACCTATGATTCCAGCGACTGGAGCGGTGATACCCTGGCCAAGTGCCTGGACAGCTCGGGGCTGGTGGCAAGCTGTAGCTTTGTGAGCTGTGAGCTGGGGTGCAGTACTGCCTATACCGGCTGTGTTGCCGCCTGTCCGGAGGGTGGTGGCGACTGTTTGACCACCTGCAAGGAAAACCGAGCCACCTGCATGGCAAGCTGCACCGGGCAGACCTGTGCACAGAGCCATGCCACCTGTTTGGCAGGTTGTACAGACTCCAGCTGTCAGGTTGCCTGCAACAATGCCAACAGGGTGTGCGAGCAGCATCCGCCGGAGGTGAAGTGGTCGGCTGCTCAGAAGCTGAACTCCATGAGCCCGGCAAGCCGTCAGATTATCACGGCAACAGAGGCTGGTGTGGGTGTGGCCTTCCAGTGGGATGAACTGACACCGCTGATGAAAACGCAGCTGAAAGGGAAAAACCAGCAGGCTGATGAGTATGTTCTCAACTATCTACGCGGTGATGCCACCTATGAGCGACGAAACGACAGCAGTAATTTTCGCAACTTCCGTAACCGGACAGGTAAGCTCGGTGACTTCATCAGTTCAGAACCCTATCACTACGCCAACAAGACCCTGGGAATTGACTGGGTGATCGTTGGCGGCAATGACGGCATGTTGCACGTTTTTGACGGGGAGACCGGGGTTGAAGTGTTTGCCTACGCGCCGCAGGCGGTCTTTGAAAACCTGCATCTGCTTGCCCAGGAAACCTATATGGACAACCACAAGTTTTTTGTGGATGGGTATGTCACCGTACAGGATTTGGGGAGCCGGGTGATACTGGTCGGTGGTTTAGGCAAAGGCGGTAAAGGGTACTTTGCCCTTGATCTGACCGCGGCCGCAGCCCATAAGAACGACATTGAAACCAATGCCGAGGACATTGTCCTCTGGGAGTATACCCCGGCATCGTTTCCGTCGACCGACACCATCAGAGACAACCTGGGGTACAGTTTCTCCAGGCCGCAGATTGTCAAGTCCAATGCCACTGATGCCGGGTGGATTCTGGTGTTCGGCAACGGTTATGAGAGTGAAAATATGCGGGCCGTACTCTTTACGGTTGGTTTAAGCACCGACGGTAAAATCCAGTGGACCCGGACAATCGATACAGGTGCCGGTAGTAACAATGCAGGTTTAAAGCAGTGTAACGGCCTGGCATCTCCGGCCCTGATTCATCCACAGGGCGACCGTAAAAATGATTTTGCCTATGCCGGTGATCTGCTTGGCAACCTGTGGAAGTTTGATCTGAATGCAACAGATAAAGAGGCTTGGGGTATTTATTTTGAAGACGCCTCCGGAATAAAACAGCCCCTGTTTCGGGCCCGGAGTGAGACCGGTTATAAGCAACCGATCACCATGCAACCGGTGATCACCTCGGCCTGTCCGTTAAATGCCAAGGGCTATATGATTCTGTTCGGTACCGGCCGTATCCTGGATCCGGTCACAGACTTCCCGGACCAGAGCGTTCAGACAGTGTACGGTATCTGGGACTGGTCTGCTGAATGGGCGGACAACCCGCAGCAGAAGTACCTTGGCCAGTTTGGCGCATACAACACGACGATGGGCGAGTCATGTCTGGCCGCCTGCAGCAGTACCCGTGGTGAGGAGGCCAGCCCCGGCCCTGGCAGCTGCATCTACCGGTGTGCCGGTGACGCTGACTGTATTGTCGAGTGTCAGCAGGAGCACAGCTCCTGTGTGACAAACTGCGGGGCTGTGCGCACTCTTTCCAACATGTCGAACATTGTCGGGAGTGATACCGCCAACTATGTGACCTTGCTGCGCCAGACCCAGGTATGGGCCGGTGGTATCAATTATAACAGCGATGGGAGTGTGAAAGAGACGGTTTACGGTTCCCTGAACCTGGATGTGTATGACCAGATCGCCCGGGTGATGTCTGACAACCAGATCAACTGGTACCTGCCCAAGGAAAAAGATGCTTTTGCCGGCAGCACGAACAAGACAGCCAGGCATGTGGGATGGTTTTTTGATTTGCCGGCCAACGGGGAACGGGTGGTGCGTGATATGACTGTGGCCAATGGCAAGCTGATCTTCACCAGTACCATCCCGTCGGATTCTCCCTGTGAGAGCGGAGGGATCTCCTTTCACTGGTCGGTTGATGCCTGTACCGGCAGCAGGCTGGACTCAGCTTTCTTTGATATCAACAGAGACGAGCGCATCAACAGTCATGATTACATCAACATCGGTACCGAGGCCATACCCATCTGGGTTGCTGTGTCAGCCATCGGTGTGCACGGCATCAGCCCGGCAGTGACCGTGGTGGATGTGGTAAAAAATGCCTATGAACGGCTCTATTATCCCGATCAGGATGAACTGGAGGCCATGCTTGGTAATGTGCACGGCACACCGATCATCTACTGGCGGGATTTGGAGTGGAAAGACTGATTGACCAGGAGAAGAATGATGAGACCACAACAGTGGATAGTTACAATAGTTGCCTGTGTCCTGTTGTTGGGACAGGTTGTCCTGGCACAGGCGGAGATGCGCCGGGATGGACACGGCGACACGGTGTATCCGGGTGCTGATGAGTATGAGGGGGTTTTTGTACATACTCACGGGCAATCCGATGACAGCCCGCGGACAGTTGTCATTGATGACAGCATTTTTATGGTGCACAGTGGGGCAATCTTCCGGAATGCCCACGGCGGGCCCATCTCCCTGGAGGACTTTAAGCCGCAAACCCCGGTCGGATTTTTTGCACTCGGCACTCTTTTGACAAAGATGTGGGTGCTGGGTGAACCGGCGGTGGAAAAGAAAGCTGATGACACCGCCGGTGGGACAGGCCGGAAAGAAGATGCTTCGTTTTTTCGCGATGACAAAGGTGTCTGGAGAAATTAGCAGGTTGGGCAGGAAGGCTCGAAACCTCTTTACCCGCAAAGGAAGGCAGGTATGAAACAGTCAACCAGCCGGGGCTTCACCCTGGTGGAGCTCATGGTGACCATGGCCATCATCGGCATTCTGAGTGCCATTGCCATCCCCAACATGATCGGTTGGCGGACCGAACGGATGTTGCGCGGTGCGATCAACAACCTCCAGGCCGATATGCAGCTGGCACGAATGCGGGCTATCCGGGAAGGCGAGGTGGTGGCGGTGCTCTTTGAATCGGCTACCCGTTCGTACCGGATCTTTGTGGACAAGAACAATAACTGGCTTGTGGATGCAGATGAACCGGAGCTGCGGCATGTGACATTGCCGACCAATGTGACAATATCCAAGTGTACCTTTGCCTCGAACCGTACCCGGTTTAGGCCGAACGGCATGCCGTCGGTGATCGGCACTGTTACGCTGAAGAACAAGGCCGGTGAACTTGCTCTTGTTGTCAACCGTGTGGGGAGGTTGCGTACAGAGTAGGAGAATACCGTGGTCGCCCCTGAAATATGGCATGGAAAATCAACTTTTTCACCCCTGATCACCGCTGTGACAGGGGTGTTTTTGTCTATAAATATATGGGTATCTATGCAAACGATGGGTCTCATCATTTTTGCTGATTATTTTCATGAGTTTTTTTTCTTGACTTCCGGGGTACTTCCTTATAAATATCTTGTAAACTGAATGAAGGTTCAGTTTTTTGCCCAGGGAGTAATCCGGTTTTTAACCGGAATTAAAGTAGGTTTAATATTCTCACCAGAATACAACCAGAGAGGAAAAAAGAATGAGTTCAAAATTGGTAGCACCCCACGGTGGTAAAGGTCTTGTGTGTGCCTTGCTTGAAGGTGCCGAGCGTGAAGCGGAGTTGAAAAAAGCTGCAGGCCTGAAGCAGGTAGAAGTGACTGATCGCGCCAAAGGCGACCTGATCATGATGGGTATCGGCGGTTTTTCTCCGCTCTCTGGATTTATGACCAAAGCTGACTGGAAGGGTGTTTGTGAGAATTTCCAGATGGCAGACGGTACGTTCTGGCCGGTACCGATCACCCTGGATGTTTCCACAGAAGATGCTGCCGGTATCAATGTCGGCGATGAGATTGCCCTTGTCAACAAAGGCAAGACATACGCCACCATGAAGATCACCGAGAAGTTCGAGATGACTGAAGCTGATAAACGCTGGGAGTGCGAGAAGGTCTTTAAGGGCCAGGGCGAAGAGTCAGCGGATGATAAATTCTGGGAGATCGCACCTGAAGACCACCCCGGCGTTATCATGGTAATGAACCAGAAGGAATTCAACCTGGCAGGCCCGGTTAAAGTACTGTCCGAAGGTGAGTATCCTGCCGAGTATCCCGGCATCTACCTGAAACCTGTTGAGGTTCGCGCCATGTTTGACGAGCGTGGCTGGGCAAACGTTGCCGCCCTGCAGCTGCGTAACCCCATGCACCGTTCCCATGAGTTTCTTGCCAAGATCGCCATTGAGGTGTGTGACGGTGTGCTGATTCACAGCCTGATCGGTAACCTGAAGCCTGGTGACATTCCTGCTGACACCCGTATCGAGGCCATCAAAATTCTGATTGACCACTACTTTGTGAAAGAGCATGTCATCAATGCCGGTTATCCGCTGGATATGCGCTATGCCGGTCCGCGTGAAGGTCTGCTCCATGCTACCTTCCGTCAGAACTACGGTGTCAACAACATGCTGATCGGTCGTGACCATGCCGGCGTGGGTGACTTTTACGGCCTGTTCGAAGCACAGGAGATCTTTGATCGCATTCCCAAAACCGGTGATCCCGGCAAGGATCTGCAGTGCAAGCCGATGAAGATCGACTGGACATTCTACTGCCATAAGTGCGATGGTATGGCCTCTCTGCGTACCTGCCCGCACAGTAAGGAAGATCGTGTTATCCTGTCCGGAACAAAACTCCGCAAGGCCCTGTCCGAAGGCGCCCCGGTAGTTGACCACTTTGGTCGTGACGAGGTTCTTGTTCTGCTTCGCAAGTACTACGCCGGTCTCACCGAGAAGGTTGAAGTGAAGATGCAGAGCCACGCTGCAGGTAGCGCAATGTAAGTTCTGATCGTATTGACTCCGGTTCTGAAAGGAGATGTCGCATTGGCGGCATCTCCTTTTTTTGTTACAGTAAAGGGGCTGTGAGCAGGACCGATACAGGACGATACTCGATATCAGAGGAAGGAAAAAGATATGGTGAAGCAGACGATAGAGGTTGGACTTGGTGAGCGGAGTTATCCGATCGCCATTGGTCCCGGAGTTTTGAGTCAAATCGGCGGTCTGCTGAAAACAGCGGGCATTGCCGGACGATACGGAATAATCAGTGACGATCGGGTGGCTGCACTCTATGGCAACACTGTGCTGGCGGCCCTTGTAGAAAACGGTGTGCGCGCTGATCTTTTTACCTTTCCTCACGGAGAGGCGAGCAAGTGTTTACAGACAGTGGAGGAGTTGGCCGGCAGACTTGCAGCCTCTGGTTTTGATCGTACCTCCGGACTTATTGCCCTTGGTGGTGGTGTTGTCGGCGATATCACCGGATTTCTGGCATCCATTTACATGCGCGGCATTCCCTTTGTACAGATTCCAACCAGCCTGCTCGCCCAGGTCGACAGTTCGGTGGGCGGAAAAACCGGTGTTGATCTTACTCAGGGAAAGAACCTGATCGGCACCTTTTACCAGCCGCGTGCGGTCTATATTGACACCGAGGTCTTGCAGACCCTGCCGGAAGAGGAGTTTCTGGGGGGGATGGCCGAGGTCATTAAGTACGGGGCCTCAATCGATGCTGATTTTTTCCATTGGCTGCGTGAACAGCGTGATGCGATTGTGGCGCTTGATCCTGCGGTGATTGTCCCGATGATCCGGCGTTGCTGTGAAATGAAGGCGGCAGTGGTGGAACAGGATGAACAGGAGAGCGGTCTGCGCCGGATCCTGAATTTCGGGCATACCATCGGTCATGCTGTTGAAGCGGTTTCCGGCTACGCGTTGAACCATGGTTTTGCCGTTGCCATCGGCATGCGTGCGGTTGCCGAGCTGGCGGTTCGCAGCGGCCGTGCCTCGTCAGCAACGGCTGAGCAGATTGAGGCACTGTTGCATCTCTACGGCCTGCCGGTGGCAATACCTGCTCAATACGATCGTGCAGCACTGCGGCAGTTCATGCGTGCAGACAAAAAGGCCAGCAATGGCCGCCTTGTCTTTGTACTGCCTGTTGCCCTTGGCAAGGTCGATATAACCGACCGGATCGATGAAGCAGCACTTGATGCCGTGTTGGCATAGAACCGTATCCAGCGGTCAACGGTCCTGCATACACTGGTTGGCGGCACGGTTATTGTGGAGTTGTCCTGTGCTGTCGGGCCGGTTATCGGCACGTAAGCATCCATGTTGCTCTGCTGTCTGTGACGCATCTTTTATTGTAAGAAAAGAAACGATGTCCGCAGTGCATCACCTGTTTGTGCCCAAAAGCAAAGAAGAACATTCCATTGATCTGCTGACGAACAATCCGCCGGTGAGGGAGGGGATATGAAACGAAAGCTGGTGATTGTGATGATGGGATTACCGGCCCGCGGTAAATCAACCATGGCGCGCAAACTCGGGCGCACGCTTGAACTTGACGGGGTCCGCGTACGGATCTTCAACAATGGTGAATTGCGGCGGCGTCTTGACAGCGGTACTGATACCTCTTCTGCTGCATTCTTTTCACCTGCCAACATCCAGGGGGTTGAGATGCGGGAGCGGATCGCCCAGATGAATATCGAGGCGGCACAGACGTTCTTCAGTGAAGGCGGCGAGGTTGCGATCATGGATGCCAGCAACGTGACCAGACGCCGTCGGCAGCATGTTGCCGACTCGTTTCCCGGGGTGCCGCTGTGTTATATCGAATGCCTCAACGCCGACGAAGAGGCGCTGGAGGCTAATCTGGAACGTAAGGTCCGCTTGAAGGAATTTCAGCACCTGACCCATGATCAGGCTCTGGAGAGCTTTATTCAGCGCATCCGCTCTTATGAATCGATTTACGAACCCCTTGACGCTGAGACCAACCGTATTGTTGTTGACTCCTTTGAATCCTGTATCCTGCAGGAGCACATCACCGATGTGTTGCCGTATTACGACCGGATCCGTGATATTCTCACCACCCGGGTCGTTCGCAACCTCTTTCTGGTCCGACACGGTGAAACCCTGTTTAATCAGGAGGATCGCATTGGTGGCGATTCGGATCTGACCGGCAAGGGACGTGAACAGGCAAATGCCCTGGCCGAACATTTTGCCACGGTGCGTATCCCTATTATTTTTACCAGCAACTATAAGCGGACACTGCAGACCGCCACACCGATAGCCGAGCGACAGCACCCCTGTTCAATTATTGCTCTGCCGGAATTCAATGAGATTTACGCCGGGCAGTGTGAAGGCATGACCTATGAGGAGGTTCGGCAACAGATGCCGGATGTGGCGAAAGAACGGGGCCGCAACAAGTACAGCTATGTCTATCCGGATGGAGAGGGGTACATGACCATGGAGGAACGGGTGCTGCGCGGCCTGAAAAAGGTATTTTTCCTGAACAACTACAGTGAAAATATCATGATCGTCGGTCACCGTGCGGTCAACCGGGTGATCTTATCCTGTTTTTTATCCCGCCAGGAAGAGGAGATCCCGTACATCTATATGCCGCAGGACCGTTATTATCATATCCAGATAGATCCGCATAAACGGATCTTTGAGCTCATTGCGTACCGAAGTATCGTTTCAGGCGGTATCAGCTGGTAAGGGTATTGATAAGCCGGCCGAGACGGCCGTGTCACTGCAGGGTGATGGTGTCATCCTGTGTGTACCCGTGACGAACACCGTGTTTCCTTTCCTTTTCAAGGAGATGGTTTCTGGCCTCTTCTTCAGAGATACCCATGTGTTTCGCCAGATCGTAAAGGGTATAGCAGGGATCACCGTCCGGACTGAATCCGCGCGGTTTAAGATCTGGAAACTGTTCGCTGGTTGCGTGCCCGCCGGCCTGTTGAAGGAGTTCTTTGATTTCCGGCGGTCCGTAAATCAACAGCCATTCCACTGCAGAAGCCCATATTTCACTGTCCACAGTCGGATGCGCCAGGATTGCCATGGCCGATTCCACTGTCCATTCTGACTGAAATGTCGTCATCTTGTTGTCCCTCTCTGCTTGAGAATAGCAGCGCCGGTTGTTTCAGCAGCTGTGGAGCACTGTTTCCTGCCGGATGTGCTTTTTGGCTGCAAAGATCTCTTTGTCTTTGGTACTTGGCGCTGTCTTCACTATAATACAAACAATTATGACAACAACCTCTTCTCGGCAGGAGCATCTTTATGGGGGCAGATAATGTTATTTTGCTGGAAGCCCTGGAATGGTTCGATGAGAGCGGTGAGGAGCTGCTGCATCGTGTACCGGAACAGGGATCCGGTGAAATTAAATTCGGCGCGCAACTCACCGTACGTGAGAGTCAGGCTGCGGTCCTTTTTTATAAAGGTCGGGCCTGTACTGTTTTCGGGCCGGGCCGGCATACGCTCAAAACCGGCAACATCCCTCTTCTGACCAAGATCCTCTCCGCACCTTGGGGAATGGTCAGTCCGCTCAGAGCCGAGGTGTTTTTTGTTAATCTCAAGGTATTTACCGATCTGAAATGGGGGACCCGCGACCCCATCGCCTTTCGCGACGCTGAGCTGGGTCTGGTCCGACTGCGCGCCCACGGTGTGTTTAACCTTCGCGTTGTGCAGCCGCTTTTGCTGATCAACAATCTGGCCGGAACCATGGGACGGTATACCACTGATCAGATAGAAGACTATCTGCGCGAGGTGATTGTTTCCCGGTTCAACGATTACCTGGGAAAACATCTCCACTCGCTGTTTGACCTGCCGGGTAGATTTGACGATATTGCAGACGGTTTGCAGAAGCGACTGGTACAGGACTTTACCCGTTTCGGGCTGTCTTTAGCCGGTTTTTATATTACCTCCATAACCCCGCCGACGGAAGTGCAGCAGGCCATTGACGATCGATCCAGATTGAGTGTTATTACAGATATGGACGCCTTTGTCCGGATGAAGGCCGCCATGGCCATGGAAAAGGCGGCAACAGGCGGCGGTGAGGCCGGGGCTGGTTTAGGGCTGGGATTGGGAATGATGATGCCTGCGATGCTTGGCGGCATGCAGACCGGCGGAGGTGCTGTTGCAGCCGGTGGCTCAAGGGTACAGGAGACTGTTTGTGAAGGTTGTGATAACAGAGTTCCGGCTGATGCCCGTTTTTGTCCTTACTGCGGTCATCAGCAGGTCCGCAGACACTACTGTCGCAACTGCGGCAATGATCTGAGTGCAGGAGCACAGTTTTGCCCCCGGTGCGGTTATCCTGTGGATGAGGATAGGGAGCTCATCTGCTCGCAATGTCAGAAAGTCAATGTGGCCCGGGCAAGTTTTTGCAACGGGTGCGGCGGCAAACTGGCCTGATTGGTATGGCCTGTTTTTTCATGCCGACTGAACGGTTGCTGCAATGAAATTGCTGGTTAAACAGGATTGCCCGCAGTGCGGGGCCCCGGTTGAACTGACCGAAGCAGAGTCTGTACTGTACTGCGGATCGTGCGGGATACGGAGCATGGTGCAGAGTAACAGTCCACCCCGTTATGTCCTGCCAATGGCGGGAGATGCCTCATCAGCCGGGCTGCTGCTGGCTCCCTATGTGCGGTTTAAAGGAACCATCTATCTGGTGACCGAGTCCGGAATCGATCACCGGGTGATTGATACAACCCGGGTGGCCAGCTCGGCACTGGGGTTGCCGCCGTCTTTAGGGGTGCGTCCACAGGCTATGCGCCTGCAGAGGATCGATCCTGCCGCAGAGAACCTGTTTCTCACGCAGACACTCAAGGCAAGTGCCATTTTAGAAAAAGCCGCTGCCGTGGGCAACCTCGTTCCCCAGATCGGCCAACAGTTTCTGCACCGTGCCTATATCGGCGAACATCTCAGTTATATTTACCTGCCGCTTGTTATTAAGCACTGTGGTCTGCACGACGGGGTGACAGGGGATAGACTGTGTGATCTGGTTGACTTCATCAGCGGTGATCTGGCCAATCGACGATATGATGATGGCTGGCAGGTTCGTTTTGTGGCGACACTCTGTCCGCAGTGCGGGGCCGGGCTTGAGGGAAGTAGTGACTGTCAGGTTATGACCTGTCCCAACTGTCATTCAGCCTGGGGAGTGACCCCGAAGCAGCTGGTGCGTCTTGATTGGCAGATGCAGGCCGGTGACAGCGCCACGAAACTCTTTTTACCATTCTGGAAGATATCCACCCATATTCCGGTACTTAATATTTACAGCTTTGCCGACTTTGTTGAGCGCACTAACCAGCCGTTTCTCCCCAGACCGCAATGGCGGAGCAGGGTGATGAGTGTGTGGGTGCCGGCGATTCGTTTACGACCGAAAGTGTTTCTTCTGGCCGGACGACAGGCAACACTCGGCCAGTGGCGGCTCAGACCAGTGACAGCAAAACTGCAACCGAACTTTTTTCCTGCAACCTTACCGTTTTCCGAAGCCCGGCAGGCGGTTAAGCTGATGTTGGCCGCATCCACTGCAAGCCCCAGACGCATCTTTCCGATGCTGCCCTACACCCGGCTGACAGAGATGACAGCACAACTGATCTATCTTCCCTTTACCGAACTGGGCTGTGACTGGGTGCAACCGCACACCGGCGTGACCATCGGCAAGAATATTCTGAAATTCGGTCGGACTCTCTAGTTTTGACAGCGGTCTGTTCCGGTGGTATAGGTATACCTCTGTATCACGTCTCTGGGAGCATTCTTCTCTTTTTTGCTGTCAACACCTTGTTATGATGAGCGAACACGAACAGTTCATGCGGGTTGCCCTGGATGAGGCCCGGCACGCCCTTGCTGCCGGCGAGTTTCCCGTCGGTTGTGTCATGACCATTGACAGGCGTATTGTTGCCCAGGGCAGGCGACATCACAGTCAGGGTGAGCGTTGCAATGAAATCGATCATGCGGAGATGCTGACTTTACGACAGCTGATTGCCGGGCATCCTGAACTCGACCTCAGCACCGTGACAGTCTACACAACCCTGGAGCCCTGTCTCATGTGCTATACCACCATGCTGCTGTCGGGAATCCGTACCTTTGTGTGGGCGTATGAGGATGTTATGGGAGGAGGCGTCAATCTGCCGCTCTACATGCTGAACAGCCTGTATGCACAGATGAAGGTGTATCTGTATGATCGGGTGTTGCGCCGGGAAAGTGTCCGACTTTTTCAGGAATTTTTTCGAACCGGTTCGTACTGGCAGGACAGTCTCCTGGCGAGATACACCCTGGCCCAGGATGTGGAGGCCGAACAGCCATGAACGTTGCATCGCCTGCAACGGCGCGTACAGTCGGGTTTAAACATGGGGAGCGCAACGTATTTTTTCATCTCCTCACAGCCTGTAATCTGAGCTGCCGTCACTGTTACATCAACCCTGATCAGCATGGTACCCAGACGCTTTCCTTGGAAACGGTGCGGCAGTGGTTACGACTTTTTGCCAGGTCGGAACAGGAGACAAACCTTATACTTCTGGGCGGTGAACCCACCCTGCACCCGGAGCTGCCGGCGATCATCAGGGCTGCCAAGAACCTGCGCTATGCGGTAACCGTTGATACGAACGGTTATCTTTTTCACGACCTGCTCAACCGGGTGACCCCTGATGAACTGGATTACTTGAGCTTCAGCCTTGACGGACCGGATGCGGCAACCAACGACCCGATCCGGGGAGAGGGTGTTTTTGACCGGTGTACGGCGAATATCCGCAGGGCGGTGGCTGCCGGTTTCAACACCAGCCTTATTTACACGGTTTCCAGCCTCAATGTTGAACAACTGCCCCAGATGCCGGCGTTACTGTCCGATTTGGGCGTCCACCGTTTTTTCATCCAGGTGATCGGTCTGCGAGGCAGTTCAGCAACACCGCAGTCCGAGGCAGCGACACACTGGCAGGTCGAACCGCAGCAGTGGCTGGAGATTATTCCTCAGGTAGCCGCAGAAGCAGCACAGCGGGGAATTCATGTGGTCTTTCCCAAGGTATTTCTTGACCCTGGTGAACAGTTTCAATGTGCAGGGATTGTGTCTGAAAATTATTTTATTTTCCCCAACGGTCGCGTGTATCGTTGCCCCCTGTGTGAAGATTATCCAATCCACAGTGCCGTCATCGAAAACAATCGTCTGGTCCCCTGCGATGGTCTGACTGAGGAGCGTTTCTTCCAGCTGACTATTCCAGAGGGTTGTGTCATGAACAGGCTGCTGCAACCGGGAAATATCAGTTACCATAGTGACGGTACCCCGGTGCATTGTATCTCCTGTTGTTTGCTCAAACAGGAGATATTGCCTGTCTCTTCCTGAATGCCCCAGTCGGATCGTCAAGGCAGCTTGCCGAGTAAAGCCGGTCAGGCCGATCTGTACGTTTTCTGCTCTATTCCCATCAGACACCTCGCAAGGCACAGTCCGTATCAGCGTCAATGGTTTTGAGCTGATATATTAGGCAGTTATGGACCAGTCCCCGTCCACAGAGGAGGTGCGTCCGCTCACCCCGAAGATCGCATCAGCATCCGCTTGCCCTGGATTATGGACCCTTTGCTTCGGCAAGGATAAAGGTGCGAGCCATCGGCCTGAGAGGGATTGGTGTTACCGGGACGGTTTTTTTCGGACAGCCAGCGCAACATTTGCAGCAAAGAGCAGGGCGGCGCCCAGCCATCCGGTTGCGGTAAGTGGTGGATCGGCAACCAGAAACGGACCGAGAAAGGCGGCAATGAGAATACGGCTTGAGGAGATGACCGCGCCTTCGACTGCGGTGACGTAGAGAAAACCGTAGGTTAACAGGTACTGTCCAAGAATTCCCGCAATCGAACAGGTCAGCAGAAAGAAGAGATCCAGCGGTCTGGGCAGAAAGATCGTCCCGTGGAGAAAGGGAAGAATACAGAGAGCTCCCAAACCGAACATGTAGAAGAGAATGGTCTGCGCATCGTGGAATTGTCGGCTGAGATTGAGATAGATGATCGAGACCCCGGCAAACAGACCGGAAAGAAGTCCCCAGTAGTTGTTCCAGTCCAGTGTTGTGCCTGCTGGATCGAGAATGAGCCAGATGCCCAGAGAGGCAAGGCCGACGATACCCAGCGCCACGGTATCGCGTTGATCCCGGAGTGTGATCCATGAAAAGATCGCGACAAAAACAGGATAGGTCATGTTGAGGATATTGGCACTGGCAAGCGAGGAGACATCAACTGCTTTGTAAAAACAGAGGACTGCCAGAGCATTGGTCACAGTACGGCCGAAAATATAATGGACATGGTTGCAGCTTGGCCGATGCCCCTTGAGGACAAACACTGTTCCTACCAGCACAAAGCCGAGAACAAAGCGGGCAAAGGTGTAGTAGGTGGCGCTTATGGTTACATAAGAGCGACCCCAGCTGATAATGGCTGTGGCCAGATAAAAGAAGACGGCAGAGCCGAAAACAGCCAGCCAGCCAAGGAGTTGCCGGTGTCGAGCCAGATCGGCCTGTCGGGTTTGGGAAGCGGGCACAGCCATAAAACAGAGGCAATCCTTGCAAAGAGCGGGCAGTTCTTCAGGCGGTTGAGGATGAGTTGTGCTGCTGCTTCTTCCCGCCGAAGACACGACCGGCAAGGATGCCCATCTCGTAGAGCCCGAACAGTGGAAAGGAGAGCAGCGCGGTGGCGGTTACTTCGCCGGTGGTCAGCAGAAAAGAAAGAATGACAATGGCTAAGTAAAAGGGGAGCCGTTTAGTGCGGAAATGATCGGGCTGCAGAAGGCCGGCTCGAATCGCCATGACCATGAGAAAGGGGATCTGGAAGGCAATGCCGAAGGCCAGCATCATCCTGATGGTGAAGGTCAGGTACATGCCGATCTTCAGCATGGGAACAAGGTTGGTGGAAGTGTAACTCATAAAGTAGTGCAGCATGCGCGGCAGGGCGACAAAAAAGGCAAAGAGAGTGCCCCCGGCAAACAGCAGGGTTGCCCAGAGAGTGATTGTTCGCACCATGCGTTTTTCATTGTCCAGAAGTCCGGGTGAGATGAAGAGCCAGAGTTCATACAGTAAAAAAGGAAAACTGACAGCCAGACCTGTCAGTAAAGAGAGTTTCAGATAGCTGAGAAAGGCATCGGTCAGCTTTGTGTACACCAGCTTGCCGAGCTGCGGATATGCCTCATACAGCGGCCGCATACACCAGGAGGCAATGGTATCTTTAAACAGATAGGCGATAATACTGGCCAGTGTAAGGATAAGACAGGAGCGGATAAGCCGTTTGCGCAGCTCTTGATGGTGAGGCCGGAATTGATCCAGAATGCCGATCATTGCCGATTGTCCGGCTCAGGAGCCGGTTGTTCGTCAGGTGAGTCTGAGGAGGTGGGGTCGGCTTCACTGACTTCCGGAGTGGTTTGGTCTGTTGCAGCTGTGTCGTTAAGGATCTGACTGTCAGTATGAAACTCGGCTTCGATGGCGCGCGCTTCAGGTTCCGGATCAATATCCAGAGGCTCATCGTTCGGATCAGAAGAGGTGTCTGGCTGCCATACTGAAGGATCAACACCGATCATCTTTCCTCGCAGTTCGTCGGCGGTCTTGCGCAGTTCATCCTGTACCGAGTTCAGTGACTCACTTTCTTTGGTCAGTTCTTCCCGAACCTGATGCAGTGTCTTTTTTAAATCCATCAGGCCCTTGGCCATTGATTTGGCCAGCCCGGGTAACTTGTCCGGACCAACCACAATCAGGGCAACAGCAAAGATCACAATCATTTCCGGGAGGCCGATACCAAACATGGACGATTACCGGGGGTGAGTTAAGGGAGTAGCATGTTTCAGGGAAGTAGCAACTCTACGAGATTTGCCGTAAGGTGTCAAGACGCTGCGCTATTCTCTTGACTGCGGTTTATAGAGTCCGTCGAGGAAATGACGCAGTGTTAAAAGTGGATGCAACAGGAGCATGCGTGGCCCGGAAAAGCGCATAACTTCTCTGATCTGTCTGCCCTGAGCCGGTGCATAGCAGTGGATCCGGCACTTGCCGCAGGTGGGCTTGCATTTCTGGAAAGGGCAGTGTTGCAACCGTCTGTATGCATAGTTCAGAAGGGCCTGACATTGCGGACATAACTGTGATGAGCCGCCATGATGCGCTGTACAGAATAACGAAAGCATGGCCTTTACTGTTGTGGCTTCACGTTGTAATCGTCGGGAAGAAAAATGTGTGGCTGTCGGCTGGTTGTCCGGCACTGGATGTTGTTTCATTGTTTTTCAGGAAGACGGGATAGAGATTGTAAAGTTTGCGGTGCTGAGAGACTGTAGTAGTGTTGTACTTGCATCACGTTGGTCCTGTATTTTTTTAAGGCATGCAGCAGAATAGCTGTCTGCAGCCGGCATTGACCATGACAGAAGAGGGCCAAAATCAGTCCGGGTCTGGTTAAAGTTTCTGTCTGCCACTGCTTTTAGTCCCTTTGCTCTTTATGGAAAATAGTGTAAAGAATCAGAAAATAAGAGCTAAAAGTTTTATTTCAAGGGAGCCGGATCGTTCGGCGCTAAATAGCAGAAGGAGGTGAGCAAACAGACAGACAGTGCGAGGAGGAGTGCAGGAGCACCTGCACAGAACCGGAAACACGGCAACAAGGTGAACGTTGCCGGTAAAAACAGGGTGGCCTATGAAATATCTCGCTATTTTTGCTGTGATTGTGGCTGTTGGCGTGTTTGCCAACCTTGTCCATGAGTCACAAGCACTCTCCTATCTATCGAGTGATCCTCAGGTTTGCATCAACTGCCATCCCATGAACATCCACTACGATACCTGGCAACACAGTTCCCACCGAGACAAAGCCATCTGCGTGGATTGCCACCTGCCCCGTGATAGTTTTATCAACAAGATGATCGCCAAGGCCAGAGACGGGTACAATCACTCCGTGGCCATGACCTTCAAAACGTACGGTTATAACCTGCGTGTCAGCGATGATGCGGCCAGGAGAATTCAAGAAAACTGTATCTCCTGCCACAGTGAAGTCGTCTCTGAGATGATGGCCAACAGTGCGCTCTATGATAAGGTCGCGGACAGCAGTGTGCAGATGGGGCGAAGGTGTTGGGAGTGTCATCGGGAGACACCCCATGGTAGAATGCGCAACATTACAGGATCACAGAACAATTTCACTGCCCAGGTATTTTAAGGATTTAAATCAGGAGAAAATGCATGAAAAAGTCATCAATTGTCTTCACCCTGAGTGTGTTGGCCATTGTGCCGATGGTGCTGCTGACATTGTCCATCCGGGAAAACAAGGCTGATCAGCAGGTGATAGACGCTGTGCCGGTTATTAAGGATGGTGAGACACGAGCTTCCGAGTGGGGAAAACATTATCCCCGTGAGTACGACAGCTACATGCAGACCAGAAAAAGTGATGAGATCGCCGACGTGCTTGAAGAAGATTCCGCCCTGGTGGTGATGTGGGCCGGGTATGCCTTTTCCAAGGACTATAATAAGCCGCGGGGGCATTACTATGCTATTGAAGATAACATCAACACCCTGCGGACCGGGGCACCGGTTGACGATAAAACCGGACCTCAGCCAACTGCCTGCTGGACCTGTAAGTCGCCGGATGTACCCCGTCTGATGAAGAGGGACGGTGAGCTGGAGTACTTTACAGGCAAATGGGCAAAGTATGGAGATGAGGTTGTCAACACCGTCGGTTGTGGTGATTGCCATGACAACAAAACCATGAAGTTGACCCTGACCCGTGATTACCTGAAGCGGGCACTTGATGCAGAAGGTCGGCTGAAGGTTGCCGATGTCACCCATCAGGATATGCGTTCATTAGTCTGTGCCCAGTGTCATTCCGAATACTACTTCAAGAAAACCGAATGGGAAGACAAGGGTGAGCAGAAAACAGCACTGGTTGTGACCTTTCCCTGGAACAAGGGGATCAGTGCTGAAAAAATTGAGGAGTACTATGACAGCTATGGTTTCAGCGACTGGACCCATCAGTTGAGTAAAACACCCATGCTGAAAGCGCAGCATCCGGATTATGAAACATTCACGACAGGTATCCATTACCGGAACGGGTTGAGTTGTGCTGACTGCCATATGCCCTATGTTCGGGAAGGTGGTGTTAAGTACACCAGCGGAAGGTGGTGTTAAGTACACCAGCCATAACGTCAGAAGCCCCCTTGAGACCATTGCCAACACCTGTCTGAACTGCCACAAGGGGACGGAACAGGAGTTTCGGGAACTGGTGGAGTTGAAGCTGGATCGTAAAAACGAACTCGCCAGGGCGGCAACCGATGTGCTGGCCAAGGCGCACCTTGAAGCGGCTAAGGCTTTGAGCCTTGGAGCAACCGAAGAGGAAATGAAGGCTGCACAGCAGGATATCCGTCATGGTCAGTGGCGATGGGATTTTGCTGTTGCCAGTCATGGCGGCTTTTTCCACGCTCCGGAAGAAACACTGCGGGTGCTGGCTGGAGCAATCAACAAGGGACAGAATGCTCGTTTGAAACTACGGGTTGTTCTGGCCAAGTATGGTGCTGCAGACTATGAGGCTCCGGATTTCTCCACAAAGGAAAAGGCACAGGAGCTCATCGGCTTGGATTTAAAGAAGATGGCGGAGGAAAAAAATACCTTTTTGAATACCCTGAAACAGGAGTGGTTTAAGAAGGCGGAAGAGAAAGGATTGTTTGATCCGGACTCCCGTAAAGATATGGTACTGAAAACCTCCTATAATTAATTTCAGATAACCCGTTGTTCATACCGGCTCCTCAAAGCTGCTTTTCCGGCAGTTTTGGGGAGCTCTTTTTTTAGTAGCCGCGTAGGGTTGTCACAGCGGTTCCCGAGCATCTCGTTTGACTTTCTTGTTTGTTTCTGCTACACTAAAAAGGTTGTGTGCCGGTAAAAAAGACTGAGGATTGTCGGGCTGTACCGTGGTGCCCGGAGACGCTATTTTTGAAAAGGAGAGAACATGGCCAGTGTAGTCGTGGTCGGAGCCCAGTGGGGTGATGAGGGCAAGGGGAAAATTGTTGATCTTCTCACCCAGTACGCTGATTATGTTGTCCGTTTTCAGGGCGGTAACAATGCCGGCCATACGTTGGTTGTCGATGGCAAGAAGTATGTCTTTCACATCATACCTTCAGGTATTTTGTACGAGAAGAAAACCTGTGCCATTGGTAACGGCGTTATCATCGATCCGGGTGTTTTGCTCACCGAGATGGCTGAACTTGCCGAAAAGGGGATTGTTGTTACGCCGAAACAACTGTTGATCAGTGCTAATGCGCATCTGATTATGCCCTATCACCAGCGCCTGGACGTGGCCCGCGAAAAAACTCTGGCAACCGGGAAGAAAATAGGTACCACGGGTCGAGGCATCGGGCCCTGCTATATGGACAAGATCGGGCGTGTAGGGATGAAAGTTGGTGATCTGCTTGATATGGCCCTGTTTACTGATAAGCTGCAGGCAGCTGTGGAGGAGAAAAATTTTATCCTTACCCGGCAATTTGATGCGCAACCCGTTGATTTTGACAAAATACTCTCTCAGTTTGAGGTCTATTCAGCACAGCTTGCACCGTTTATCGGGAATGTTTCCGTGGAGCTGGATCAGGCCCGTAAAAAAGGCAAGCATATCCTGTTTGAAGGAGCGCAGGGAACACAGCTTGATGTTGACCATGGCACCTATCCTTTTGTCACCTCCTCAAACACGACTGCCGGTAATGCCTGTATCGGTTCCGGTTTCGGGCCCGGCCACATCAACGAGGTCATCGGGATACTCAAGGCATATACCACCCGGGTGGGAGAAGGACCTTTTCCCACCGAACTGCCGGAAGGAGACGTGATAGGTGATGCTTTGCAGCAAAAAGGGCATGAGTATGGGGCAACGACAGGTCGACGTCGACGTTGTGGCTGGTTTGATGCTGTCGTTGCAAGTGACGCTGTCCGCTTAAACGGTTTGACCGGATTTGCAGTCACCAAACTTGATGTACTTTCCGGCCTGCAAAAAATAAAGATAGCTACTCAATATCGGGTAGATGGTGAATCATATACCTTTATGCCTGAAAATATTCGCAAGGCACAGTCAGCCAAACCTGTGTACGAGGAGATGGCAGGCTGGGAGGTTGAACTGTCCGATATTCGATCCTATGAAGATCTGCCGGAACAGGCAAAGTCTTATCTGAAGCGGGTTGAGGACCTGACAGGCGTGGCTCCGATGATTGTTTCCGTCGGACCCGATCGAGAAGAAACACTGCTGTTGCGCAATCCTTTTGCTGTTCCCGGTCAGTGATACTCACTCCAGGGACTTGTCAAATTCAGGATCATGATTATGTAAATTACCGGTCGGGTTTTTGTTGTGACTCTTGATGGTTACCTGCATCAAGGCGACAAAACGGTGCCCGGCGTTCTGCTCCCGGAGACAAATTGCTCCGGGATTTTTCATGGAGATAAACAGCATGGCTCGCATTACTGTAGAAGATTGTTTGGAAAAAGTCGGTGATGACAACAGGTTTGCTCTTATTCATCTGGCGGTGGAGCGCATTCGCCAGCATCGCAAGGGGGAACCTTTTCTGGTTACCGGTAAAAACAAAGAGGTTGTCATGACGCTTCGGGAGATTGCCGCCGGCAAGGTGACATTTGATAATATTCATGAACTCTCCAGAAAGCCCAAGGCCGAACAGGTGATTGAGCCGGAAGCCGTGGATGAAGAGGATGAAGAATAGCCTTAAGAGATTGTAACTGATCATGAGTAAAAGCTACTATGAAATTTTAGGCGTCAGTAAGGACGCGTCTGCAGAAGCGATAAAAAAGGCATATCGCAAGTTGGCGATGAAACATCATCCTGATCGTAACCAGGGTGACAGCAATAGCGAAGAGAAGTTCAAAGAAGCTGCCGAGGCCTACGAGGTGCTCAGCGATCTGCAAAAACGGCGTATTTACGATACCTATGGTAAAGAAGGGCTGCTGAACAGCGGGTATAGCGGACCCGGCAGTAGTGAAGATATCTTTTCCCATATCAACGACCTGTTCGGTGACCTGTTCGGTTTCGGAGGCGGGCGGGGAAGACGTCGCGATCCTTCTGCACCTGTGCACGGCGAAGACCTTCGTTACGATATTCGCATTTCTTTCATGGAAGCTGTGCACGGGATACATCGACAGGTTGAACTCACCAAAAAAGAAACCTGCTGGACCTGCGAAGGCAGTGGATCACGGCCCGGACACAAACCTCAGACCTGTCCCACCTGTCAGGGGCATGGTCAGGTGATGCGTTCTCAGGGGTTTTTCCAGGTGACAACCACTTGTCCTCAGTGTCACGGGCAAGGACAGATCATCACGGATCCCTGTACTGACTGCCAGGGGGAGGGTTTGATCAACCGCAGTAAAAAGGTCAGTATCCGAATTCCGGCCGGGGTTGACACCGGTTCCCGTATGCGCCTTGCCGGAGAAGGCGAGGGAGGGCGTCGTGGTGGACAGTCAGGTGATCTCTATGTGGTGATTCATGTTGATGGTCACGAACATTTTCAACGGGACGGCCAGACCATCTATCTTCGTTTTCCAGTTTCCATGGTGCAGGCTGCGCTGGGGTGTGAGGCGGAAGTACCCACCATTCATGGCAGTACAATGTTGAAGATTCCCGCTGGAACCCAATCCGGCACACGGTTTACCCTGCGCGGCGATGGAGTCGCCAGTTTGCGTGGCGGTGCTAAAGGTGACATGGTGGTTGAGGCACAGGTGAAAACCCCGACCAAACTGACCAAAGAACAAAAAGAACTGCTTCGCGAGTTTGAGAAACTGAGTAAAGAACACGAAGGGGATGGCTTTTTTTCACGGCTTTTCCATGGCCATGTCGGCAAGCAGAAAAAAAAGAACGTTGATCAGGAAAAGGTGGCAAATGCCTGAACAGTTGACCCATTTTGACGGTCATGGTAACGCTCGGATGGTTAATGTGGGTGACAAGGCGGCAACTGTTCGACGCGCGACTGCTGCAGGGGCTGTCACCATGTCACGACAGGTCTATGACATGGTTCGGCAGGGAACGGCCAAGAAAGGAGATGTTCTGGGAGTGGCTCGTATTGCCGGGATAATGGCGGCTAAAAAAGTTGACCAGTTGGTGCCTCTTTGCCACCCGCTGAACATCACCGGAGTGGATATTGCCTTCTCGTTCAGTGATGCGGATACGGCTGTTGCAATCGAGGCAACGGTATCCGTCAACGGCACGACAGGCGTGGAAATGGAAGCACTGACAGCGGTGTCAGTCGCGGCGCTCACCATCTATGACATGTGCAAAGCGGTTGATAAAACCATGGTCATCACTGACATCCGTTTACTGCACAAGAGCGGCGGCAAGAGTGGGGATTTCGTCAGGTCTTTCACCTCTGTACCACTATGAGCCGGAACACGAGAACCACCTCGTTGGAGAGTGAATATGGATGAACAAAATCTGTTGCGTTTTAAAGAGCTGCTTGAAGGGATGAAGGTCGAGATCAGCTCTGATGTGGAACAGACCTTGAATGAGATGACAAGCCAGCTGGGAAATATACCTGATCCTACTGATCGTGCCAGTATTGAGTCCGACCGCAATTTTGAATTGCGTATACGAGGGCGGGAGCTCAGACTCATGGATAAGATTGAAGAGGCACTTGCCAGGATCGATGATGGGACGTACGGGATTTGCGCCAGTTGCGGTTGTGAAATTGCCTTGAAAAGGTTGGAGGCAAGACCGGTGGCCAAGTTTTGCATTGATTGCAAGTCCCGGCAGGAACAGCAAGAAAAAGAACAGGGAAGATAGGCCGATTTTATGCCTGAATTACGAAAAGACCCGATCCTCGGTCGATGGATCATTATTGCAGAAGAGCGAGGAAAACGTCCCACCGACTTCCTGGTAGAAGAGTCCAAGGTCAAGGGGGGCTTTTGTCCCCTCTGTCCCGGGAACGAAAAAACCACTCCTGATGAGGTGCTGGTGTATGGAAGGCAGTGGGGGGACCCTAACTCTTCAGGGTGGAAACTGCGGGTGGTTCCCAACAAGTATCCGGCCCTGATTATCGAAGGTAATCTCGACAAACAGGGAGAGGGTCTTTACGACCGCATGAACGGTATCGGCGCCCATGAAGTCATCATCGAAACACCGAATCATGACGATCGTTTTACCTACTTGCCGCCGCAGGATATGCTGCTGACGTTTCTGGCTTTTCGCGATCGAATTCTTGATCTGGCGAAAGACAGTCGTTTTAACTATGTTGTGGCGTTTAAAAACTATGGGAAGGCGGCCGGAGCATCACTTGAGCATTCGCACTCCCAGTTAGTGGCCCTGCCTATTTTACCGCGGATGGTGACTGCTGAACTTGAGGGCAGTCTTTCCTATTACAAGTACAAGGACAGGTGTATTTTCTGTGATATCATTCGTCAGGAGATGCAACAGAACATTCGCCTGGTCTGTGAAAATGACCACTTTGTAACGCTGACTCCTTTTGCGCCACGTTCACCCTTTGAAATGTGGATTCTGCCCAAACGTCACCACTCCTCATTTGTGGCACAGGACGACCGTTCCCTGATCGCCCTGGCGGAAATTTTTTCTGAAACCCTGCGTCGGCTGGATGCATGTATTCCCCATGCACCCTATAACTTTGTGCTCCATACCCAACCGTTACGTTCCGGTTCGCTCGACTATTATCACTGGCATTTTGAAATTGTTCCCAAATTGACGTCCATTGCCGGTTTTGAATGGGGTACCGGATTTTATATTAATCCCATGCCACCGGAGGACACCTGCCGATTTCTTCGGGAAGTTACACTGTGAGTGATTACCATGGAAAAGAAACGAATTCTGTTGGTCGATGATGAAGAGAGTATACAGCTTCTCTACCGTGAGGAGTTTGAAGAGGAGGGATATATTGTAGACTCTGCCTTGAACGGCACTGAGGCACTGGAAAAATTCCGAGCCAATCTGCCTGATCTGGTGGTGCTGGATATCAATATGCCCGGGATGAACGGGATTGAAGTTCTGCGACAGATGAAAGAGATAAAAGCTGATATGCCCGTTATTCTGAACTCCGCCTATCAGGAGTACAAACAGGATTTCGGTAGTTGGGCTTCAGAGGCCTATGTTGTCAAATCCGCCAATATGGATGAGTTGAAGGCAACCGTTCGTAAATATCTCTCCTGAAGATGATCGGTCCGATGGCCACCGGAAGTGCCGTTTTCTGCTCATTTTTCCCACCCCGCCACTCTGCATGAAAGATATCCAGAGCCTTCACGATTCACGTCGGATTGATATCCGCAAGGTGGGCGTGAAGTCGGTCACCTATCCGATAATAGTCCTTGATAAGGCCTGCACCACACAGTCTACGCTTGCGCGGATGAACATGTATGTGAACCTGCCTCATCATTTCAAGGGGACGCACATGAGTCGTTTTATTGAGATTCTCAATCGATTTCATGGTCGATTCAATCTGAAGATGTTCCGTTCTATTCTTGAAGAGATGAAAAACAGGCTTGATGCCGAGGCTGCGCATCTGGAAATGGCTTTTCCTTACTTCTGTACAGCTGGAACAATGCAGTCGGCACCTGGCATGGAACGTTATGATTGCCGGTTGCATGGTTCGCTGGCTTCGGATTTTGATCTTGTCGTGGAGGTTGAAGTACCGGTTCGTCTTTCCTCGCAGGGATGTCATGAGAACACAGCAGATATAGCGGGTGTCTGGGGTGATGTGACGGTTGCGGTCCGAATGAAGCATTTTCTTTGGATCGAGGATCTTATTGCCCTGGTGGGTCAGGGGGTGGACTCTCAGATGGCACAGACCAGAACAGTCGAATCCATGTGCCGGTGTGTAAGCGCGGTTTTACAGAGGACGGACTCGTTTCAATGGTACAAAGTTGTTGTGAAAAATCGAACCACCGGTTATTCAACATTTGCCTCCTATGAGTGGCCGGAACAGACGCTGTCACGGTTTGATGCCGTCGAAGAGACGTGCTGCCGTGGTGAGTTTTCACCGGCAGGGTTTTTCTGCCCGCATACTCTCCCAATTAACCTCTAAAAGTTGACTGCCATGAGCGAACTTCTTTTTGAAATCGGAACAGAAGAAATTCCAGCGGGGTACATTCAACCAGCCCTTGATACGCTGGCCACTGCCGCGGCCGATAAACTGTCTGACCTGGGCCTTGCCTTTGGCACCATTCAGACCTTCGGTACCCCCAGAAGATTGACGCTTACGGTGACCGGCCTGCAGTCTCGTCAACCTGATCGTTCTGTCGAACATCTTGGTCCGTCGAAGAAGGCAGCCGTCGACGCAGAGGGGAGATGGACCCGGGCTGCGGAAGGTTTTGCCCGTTCACATGGTGTTGAACCGGATCAGTTACAGATCGTTATCACACCCAAGGGTGAGTATTTGCAGGTGGTGGAGGATGTGCAGGGACAGGAGACCGCTGTCTTGTTACCGGCACTGCTGGAATCGCTCGTTCACGGGTTGGTCTTTCCCAAGTCCATGCGTTGGGCCGATTACAATCTCACCTTTGCCCGGCCTATCCAGTGGCTGCTGGCTCTGCATGATGGAGTGGTGTTGCCGATGACCATCGGCGGTGTGACCAGCGGCAATACGACCCGTGGCCATCGGTTCATGGCTCCGCAGGCAGTTCCTGTCACTGGTATTGAGAACTACCTTCGTACGCTGGCTGAATGCTTTGTGATTGCCGAGCCGGCTGAACGTAAGGCCATGGTTGTGGAAGCGGTTAAAAAGGTTGTTGTCGCTACAGCCGGAACCAGTGCACAACCGGTTTTGCATGAGGGATTGCTGGACACAGTGACAAATCTGGTGGAGCTGCCCTGTGCTGTTTGCGGCCGTTTTGATCAGAAGTTTTTACAGCTGCCCGAAGAAGCCCTGATCACTTCCATGCGTGAGCATCAGAAGTACTTTCCGGTGGTCGATCAGGACGGCAAATTGCTTCCCCTTTTTGTGGCAGTGAATAACACCAGAGTGACAGACCAGGAACTAGCCACCAGTGGTCATGAACGGGTACTGCGAGCACGTCTTGAAGATGGCCTGTTCTTTTTTAATGAAGATCGCAAACGACCGCTGATTGATCGGTGTGCAGAGTTACACGGTATTGTTTTCCAGAATAAACTCGGGACAATGCAGGATAAAAGTGAACGTATCAGCCGCATGGCGGGTTTGCTGGCCGCTCAAATCGCACCGGAGCTCTATGACGATGCGGTGCGCGCCGCTACCTTGGCCAAGGCGGACCTGCTGACTGCCATGGTTGGAGAGTTTCCTACCTTGCAGGGGATTATGGGACGAGTTTATGCGTTGCATGATGGAGAAAAACCAACAGTTGCCCTGGCAGTTGAAGAGCATTATCTACCGCTTCGTGCCGGAGGCAAGGTTCCCCATTCTCTGCTTGGAGCCATTGTCGGTATTGCCGATCGTCTGGACACACTTGCAGGGTATTTTGCCATTGGTGAGAAGCCGACCGGCAATAAAGATGTCTTTGGTCTGAGAAGGCAGGCGATCGGCCTTATCGGCATTGTGCGTGAACGCAATCTCACCATCTCTTTACACGAGTTTGTCACCGCCGCTTTACTCGGTTATGGTGATCTTGTCAGTCAGGATGTGCAGATTGTTGATGAGGTGATTTCTTTTATTCAGCATCGTTTTGAAAATGACCTCATCGCTTCGGATTGTGCGCAGGAGGTGGTTGAGGCGGCAACTGTTGCCGGATTTGATGAACTGACCGACTGTTTAAAGCGCATCGATGCGTTAAATGAAATTTACAGACAAGGCAGTTTTCGGGTCCTGGCCGGTTCTTTTAAGCGTATTAACAATATTATCAAGGACAACAGGCAAACAGCCGTTGATGAGGCGCTGTTGACAGAGCCTGCTGAACGGGCACTGTATGCGGCCCTTGTAACTGCGCATGAAAAAGCATCACCTCTTCTTGAGCAACAGCTGTACTATCAGGCCTTGCTGGAAATGCTGATCATAAAGGAGCCTGTTGATCAGTTTTTTGATAGCGTGATGGTGATGGTTGAGGATATTGATGTCCGTCAGAACCGTTTGAATCTGCTCAGTGCTTTAAGAGCACTGGTGCTCCGGGTGGGGGATATTTCTAGGATGCATGTGGAGTAATATCTTAGTCCTTTTTTGTATCGTTAGTAAAAAACAGAAGAGAAACATCAAAGGCCGTCCATTGGACGGCCTTTGATGTTTCTCCGGTGTTTTTCACCTGTTTGTTGTGACCATCAATGCCGCCCCGGACTCTTTCGTTCCCAGGGAGAAAGGGGAGGCGGCGCGTGACAAAAACGAATGGCCGGTGGAGGTGAATCAGCACATTTTATGCAAAGTACATTTTTTTATGCAGGCACTCATCATTGGGAAAAGATTTTTAAGGCCCGCACCTCTGCCGCATGAGCCTCTGTTCAGCAAGTGCAGACTTTCATCTTTTTCCCTGTCAGGTATCAGCTGTAACCAGAAAGGTCGTGCCGATCATACAGAACCGTAACTGTGCAGTCCTGAGAGAAGAAAGTTGACACCAAAATAGGTGAAGCCGACTGCAAAGAGCCCCAGGATTGCGAGCCACGCTATTCGTTGCCCCCGCCAGCCCCGAGTAAAGCGTGCATGCAGTGTCAGAGCATAGAGAAACCAGGTGATGATCGACCAGGTTTCTTTCGGATCCCAGCTCCAATAGGTACCCCAGGCCTCATTTGCCCAGATGGCTCCGGTAATAATGCCGGCCGACAACCACAGAAAACCGAAGACGATATTTTTGTACGTGAGGGTATCGAGCACCTGTAAATTCGGCAGGGAGCTTGCTGCATTTTTCGATTGCTGTTTTGCCTCTGCAGCTGCCCTGAACAAGTACAGGACACCAAGTCCGCCGGCCACGGTGAACGCCGCATAGCCCACAAAACAGGTGACCACGTGGGCAATCAGCCAGTTTGATTGCAGAGCAGGGATCAGGGGGGTGATCTGGTCATCGATACGATTGGATAAAGAGGCATAGGCCATGGCCAGGGCTGCAAAGGGAATGACAAAGGCACCGACAACACGCGTTTTGAACCGGTATTCCAGGACTAAGTATAAACCGGCGATACACCAGGCAAAAAAGACCAGTGATTCATACATATTGGTCAGAGGGGCGTGACCGATACCCATCTGATACGATTCATGCCAGCGCAGAGCGAGTGCTGCGGTTTGAGTGGTCACACCGGCCAAGGTGACCAGCATGCCGATTTGCCCGAGTCGTTCTGTGCGAAAGATGAGTAAACCCAGATAAAAAACAGCGGCCAGAAGATAGGCGATCATGGTGATGCCGAAAAGAAGAGAACTGTCCATAATGATTTAAACGAGCATAATTTCCAGGAGAGATACGTCTTGCATTTATTTCTTTGACTCTTCAATCAGTTCAAAGAGTTTTGCTTCAAAACCCACCTTGTTTTTATTGGCCTCACCAGCGAAAAGAATACGGCTTGCCTGTCCATCTTCTTGAATGAAGACATAAATTTTCCTATGGGATAGAAAAAAAGCAACGTAGAGGCCGACAAGCATCAACAGACAACCGCTGTAGACCAGCCAGACTCCCGGGTCTTTGGTTGCCTGGAGGCCGGAGGCGTAGCGTTGACTGATCGTCAGCAGGTAGGTTCCGGAAGGCCGTTGGATGACGGTTTCCTGATCGGTGTCAACCCAGAAAACAGCAGGGTCACCCTGATTGTCAGTAAACCAGATTTTCAGCCGCCGGGTGATCTCACCCTGGCTTTCCCTGTTAATAATACCGTAGCTGACACCGGCTTCGGACCATTCCAGTTGAGTGGCAGGGACAATGACAGCGGCTGTTGCCATGTTACTCTCTTTTTTCTGCAGGATCACCCGATAATTCTGATAGGGTTGGTAGTTTGACTGATAAAATGTAACGCCTTTATAGGTTAAAGGTTTGTTCACCTCTATGTCGGCTGTCTGCACGACCTGCCCATTTTCTGCAATTGAAGCACGAGTACGGTAGGTTTTCGGCATCCCGTTGGGATAGTGTTCGATGGTGAAGGTGTCGCATCGCAGCTGAAAACCTAAACCCACCTGTTTCCCGGTTTTGAAGGTCGTGACATGATCGGTACTTTCACCCTCAGGAAGCATGATGGAGCCTTTGAAGGCAAACTGCGGGTCTCGCAGCAGTTTGCGTGCGACAACCGATGAGCCGAACAGGGCACCGACAAGAATAAGCAGAATTGAACCGTGGACGATATACACACCAAAACGCGTCCAGCCGCCTCGATCGGCAACGGTGAGATAGGATGCGCCGATGTTTTTGCTGCGAGGCTGCCAGCCCTTGTTTTTTAAGATGGTCAGGACACGACTGTTTGCGGCTTCCGGTGAGATGGGTAGCTGTATCTCTTTTTTTATCGGGAGATGCTGGAGTCGATCCGGCGAAACAGTCAGACTGTCCCGGCGGAGAATGCGGAAAACCTGGGGGATGCGTTCCATGCTGCAGACGATCAGGTTAACAGCAAAGAGGGATAAAAGGAAAAGAAACCACCAGGAATTGTACATATCGGTAATATCAAGAAGTTGGAAAAACTGGGCGGTTTTTTGTCCATACCTCTCAATATAGAAGGCGCGGGGACTGTTCTGCGGAATCAGAGTACCGATGATCGAGGTTGATGCCAGTAAAAAGAGCAGAAACAGGGCAAGCTGTACGGAGGCGAACAGGCTGGTAAAGGAATTTTTTTTAAGGGAGTTCATGAAAAAATGGTGTGCAAAGAGAGCTTAACATAGTCGCAAGGTTAGTGACAGGTTCTCCTGTGCAGGAGGGCATTCCTTCTTATCATGCCCCTGTGCATCTGGCAACCGTCAAAAGGATCCGACAGGAAAAGATGACACGATGTGGTGTTTTGGGAAAACGGGTGTCCCGGATCAGCACGGAGGTTCCTGGGGGCATCGGTGCTGAATCAGTTGCCGGCCTTCTCTGATCAGAACAGATGGCGATGGAACACAGCGTATTCATTTTGGTTGCTCGGTTAAGGCCTGGTGGATGAGCTCCAGGGTGTGTACGACCTGAATGGACAGACCTGCACGGTTGACAATATCCTGCAGTTGCAGGATGCATCCGGGACAGCTGCTGGCAATAAGGGATGCACCACTTGTTTTGATGCCGTTTAGCTTACGGTCGCCGATTGCTCGACTTACATCCGGATGGGTCACGGCAAATGTACCGCCAAGACCGCAACAGAGTCCGGCGTCTTCCATGTCAACGAACTCCACCTGGGGCAACGCCTGCAGCAGTTCGCGTGGTTCGCGGGTTACACCGGCACTGCGAAGATGACACGGGTCGTGATAGGTGACCCGGGGACGCTGTGGCCATCGCGGCAGGGCGGCAAGCCGGTCTGTGAGCCCCTGCTGGTGGAGGAATACATGGATGTCGACCAGCTCGGCGGCTGATGGCGAAAAGTCGCCGGCCGGATGTGCATGCAGCATTCCATGACAGGAGGCACAGGCAGTGAGAATGAGTTTGGTTGTATGATCGGTAAAAGCGGCAGTATTGGTCTGGTGCAGGGTTGTCAGGAGATGACTGTTGCCCGAAGAACAGGCCGGCATCCCGCAGCACCCCTGTGCTTTGGGTGTGAAGACAGAATAACCCAGGTGATGAGGCAATCTGACAAGCAGTTCTCCTACCTCAGGGTACAGGTAGGTGAGGGCACATCCGGCAAAAATACCCACCGTGTCTTTTCCGGGTTCGCCTTCCAGAAACTCCGGGATCCGGTCAAAAAGTGAACGTCGTGGAATGGGCGGCAGGCTTCGCATCTTCAGTGACTCAGGAGCAAAACGCAGACGCAGACCACTGGTTTCCGGAATCGTGGCAAACAGAAGAGGAGAGAGCAGACTGGCTCCCTTGCTGAGCGTTTTGAGCAGGGTCTTTGAACCGGTCACTGCCGCCACACCCTTACCCAGCGGTGATAGACCATGATCAGTGGTGATCTGTCGTCGTACAGCACCGACGATGGCATCAGTGGGTACCTGATTGGGACACTTCATGACACAGGAACCGCACAGCAGGCAGAGACTCATCTCTTTGCGCATCTTATCGTCGAGTTCTGCCGTACCGGCGAGAAGTGCGGCGGCAAGAACGATTTTACCGCGGGCAACCGATCCTTCCCGACCGGTTTCCATGTACACCGGACAGTGTGCCTGACAGGCGCCGCAACGTACGCACTGGTTGATTGTCTCTTGAAAGTCTTCCAGGGTTTTCAAATTGGTAGTCAACAGTATTTATGATGGGCCATGATAAACCTGAGGAGTGGTCTCAGGAAAGATCTTGCCCGGATTCATGATATTATTCGGATCAAGGGCCTGTTTGATGGCCTGCATCGTTGTCAGGGTTGCCGGATCAAGCTCCATGCCGATGTAGGCGGCCTTGGCAGTGCCAATGCCGTGTTCGCCGCTGACAGAGCCGTTGAGCTGAACCGTGGTGCGAAAGATGTCGTTTAATGCCTGGGTAACCTTTGCCTCCATGCCCGGCTGATCAAGATCCACCATGACATTGACATGGATGTTACCGTCACCGGCATGGCCGAAGTTAACGATCGGTACCCCGTACCGCTGACTGATGGCATCCAGAGCACGGATCATCTCCGGGACACGGGAACGGGGGACAACAATATCTTCGTTGAATTTGTGCGGGTTCAGTCGTCGTAAACTGGGGCTCACGCTCCGTCGCACCTTCCAGATCGCCTCTGCCTCTGCCGGGGTTTCCGCAATCCGGGTTGCCACAACATCAAGTGGTTGCACAATTTCGCCAATGGTGTGTATCTGTTCATCAAGAAAACGACGAGCACCGTCAACCTCAATGATCAGTATGGCCCGGCAGTCGGGTGGAAGATCAATCGGTGTCGCCTGGCGGACACAGTCTATGGCCGTATGGTCCATAAATTCGAGAGTGGCAGGGATGATTCTGCCGCGGATAATGGCCGAAACCGCCTGTGCCGCACCATCGATGGTTGCAAACGCCACCAGCATGGTTTTGCGGGCCTCAGGTTTAGGTAGCAGGCGGAGAATGATTTGGGTGGCGATTCCCAGAGTTCCCTCTGAGCCGACAAACAGACGAGTCAGGTCATAGCCCACCACATTTTTCATGGTTCGGCCACCGGTATGGATGATGCTTCCCGTGGGAGTCACCACCTCCAGTCCCAGGACATAATCGCGGGTAACTCCATACTTCAGACAGCGCGGCCCCCCGGCACATTCGGCGATATTACCGCCCAGGGTTGAAAAGTCTCTGGAAGCCGGATCAGGCGGATAGAACAGGCCGTACCGCTCCACCTCCCTTTGCAGATGACCGGTAACAACGCCCGGTTCCACAACCGCGATGAGGTTGTCGGTGTCGATTTCCAGGATACGGTTCATGCGCGAAAGTGCCAGGACAATACCTCCGTGCACAGGGAGGCTTCCCCCTGTAAAGCCGCTGCCCGCACCCCGGGGAATGATCGGGATCCGCTCCTGGTTGGCAAGTCGGACAATCTGACTGATCTCCTCGGTGCTGCCGGGGTGGGCGACCAGATCGGGCATGTGCTGCTGCTGGGTTGCATCAAAGGAGTAGGTAATCAAGTCTGTGGTGTCAGTGGAGGCATTGGCTGTGCCGACAATGGCGGCTACTTTTGCCAGGAGACTGTTGAGGCGGTGACTGTTTTTTGCTGAGGGAGCTGTCATGTTGTCTTGTTCCCCGGTTCGTGAACGGTGAGTTGCGGGAAAGGCAGCTCCCAGTTGTTGATGTTGCAGCAGTCCACAGCCCATTTCGTCAGGGTTCGTTCTATCTTTCGGTACGATGGGGCCTGGTTTCCCTTGAAAGCGGCTATAATGGCAATATCAAGAGAAGAGGGGCTGATCTGAAGAAAGTCTACAGCCAGACTGAGACAGTCCTCGGCATAGCCGTGTTCCTCCAGCCGACGCTGAAGAAAGGCGGTGAATGTATCCAGCACCGTGGTGGTAATGATGGCCTGCAGGGCATGGGAGAGGCCCACAACAACCTGGATGGTGAAGGTGTCTGATAAATTTGCCGGTGCTTTACTCAGAAAATCAGCTGTCCGATAGGTGATGTGACGACCTCCCGCCTCAACCACTTCCACCTGTTCATGGGAAAGAGCGGTTACCCTGGCAAACGGTTTACCGTCAAGAGCGACCCAGTCCCCCTTTTTACAGGGAAACCACGACTCATCATGGCGATAGGGCCGAGAGATCAACCCGGTCATATCAGCGATGGGGATGCGCAGGTGTATACCGAGTGTAGGGTTGTACAGTGTGCACAAGACATTGATCGCCTCCACCCGCCATGGTATCCCTTGGTACATCATCCTCTCACCCTCGCGGATCGATCCCATGTTAAGGATCATCTGCACCTGTCGCCACATCTTGGGTAGGGTCTGCCGAATTGCCCATATCAGGGCGACGGTGAAGATGATGGCTGCGCTCAGCAGGAACCAGTCTTCAGCAATGTACAGAACAAAGAGCAGACCGCTGATCGCACAGGCAATGGATAGGATCCGCAGTACGATGTCGAGTATACGGATGTGCATTGGCCGTTGTTCTTTCTTTGCTCCGGGAAGCAGAGAAAACAGCAGCTGGGTAAAGAGCCGAAAGGCGGCAAGGATACCGATAACGGTCAGAAAAGCGATAAAAAGAAACCAGCCGCGGTTGCGGAAAAACTCACGTATGGAATCTTTGGATGTTGTCAGAAAAGAGGCATCGTTATCTTCAAGCTTAGCCAGTTCCCGTTGGGCCATATCCCGCTTGCTGCTGACCCGTTTTTCCATGTTTTGCCAGGCCGGCATAAGCTCGCCAAGACCTTCTTTTACACCATGATTCTTGGCTTCAGCGGCCAGACGGCTGAGCTTACCGACAGCACGCCGTGTTGTGGCCAGCTGTTTATCGTAGTTGGCAATACTCTCTTTGAGTTCGGATTTCATCCGAGCACGTGCTGTCAGCTGTTTGAGCTCTTTGATACTTGGTTCAAGGAGTGTGGCCAGTTCATCCTTCCAGCTGAACGTTGTCTCTTTGCCGGCTAAGAAAAGTTCGGGCTCAGCTCCAGTGGCAATGCGTTCAAAATCTGTATTTATATCGGAGAGTTCTTTGTCAATCTTGTTCAACTCCTCCTGTAAACTCTCTTTTTCTGTCTTTGAGGTGCTTATTTTTTGTCTTTTTGTCAGATCAGCGATCTGTTCCTGAAGATGTTTTTGCGTCTCGACCAGAGAGGCAAGCATGTTCAGCACATCTGTCGAGCTCTCTTCGTGCGCCTGTTGGTTTAATTCTTTCAGCAAGGCCGATTCGATGGTAGCCTGCGGTGGCGATTTTTCGCGAGTTGCGGACGACTCGGCTTTGTTGGCCTCTGCAGATAAAGAGGCAGAGACAGCTGGTGAAGAGGGGTGTGTGTTTTTTTCCTGCTCACGGACGAGATGGGTTGGCAGGATCACAAGGGGACGGATAGCCGGAATAGACTGGGGTTGTGTTTGGTTTTCGGCCAGTCCGTTTGCTGTCGGCAGCGTGACGACAAGGCAGAGCAGGAGAAGATAAAAGAGACTGCTTTTCATGATATCAGGCAGGTTGGGTTGTTTTTCAGGAGTGCTGGTGCAGGTACGGTCAGGGCGCCAGCCGTTCGATGCGCCAGCCTTCTTCTTCACGTGTGTAGAGGAAGCGGTCGTGGAGTCTGCTGGTTTGCCCCTGCCAGAACTCGATGCTTGTCGGCTGCACCCGGTACCCTCCCCAGAAATCCGGGAGAGGGATTTTTCCTTGCAGAAATTTGTTTTTCATCTGCTCCAGTTCCATCATCAGTAACCGCCGGGAAGACAGGATGGAGCTTTGTCTGGAGATCCAGGCCCCGAGTTGGCTGTTGCGAGGTCTGGTGGCAAAGTATTGGGCGGATTCGGCAACACTGATCTTTGCGGCAGTGCCGGTGACTGTTACCTGGCGGGCCTGCTGTATCCAGGGAAACAGAAGGGCAACCTGACTGTTTTCGCTGATCTGCACAGCTTTGCGGCTGCCGTAGTTGGTGAAGAAGACGAATCCATTGCGATCAAACAACTTCAGCAGGACGGTACGCAGGGTTGGTTGTCCATCTGCGCCCACCGTGGAAAGGACCATGGCATTTGGTTCCGGCAGTCCGGCTGCGCAGGCCTCGTGAAACCAGTCTTCAAACTGATCGAATGGATCAGCAGCCAGTGTTTCCCGGCTAAGCACCGGATTCCTGTAGTCTTTACGCAACCCTTTGATATCCATTTTTCTCCTTATCAGTGTATCGTCGGCAAGATAAGGCGGACCAGGATTGAGGTCAACTACTTCCTGCAGGTTGCCTGTTTTGTTGCGAAGTTACCCGCCGATCATCACTTCGGTTATCGCCGGGAGTGCAGAGGCACTCGGCTGCCGGACAAAGAACCCGCGACCGTCTTGTTCGGCCAGCCGGGCAAAGGGGTTGGTTTCGATGTTCACATCGATGATTATCCCTCCGGCACGGTGCACCTCATTGGCCACCTGGTTGGGAAGGTTGGTCGCACCTGCAGTACCGACAACAATGAGCAGTGTGGTCTCCCGGGCGGCTTTAAGTGAACTGTAAAAATGGTAGTGATGTTCGTTGTAGCTTTCGTCAAACAGCAGAATATGGGGGCGTGAACGGGCTCCACAGTGCGGACAGCGAAGGAGCTCATGATCGGAGGGAGTCAGGCTCTCTTCTTTTGTTTTCGGCTGCACACCCGGAGGGATCTCGTAGATCGTATCCGTGCACTCCAGAGAACATCGCATGTGAAAGACATTGCCGTGAATCTGAAAGGTGCGGGCCGGTGTGTTGCCGGCTCTGAGATGCAGACCATCAACATTCTGCGTGATCAGCGTAAAACGGTCTCCAAAGTGATGCTCCATGTCCACCAGGGCCTGATGCCCCGGGTTCGGTTCAGCAGCTGCACAGACGCCCATCCGGTACAGATACCATTTCCACACCTCATCAGGCTGGTGGGTGAACATCCGGAAGGTTGCCATCTCCTGCGGCTGATAAACCGTTGAGCCCACTGTCCAGTATCCTTCCGGACCGCGAAAGGTGGGTATACCGCTTTCTGCGGAAATACCTGCACCGGTGAGAACGGTGATCCTTCCTGAGCCTTTTGCCACTGTTTGTAAGAGGGTATGCATTGCCTCGGGCATGTCGAATCCTCCCTTATCGCTGATGGTTATCGTCGGCATGGCGAACAGTTTTCAAATATCCTGTTGTTGCACAGTAGCTTCTATTAAGTACAGGTTGCCAACTTTTTCAAGTACATTACATTGTGGTCTGTTTCTGGCTGATCATTCTTTTGGCGGAGGACAGGGGTGGGTTTTGCCGGTTGCCTGTGCTATAGTACACATGTCATAAGACTGAAAAACGAGGAGGTGCCCAATGAATTACCGCCTGTTGTTTTTAGTTGCTCTTGTTACGTTCTGCGGTGGGTGTGTGGCCTATTCTCCTTATCCCTACTCGTATGGATATGATCCCTATGGGGCCGGTTCGTACTCGTATTCATATCCGTACTCGTCCCCGTCCGGACCCTACAGTTACGGATACGGGGTGTACACTTCCCCACCGTATCGGCCGCCGGTGTACTATGCTCCTGCATGGCCTGTTATTTATCCCAATATCTCTTTAAGTTTCGGAAGCTCTCATTACCGCCACCGGGGTGGGCCTTCCTGGCATCGTCACCGCCATCGGCGTTGATGCATTCTTTTTATCTTCCCATGCGCAGAGCTTAAGCCGCAACCATCAGGCTGCCCCAATGTGCAGACCTGTACTGGTGCGGCTGTGGAGGCTCTCATGATTGAAGCGAACGTTACCGGAGTTACAGGTCTGTCGGCTGTTGGTTGATGGCCGGTGTGGCGTCGAGCTGTGGCCCGGGGAAAGGATCAGGGCGACTGTCAGGGGGACGGTGAGAAAGGTGCTGGTGGTCGTAGAGTCCGGCTGCGCAGCCGCCCGTGCCTTCTGCTGCCGGCAGGACGTCCGTGGCCCGGTTTGAGGGGGTCAGGCCGGTGGTTCTTCTTGCCGGTCGAGTGTATCTGCCGGATACAGATGCACGGGAGCAGTGCTCTTTCGCAGCCGCAGGTTGAGCATCTCAACAACAAATGAAAAGGCCATGGCAAAGTAGAGATACCCTTTCGGCAGCTCATGACCAGTACCTTCAGCCACCAGGGCAACCCCGACCAGGACGAGAAAGGAAAGGGCAAGCATTTTAACGGTTGGGTGGCGGTCGACAAATTCGCCGATCGACCCGGCAGCAACCATCATTACGCCAATGGCAATGACGATGGCTGTGATCATCACCCACAGGTGATCGGCAAGACCGACCGCGGTGATCACCGAATCAAGAGAGAAGATAATATCAATAACAGCAATCTGCAGGATAACAAGTACCAGGTGTGATGCAAGCTGACGGGGTCCATGACGCATTTCACCGCCTTCAAGGCTGTTGTGGATCTCCACCACCGCCTTGTAGATAAGAAAGAGACCGCCGCCCAGTAGCACCAGATCACGACCGGAAACCGGATGTTGCATGATGACAAACAGCGGTGCCACCAGTCGAGCCAGCCAGACAACCGACATCAGGAGAAGAATGCGGGTTCCCAATGCGGCCAGCAGGCCGAATTGGCGGGCGGCCTTCCGGTCCTTTTCAGGCAGTTTACCGGCGAGCAGGGTAATGAAGATGATGTTGTCGATGCCAAGGACGATTTCAAGAACTGTCAGGGTGACAAGAGAGCTCCAGATGTTGATATCCCAGATCCATTCCATAAGGCGTTACTGTTGTCGGTTTGGGGAGTGCTGTTGCGTGAAAAATAAATGACGGGTTTTATCTGATGCTGTGCAGATAAGGGGCAGGTCAGGCGTCAATGGCAGGTGAGCCGGTGCTTCCCTGGCCATCGGTATCTCTGAATCGGATGGCATGCCCAAAGACATAGGTGCAAACCGGAACACCGAGAATCAGTCCCCACACACCGAAGAGTTTACCGCCAATGGTCAGGATGAAGAGAATGATGACGGAGTTGATACGCATATACGATCCGTAAATCCTCGGGTTCAGGATATACCCTTCAATCAGATGGATGATTATGATCAGCAGGATGGCCAGCAACATGGTCTGCAGGCCCTGGGTTTGCAGAGCAATCAGGCAGATGGGGATGGAGCTGATGAACACGCCGATAACCGGAAAAAAACTGCAGAAGAAAACGATCATCGACAGGAAGGCCAGATGTTCTCCTAACCCGAGCAGACTTATACCAACGGCTGTTAAGATGGAGTTGATGATCGCAATGATCAGTTGGGCTTCCAGCGCCTTGCCAAGGACCAGCGAAAAATCACGGATATTCGGGGTCACGCTCTGATAAATAAACCGGAGTTTGGTTGATTCCAGAGAATGCACGCTGGTGCCCAGGTTCGCAAGATCAAGGACAATCAGAAAGGAAAAGAGCAGGGAAAGGAGAAAGGCCGATGCCACTGAGGCTATTTTACCGCCGATGTTGCCCAGCGTCCCCAGAACATGGCTGAGATTTTGAGGGCCGCCGGGTGCGTCTGCATCACCCAGGCGAAGAAGCTGCTGCAGCATCGTGGCCGTAGGTGAGTGTTTCAATGTTCTTTTCTCAGTTTCTTCATCGCTGCTCGTACCGCTGATTTCCGGGAAAATTTCCCCTAAAAGAGGGTAGCGGGCCGTTAAGGTAAATATTTCCTGATCCACCCTGGTAAGATAGGTGGTGAACTGACTGACAAAGACCTCTGTCTGTTTTTTTACCTTTGGAACCAGAAAAATACCGGCCGCAGTTATGACACTTAAGATAACAAGGGCGACCAGCAGAACCCGGAGTATTCTGTTTTTAATGTAGGGTGCCAGCCGATTAACGCTCTGTGCCTGGATGTACGAGAAGACAAAGGTCAGGAAAAGGAGGAGGAAAAAGGACCGGAGCAGGTAGATAACGCCAAACAACATTCCCCAGACCATGAGGGCGGCAACATGCGGCAGAATCTGATTCCAGGGTTGGGGCAGGGAATGGAAGAGGGAGTTGTTCTGTTGCATTGTCACCCAGCTGGTGGTGGTCAAATTTTTTCCAGCATTTCTCTGTGAGGAAGTTGGATGTGGATTCCTCCGAACTTGCTCAGCATCTTGTAATAGACCATATCCGGAACATACTCACGGACAATCTGTTCCCAATCATCTGACCCGACCAGGCCCTTGATCAGACTGGAGCTGACCTCCACCAGATTACGGGGTGACATCATGAAGAGGGTTTGGATCTTGTCGGTCATATTCCCGTTCACGTAGCGCATGCCCCGTTCGTACGTATAATCTTTTTCATTACGAATACCTCTCAGGATGCAGTCGACACCTATTGACTCAGCATATTTGACCAGGAATTTATTTTGAAAATGGACAACTGTGATATGAGGAAATCGGGAACAGAGTTCCTCAAGCATCTCTATGCGTTCATCCAGAGTAAAACAGTACTTTTTTGCAGAATTTTCACCAATGGCAACGTAAAATCTGGAAAACAGACGTGCTCCCTGTTCAATCATCCATAAATGGCCGTTGGTCGGTGGGTCGAAGCTGCCGGCATAGATACCCTTCATAAAAGATCCTGTCGCATGGCTTGTGGGTGATCGGTATTATCGCTTTGTTCGTCACGTGGAGCATCTGTGCTACAGTGGCTCGCAGGAGATGCTGACCGTTTGCTGAGCAGTAAGAGCCGGAGCTCGACAGTGTGCTGATCCATAACGGTCTGCCGATATGACGAATGAGCGTCCTTCGATACTGCCCTGCTATAGCAAACGCCTCTATTCCGCGTCAATAATATATTGCAGATCCTGAGAGCCGGCTATATTTTCGGTGGTCTCTCCCATACATTTTAAAAAACGTACTGGGCGGAGAAAGAGTGCAAGCCGGCCCTGTTGCCGACCGGTCCTCAGACTGGACACAGCACCGGCAGGCAGGTCGCTTGATCACGGTGCAGGCCTCTTATGATTTTTGAAAAAGACCCGTCTCCGCAGGTCTTGTGCTGTCATACAGTTCCAATGGTCGGATTGCAGTCAAAAGGACGCCAGCAGACGGATCCGGGCCGTCTGTGGAGGGAGGCGGGATAGTGCATCGGTATCTTTTATTTTTTCCGGAGCAGTGGTCAGGAAAATACAGGGACGGTTGCAGTGGTGTCAGCTTTTATCCGGCTTCTTCTGGTTTGTTTCCGTCAAGCCCGGCAACTCCTGCGGAACAGGGGCCGGTTTTTTCGGTGTGCCGGTGATATCGGTGATTCTGCGCACGATCCGGTTTGTCAGTCTTTTGCCCTTGGCACCTGCTCCTTTGATCAGCACGTCATTGAAATCAAGTTCAATACTGTTGTGTTTTGCCCGTGCCGAAGGCACCAGAGCAGCCCGTATCCGCAGTCCCTCTTCCCCGTCAAGACGCAGCAGCAGGATGGTGGAGCGTTTGTCGGCCTCAAAGAGTCGATACTCGCGGTTCAGAATGAATTTGGGCATGGTGAAACGTTTGGCATAGGTCAGGTTTTCCGGTCCATGCCGGTAGATAAGGTTAAACAGCAGGTCATCCTTAACCACACCAAACCAGTACAGCTCTGAGCCGACGAACAACTTGTCCGTCACATTGACCACCTTATACAGACCGTCTTTGAAGATAAGGAGAAGTCGGTCATATTCCGAGCAGGCGCACTCCATGTCGTTCACCGTGCCTTCGGCCCTGACCTTATGACCAAGAAAGCCGGAATCCCGGTGGTAGCCAACCGTGAGATTGGAGAGGGCCGCTGCCCTGGCATCGACCTCATCAAAGCGGCGCAGTTCACTGCGGCGCGGAAACTGTTCCCCATAGCGTGTCAGCAGATCTTCCAGGTAAGCGATGGTAAAGCGGATCATATCGCTTAAGGAGTGCTGGATTTCTGCGATCTGTTTTTCAATATCCCGCAACTCTTTCTGCTGGCGGTTGATATCGTAGCGGGAGATACGGCGGATTTTGATCTCCAGAAGCCGCTCAATATCCTCAGTGGTGATTTTTCGCCGCAGTTCTTCGGTATAGGGTGCAAGGCACTGCCGGATGCTGGAGATAATCGCCTTGTAGTTTGTTTTTTCCTCGATCTCCTTGTACAATCTCTCTTCAATGAAGATCTGCTCCAGCTTGCGGGCATGCCATTTTTCTTCCATTCTGCCCAGTTCAATACGCAGCTCCTTTTCCAGATTGGCTTTGAGCAGATCAGTGTTACGTCGCAGCACCTCTTCAACTTCACGCTGACAGGGCATGTTGTCTTCAATGGTCACCAGGTTCGGTGATATGCTCATCTCGCAGTTTGTAAAGGCATACAGGGCATCGATGGTTTCCTCGGCAAGCACTCCGCGGGCCAGCTTGATCTCAACCTCAACTTTTCCGGCTGTGTAATCATTGATGGAGGCGATTTTGAGTTTGTTTGCCTTGGCCGCTTTTTCAACGGATTCGATGAGGTTTTGCGTGGTGGTTGTATAGGGGAGCTCAGTAACAACAATGGTTCGTGCGTCCAGCTGTGTCAGTCGGGCCCGACAGCGCAGTCGGCCGTTACCATGGTTGTAGTCGGATACATCGATAATGCCGCCGCGGGGAAAGTCCGGATACAGGGTGAAATCCTTGCCGCGCAGGCAGGCGATTTGCGCATGCAGGAGTTCGTTGAAGTTATGCGGCATGATCCTGGTGGCCATACCCACGGCAATACCTTCAGCACCGAGCAGCAACAGCAGCGGAATTTTGGCGGGCAGCCGCACCGGCTCCTGCATGCGGCCGTCGTAGGAGTCGACAAATTCGGTCAGATCCTTGTTGAACAGGGTTTCACGGGCCAGGGGTGACAGGCGGCACTCGATGTAACGGGGGGCTGAGGCCTGGTCGCCGGTGAAGATATTACCGAAGTTGCCCTGGCGTTCGATGAGATAGTCCTTGTTGGCCAGGTTGACCAGGGCGTCGAAAATTGATTGATCACCGTGCGGGTGGAGCTTCATGGTTTCGCCAACCACGTTTGCCACCTTATGGAATCGACCGTCATCCATGTTGGCAAGTGTCTGCAGGATCCGGCGCTGAACAGGCTTGAGACCGTCATCAGCATCAGGGATTGCACGTTCACGGATAACGTAGGAGGTATAATCAAGGAAATTGCTGTCAAACAGCTGGTGCAGTTTACCTCGCGGGGTGTCGGTGGTCTCGTTCATACCGGCCTGACGATCAGATGGTCCATGATGTACTGTTTACGCTCCGGGGTATTTTTGCCCATGTAGAAACGGAGCACCTTGCCGACCTCACTTAAGGAATCGATCCGCACCTGTTTTAAACGCATGTCCGGGCCGATGAACTGCCTGAATTCCGGCGGCGAGATTTCACCCAGCCCTTTGAAGCGGGTGGTCTCAATGGCGCGGTCGCCTTTTCCTTTGGCCTTGAGTGCCACCATGGCCTCATCTATGTCCTGATCCGTGTAGCAGTAAAATGTTTTCTGTTTGTTGCGGACACGAAAGATCGGTGTTTCCAGAATGTACACCCGTTCCTGTTTGATCAGCAATTCAAAGTAATGGAGAAAGAAGGTCAGCAACAGGTTGCGGATGTGCAGACCGTCGATGTCGGCATCAGTCGCCAGGATCACCTTATCGTAGCGCAGATTGGTCATGGACTCCTCAATGTCCAGAGCCTGCATCAGTGAGTACATCTCCTCATTTTTATAGAGGACATCCAATCGCTGATCCAGAACATTCATAGGTTTTCCCTTGAGACTGAACACCGCCTGTGTCAGGGGATCGCGGGCACTGACGATGGATCCGGCCGCAGACTGTCCTTCGGTGATGAACAGCATGTTTTCACGACCGGGTTTTGAGGGACGGCCACGGGAGGGATGGTACTTGCAGTCCTTTAACTGAGGGATTTTAAAAGCGATCTTTTTCGCTTTGGCCTTGGCATCACGTCGAACTGATTGCAGTTCCCGGCGGACCCGCTCGTTGCGCTGCACCTTGTCAACAAAGATCTCAGCAGCTTCCGGAAACTTGTAGAGATGCGTGGCCACCGCATCCTTCACGGCATTGACGATGCCGGCACGGATATCCGTGTTGCCGAGTTTGTTTTTGGTTTGAGATTCAAAGATCGGTTCCTGAACCTTGACGGCAAGGGTACCGACAATGCCGTCGCGGACATCAAGACCGCTGAATTTTTTTCCGGTAAACTCGTTGACACCCTTAAGGATGCCTTCACGAAAGGCGGAGAGATGCGTGCCGCCTTCACTGGTATAGGTGCCGTTGACAAAAGAGAAGTAGGATTCACCGTAGTCATCGGTGTGGGTGAAGGCGAATTCCAGTGTCTTGTCGGCAAAATGGATGGGCGGATAGATCCCCTCATCATTGATCTCGTGATCGAGCAGGTCAAGAAGACCATGCTTCGACAGATAGAGTGCACCATCCAGCGACAGGGTTAAACCGGCGTTGAGATAAGCGTATCGCCAGAGCCGCTGGTCGATATACTGCTGATCAAAACGGTAGTCAGGAAAGAGATCCGGGTCGGGCAGAAACTCAACCAGTGTCCCGTTTTTTTCGTTGGTTTTGCCCTCTTCCTCCCCCTGCAGCAGCCCATGGGCAAACCAGGCGGTTTTATGGCGGCCATCGCGAAAGGCAGTGACAACAAACCGGGTGGAGAGTGCGTTGACCGCCTTGGTACCGACACCGTTGAGGCCGACGGAAAACTGAAAGACTTCGGTGTTGTACTTCGCACCGGTGTTGATAACTGAGACGCACTCCACCACCTTGCCTAAAGGGATACCACGGCCGTAATCCCGTACTCTGCAGACCCCGTCGTCACCGATGTGGATATCGATCCGCTTGCCGAACCCCATGATATACTCGTCAACAGCATTGTCCACGATCTCCTTGAGCAGAATGTAGATGCCGTCGTCCGGATGGGAGCCGTCACCCAGTCGGCCGATATACATACCCGGTCGTTTACGGATATGTTCAAGGGAACTGAGCGTCTTAATTTTAGATTCGTCGTACTGATGATCGGTCATGGTACACATTTTTATCGTGCGGCTTTGCCGGCACGGATGGAGCGGGATAAAGACAGCTGACTGCCAGTATATCGAAGCGGCCGATCTCTGAGCGGGGACTTGCCGATCGTGGTCATAACAGGGACGGCCCGGGCTATTCCATCATATGGATCCGTTCGCAATCCGGGCAGATCCAGGTCGGGCCGTTGCTCATGCCCCACCTGTTTTCTGCAAAACATTCGGGGCAGATCTGAAATCCGCAGCCGCAGTTCCAGCAGAACGGTTTTTCCTGCTTGCAGCAATGACAACAAAACTCTTTTTTTCGTCGCCGACTGCGTGCTGATGTTCGGGGGCGATGTTCCATACGAATCACTCCGGGGCAGGCCGCAGTTCCTGTTCGAGCCAGTCCAGGTATTCACTGCCGCCGTCGATAACCGGCGAAGCCAGAATTTCGGGTACCTCATATGGATGCAGGGTTTTGATTGTACGGTACAGTGCGGGAAAGAGATCGCGTCGTGATTTGATCAGACAGACCTGTTCTTCCCCCTGTTCGATGACCCCTTGCCAACGGTAGACAGATGTGCAGTGACTGATCTGGACGCAGGCGGCCAGGCGGTCTTTTACAAGACGGGCGGCCAGCTGCTCAGCACTGTCTCGATCGGGTAGTGTGGTGACCACTTGTATATAGGGTGTCAACTTTTTCTCCATAAAAATAACCTATCCAGGTTGTTTCAGCCAGGTGACTCTGGATAAATCGATCAAATTAGTCTATCTTACCAGCGCTTTTTAAAAAAACAAACTTTCCGTTTTCTCATTAACCCGGGTAGGTACCTATGCTTTTTGCTGTGGATGTCGGCAACTCTCATACAGTCAGCGGGATTTTTGAAAAAGGGCGGTTGACAGGCGATTGGCGTCTGCAATCCCGCCGGGATCGTACCGCTGATGAGCTGGCAATTCGTTATCATGGACTTTTTCAGATGGCCGGCATTGACCCGAATCGGATCACCGGCTTCATTGTTGCCTCAGTGGTACCGGTTTTAGAAACGAGCTGGCTTAATTTTGCCCGCAGTTACCTCACCAAATTGCGTCAACCGCCCCTGGCGGTCACGCATACCCTTAAACTGGGGATGGAGGTGGCCACGGAAAATCCCTCTGAGGTTGGCGCCGATCGACTTGTGAACGCGGTGGCTGCCTGGGAGCGGTATCATGTTCCCCTGATTGTCATTGATTTTGGTACAGCCATTACCTTTGACTGTGTGAACAGCGTGCCGGCCTATGTCGGCGGCACGATTCATCCGGGTATCGGCATCTCTCTGGATGCCCTGGCCACCCGTACCGCCAAGCTCCCCCGGCTGGATATCGACGTCACCCCGGAACATCCCATCGGTACCACGACGGAAAAGGCCATTCACAGCGGTATGCTCTACGGTTTTGGTGGTCTGATTGACAGAATGGTGGAGGTGTTAAGCCGTCAGCTGACACCGGATCAGGACCGTGCCAGGACCATTGCCACTGGTGGCATGGCCGAATTGATCAAGCCGTATACCTATACCATCGACGAGATCGATCCGCAACTCACTCTCACCGGTCTGGAATGGATCTATCGCCTTAACTGTGCAGGGAAGAATGACTGAGCGTCTGCTTGTACCGCCCAGGCTGCGACGAGGTGATACCATCGGCCTCTTTTGCCCGGCCGGCCCGGTGCGGGATATCAGGCGACTGCACGCCGGCATTAAACTGATTAAAGAGCAGGGGTTTGAGGTTAAACTGTGTGGTGCCCATGGACCATCCAGCGGTTATCTGGCTGACAGCGACGAGCAGAGAGTCGCCGGCCTGCATCGTCTGTGGCATGATGAGGAGGTAAAGGCACTGCTGGCCATCCGCGGCGGTTATGGATGCCTGCGGATCGTTGCCCGGTTGGACTGGGATCTGCTGCGGCGGCACCCTAAGTTCCTCATCGGCTTCAGTGATGTGACCGTCTTGCTCAGCGCCCTGGGCCAGCAGGCCGGGCTTGTCACGCTCCATGGACCGATGGTGACCACATTGTCTGACAGCGGCGAAGAGGGAATACACTCTTTGTTTGGTCTGCTGACCGGACGCTTTGAAGAGCATCTCCGCTGTCAGGGGGTAGAAATTTTACGGGAAGGCATGGGGCAGGGGCGGCTGATCGGCGGTAATCTGACAACCCTGGTCCACCTGCTCGGCACCCCATGGGAAAGCAGCTGGGATGGATGTGTGCTGGTGATTGAGGATACCGGTGAGTCCATGTATCGGATTGACCGGATGCTGACCCAACTGGCCCTGGCCGGTCGCCTGGAAGGGTTGGCCGGTCTTCTGCTGGGTGAGTTTGATGGCGGCGGTGATACGACGGCTGACCTGCGATTACAGGAAGCTGTCTGGTCACGGGTGCTGGAGCTTGCTCCGGCCGGCTACCCTGTCTGGGCCGGTTTCCCTGTGGGACACGGGAAGCGGAATCTGGCTCTGCCCCTGGGGATGGAGGTTGTGATGGATTCCAGTAATGCCTCGCTTCACCTCTTAACGGGTTCGGTGGTCTTTGGCTAGGAAGATGGTGCATACATGCTGAAGCGTTTGGTTGTAACTTTTCTTGCTGCAGCAGCACTGCTGACGGGTATTCTGCTCAGTGCAGCACCGTTGTTGCTGCTCCGGTCCCAGGTGGATGCGCCGACCATGCTGATGATGTTCTGTCTGTGGATTGCCGCGGCTCTTGGTATCGGGCTTGTCCTGTTGAACAAGATGCTGAAAAGCATCTGGTTTTTTCGCGGCACAGGTGAGCCGGTTCCTCTTGATCAACTGCGACAGAAGCTGTTGGCTGTCAATGCCATGGCCTGTCCGGTGAGTGTGCTGGGAAAACGTCGCACCCTCATCTTTACCTGGCGGTACCATGATAAGCGGTGGTGCGAACTGTTGAGCCGGCTCGGCATCAGGCACCTTTATGAGCTGCGCTGTTTTTTTGATGCGGATACCCGTACGGTTCTGCTGGTTGATCGCAGCCGGACGGTGGATTTTCTCATCTGTCCGGAGCGGGTGAAGACCGGACGGCCTTGTTTACCTCTTCCTTTGCTGACAGCGCCGGCAAAGCAGCCCACCACTATCGACTGGTATGACACTGTTGCCGAGTATGAGTACCATGTTCACCGCCGTGAAATAAAGGTGCCTGTCCTGGGCACGATCCTGGCCAACGGCTGGCACGCCCGTCTGTGTCTGTGGCGATGACCGAACCGGGATGCTGAGTTGAAGCCGTCGATGCCTATGCGCCTGTTCCGCTTTTTTTCGCCGAAGAGTGCTTTTCGTTCTCTGTCTTCCGACAGGAAGAGTGCCGGCAAAGCAGCCCTGTTCTATCTGATGGCGGCAGGTGCCTGGGTTTGGCTTACCAACAGGGTCATCGATCAGTTGGTGATGGATGCACAGCGTAAGGTCTGGGGACAGGCTGCTCAGGAATGGGCACTGATTATCTTGACATCTGCGGTCCTGTTCATGCTGCTTCGGCAAAGACAAACCCGATCTGATCAGGAAAGCAATTGGTCAAGCATAGATCCATTGGATTTCAACAAGCTCGCCCAGATGGTTCCTGTTGGCAGGGCTGTTGTACGTGAGCAGATCATCATGAGCGCCAATGCCCATCTCTGCGGTTTGACCGGCTATGCACAGGAAGAACTGATCGGTATGGACAGTCACCTGCTCTATGCCGATGCCTCTGAAGCAGATCTGGAAAAAGATCTGCAGCCGAGCAGGGGACAATCCACCGGTACTGTCGCCACCAGCTGGGTCCGAAAGGATGGAGTGATAGTTCCTGTCCGTCTCCATGTGGCTCTGTTGAACCCTGATAATCCTGCCGCAGGATCTCTCTTTACCGTGACTGATATGAACGTCTCCAGGCTGATGGAGCAGGTTCTGGAGCAACAGAAAGAACTGTATCTCTTTTTTGTTCAATCAGCTGAAGACGGTATTCTGCTCTGTGACCGTACCGGCACTGTTCTTCAGGCCAATCAGACCATGTGCAACTTCCTTCGTCTTACGCAGGGCGAGCTGGTCGGTAAACAGATCACAGCATTTTTTCGGATCATGGCTGATGAAAAGGTCCGACCGTTCTGCCATGATTTTGTGCAACAGGGACAAACAGTCGAGGTTGAGTGGCTCCTGACGACCACCGGTGATGTGGAGCGATCCCTGGATGCGCGGGTCGTGGCGATGTCCGATGGCACGTACCTGGTCATCTTTCATGATGTGACCGAGCGGAAGGCCGTTGAGAAGGCCCTGCGGGAGAGTGAGAAGAAATTCACACTCGCCTTTGCAACCAGTCCCGATGCGATCATTATCAATCGCCTGGTTGATGGTGTCCTTGTTGAAACCAACAAGAGCTTTACGGCACTGACCGGATACTCCTGCGCAGAGGTTGTCGGCCTCTCACCTGTGCAACTGAATCTCTGGCGTGATCCGGCTGAGCGGGATCGTTTGATCAAACAGCTGTATGCTCAGGGGTATTGCGAAAATATGGAGGCCGGCTTTCGGCGCAAAGACGGCAGCTATGGTATCGGATCGGTGAGCTCACGATTGCTCGAACTCAACGATGTTCTGCATGTTGTGTCAATTGTTCGTGATATTACAAGACGCAAACAGACAGAGATCGATCTGGAGCGACTGAAGGTGGCCATTGAACAGGCAGGGGAGGTTGTGGTCATCACCGAGGTGGATGGCAGTATTGTGTATGCTAATCCGGCTTTTTCAGAGGTAACAGGTTATGCCAGAGAGGAGGTGCTGGGTAAAAATCCCCGGATTTTGAAAAGCGGGGAACATGACAGGACATTTTACAGGGAGCTCTGGCGTGTTATCAGTAGCGGGAATACCTGGAGCGGCCGGATAGTCAACAGGAAGAAAGACGGCTCCCTGTACACGGAAGAGGCGACGATTTCACCGATCTTTGATCAGCAGGGCAGTATTGTCAACTACGTGGCCATCAAGCGGGATATTACCGCTCAACTGCAACTGGAAGCCCAGTATCTGCACGCCCAGAAGATGGAGTCCATAGGCCGGCTTACAAGCGGGGTTGCGCACGATTTCAATAACATTTTAACGGTGATCGTCGGCTACTGCGAGATGGCCATGACCAGGGCCGATGCCGGGCTGCCGATGGCCGGAGAACTGGAAGAGATCCACAAGGCTGCGCTGCGCTCCGCAGATATTGTCCATCAGCTCCGGACCTTTTCCCGTAACCAGCCAATTGCTCCAAAGCCCATTGACCTGAACGAGACAGTGACCGGGATGCTGACCATGCTGCAGCGGTCCATCGGCGATGATATAGAGCTGATCTGGGTACCGGAAAAGGATCTGCCGATCATCAAGATGGATCCCAGCCAACTTGACCAGATCTTAGTGAATCTCTGTGTCAATGCCCGCGATGCGGTCCATGGTTCCGGTACGATCACCCTTCGCACCCGTTCTGTTGATCTGAACGCCTCTTTTTGCACCGAACGCGAGGGGATTATACCCGGCAGGTATGTGGTCGTCCAGGTGATCGATACTGGTTGTGGTATTGCGGAGGAGTTGCGGGACCAGATATTTGAGCCGTTTTTTACAACCAAGGGGTCGCTCGGTACCGGTCTGGGACTTTCCACTGTCTATGGTATTGTCAAGCAGAATAACGGGTATGTGGATGTACACGGCGAGCCGGGAAAGGGGACAACCTTTCTTGTTTACTTACCGGTACATGACAACGATCCTGTGACCGTGGAGGTGAAAGAGCGCAATGTACCGTCCCTGGGGTTCGGAGAGACGATTCTTTTGGTCGAGGATGACTCCTCGGTGCTTGCCCTTGGTCAGTTCATGCTGGAGAGTCTGGGGTATCGGGTGCTGACGGCCACAACGCCGGGTGAGGCCATGCAGCTGGCCGAACATAATGGGACCGGCTTTGATCTTCTTGTGACAGATCTCGTTCTGCCGGTCATGAGCGGTAAGGAGCTGGCGGATCGGTTAGTGGGCCGATATCCCGGTCTTAAGGTGGTTTTCATGTCCGCCTGCCCTGTTGAGGCTGCCGGTCACGACCTGGGGCTTGGCGATGATGAGTGTTTTTTGCAAAAACCTTTTTCACTGACCACCATGGCCGACAGCGTCAAATCGGCATTGACCGCAGATTGAGAACCTTCAGCGTGTTTTTTTAAAGTTCGAACTGAAGACGACGGTACTGCACCGCCTCAGCCACATGGGCTGTCTGCAAGGTTTTCGCCCCATCCAGATCAGCAATGGTCCGGGCAATCTTGAGAATCCGGTGGTAGGCACGGGCGGAAAGACCCAGACGCTGGATAGCCTGGTTGAGCAGTTCAGCTGATCCGGTATCGAGCCGGCAGAACCGTTTGACGTCTTTGCTGCTCATCTGGGCATTACAGTGGAGTGCAGCAGAGCCTGCAAATCGTTGCTGCTGGCGGGATCTGGCCTGATTGACCCTTTCTCTGATGCATGCTGACGACTCGCCGGTCGGTTGGCCGATCAGCTCTTTGACAGGAACCGAGGGCACCTCGATATGCATGTCAATGCGATCCAGCAGCGGGCCGGATAAGCGGCTCCGATAACGGTGGATCTGCGGGGGTGTGCAGGTACAGCTGCGGAACTGGTCGCCGAGAAATCCGCACGGACAGGGATTCATCGCTGCCACCAGCATGAAGCGCGCCGGGAAACTCAAGCTGCTTGCTGCACGTGCTATGGTTACAGCCCCGTCCTCCAAGGGCTGGCGGAGCACTTCCAGAACGTGTTTTTTAAATTCCGGCAGTTCGTCGAGAAACAGTACGCCGTTATGGGCAAGGGAGACCTCACCGGGACGGGGGATCTGACCGCCGCCGATCAGACCGGCATCGGAGACGGTGTGGTGCGGTGAACGGAAAGGCCGTGTTACCAGCAGCGGTGTTTTTTCCGGGAGCACACCGGCGATGGAGAACACCTTGGTGGTTTCAATGGCCTCTGCAAGTGTGAGATCCGGGAGGATAGTGGGCAGACGTCGGGCCATCATGGTCTTGCCGGTTCCCGGAGTGCCGCTGAGCAGAATATTATGGCCGCCGCTGGCAGCGATCTCCAGGGCCCGTTTGGCATAGTCTTGACCTTTGACATCGGCAAAGTCAACGGGATAGTGATTCTTACCGGCAAAAAGGGTAACCGGATCAACGGTGACCGGAACAGGTGAGATGTGTCCGGTGAGTACCTCCACGGCCTGGTCAAGCCGCTCGATACCGTAGACGTCAAGACCCTGGACAATGGCTGCTTCAGCCGCGTTTTCAGCCGGAAGGAGAAAACGGTTCACTCCCGCCTCGTGGATGGCCAGGGCCATGGGAAGGATACCGGGAATAGGGCGAAGAGAGCCATCTAAAGACAGTTCGCCGATGATCGCTGTCTGTTCGAGCTTATCACCGGGTATTATCCCGGCTGCCGCCAGAATACCCAGGGCAATGGGCAGGTCGTAGCCGGTGCCTTCTTTTTTTACTGCTGCCGGTGCCAGATTGACGGTGATCCGTCGCTGCGGGAATTCATAACCGGCATTTTTAATGGCCGCCCGTACTCGATCCTTGGCCTCGCGCACCGCCCCCTCGGCCAGGCCGACTGTAGAAAAAGAGGGGAGTCCCTGGGCAAGATCAACCTCTACCTGTACAGGAAAACCGTCAACTCCAAAGACGGAACAGCTGATCACTGTGGCAAGCATTATGTCTCCTCATACAGTGCCTGCATGGCAGCAGAATAGGTGCTGTCGCGGCCGGTGTATATAAAAAATGGGGCGAGCAGTTCAAGCTGTTCCCCGCCGTTTTTCACAGCTTCGACCACTATCAGACAGGCATTGGCAGCCTGCGGATGGGAGTAGACCGGCTGGAGCCTTTTGGGGGTGAGACGGTGACTGTGCAGGGCTGCAAACAGGGCGTTGCAACGGCGGGCCGGATAGATGAAGACGACCTTGCCCCGGTTTTTCACGGCAAAGGCCGAGGCCCGGGCAAAATCGTTGATATTGCCCCGGAGCTCGTGGCGGGCGGAGGCAGCCTGCCTGTTTTGGTTGAGACGGCCGGTGTGTTGTTGGCGGTACGGCGGGTTGCTGACAACGAGATCGTATGACTCCGGCCTTAGTACTGAACCCGGTGCCCGCAGGTCTCCCCGCAGGATGGCGCAACGTTGTTCATAGCCGTTCTGTCTGATATTGGCTGTAGCCAGATCAGCCAGTTCAGCTTGCACTTCCAGGCCGTCAACCAGGATGTGAGGATGACGGTAAGCCAGGATCAGGCTGATAACACCACAACCGCAACCAAGATCAAGAACCCGCTGTCCTTTTTTGGGAACAGAGGAGTGGGCGACAAGGACCGCATCCACAGAGAAACGGTACCCGTTTCGGTGCTGTCGGCAGATAAGCCGACCGGCAAAGAGACTGTCATCGGTTACTTCGTCAGCAACAGGAGAGGTGGCGGACACGGCGTGATGGCCGGTCTGCTGAATTTCACTGCCGCACAAAACTGGCAGAGACGGGGTATTTGTGGTAGAGAGGGCAGTCTTTGGTAATGCTGTCATGGCAATAAAATAACACGTTTGTTCTCATTTGACGACGCCTGTCTGCAGGCTGCCGGCCGGCGGCGGCTAGGAGACCAGCATGACATCTTTTGGAAGGGAGATCGAGATCTATGGATATTTTTATTCAAACCCACTTTTCCGGAGGTCATCATCTTCGGGCCTACCCGGGGAACTGTGAAAATCCCCATGGCCATAACTGGCATGTCAAGGTGACGGTACGTGCTGCACAGCTGGATAAACTCGGCATGGGTATTGATTTCAGGCAGTTGAAAAAGGCGGTCAATGCAGTGGTGGACGAGCTCGACCATCGCGATCTGAACGAACTTCCCGCCTTTCAGGCAGTCAATCCCTCTTCAGAGCACATTGCCATGTATCTTTTTCAGCGTCTGCAGGAACCGTTGCAGAGTGAACGGTATCGGCTGTACAGTGTTGAAGTACGGGAGACCGAATCCACAGGAGTTATCTACTACGGTGACTGAGACACTGCGGGTCTGCGAGCTTTTTTACTCGATCCAGGGTGAGTCCACCCGGGCTGGCCTGCCCTGCCTTTTTATTCGCCTGGCCGGTTGCAATCTCAGGTGTTCATACTGTGATGCCTCGTACACCTGGCAGGAGGAGGGGCACCTGATGCAGGTGGCCGAACTTCTGGCCTGGGTTGATGCAACTCCCGGAGTCATGGTGGAGGTCACCGGTGGCGAGCCGATGAGTCAGCCGGGAACTGTGCCGCTGATGCGATCATTGCTCGCAGCGGGACGATCGGTTTTGCTTGAAACCAACGGCAGCCTGTGTCTTGAAAAGGTGCCCGATGGGGTTGGCATTATTATGGATGTGAAGTGCCCTGGTTCGGGTATGGCGGCCTCCGGCCTGGCGGAAAACATCGGTGTTTTACAGCAACGACAGCTACGCGGATGCCGGGATGAGGTCAAATTCGTGCTCAGCTCAGCAGATGATTTTCATTGGGCGCGTACATACGTGGAGACACACCGACTGCCTTCTTTTCTGCCGGTCCTGTTTTCACCGGTACAGTCGCAATTTCCGCCTGCTGCCCTGGCTGAACTGCTGCTTGCCTCCCGGCTTAATGTGCGCCTGCAGGTACAACTGCACACCCTGCTGTGGCCGGGTCTGACCAGGGGTGTTTGAAGAGACAGAAAATGCTTCCGCTTGCGGCTGTTTCCCCCTATACTTTCAGCAAGGTCTCATCCCAATATTTTTCTTTTACTGTTTGAGGAAATCCGCATGCCTGCAGTGGAAACCACCTGCGTTGGAATTATCGGCCTCGGCTATGTCGGTCTGCCGCTGGCCGTGGAATTCAGTAAAAAACGACCAACCATCGGTTTTGATTTAAAGACTGATCGTATTGAAGAGTTGCGCCGTGCTGTTGATGTTACCCGCGAGGTAAGCACCGAAGAGTTGCAACAGGCGGGTGAACTGTACTTTACCAGTGATGTCGAAGAGCTGCGTCGGTGCAGTGTGTATATCGTGGCCGTCCCGACACCGATCGATTCCAATAAACGACCTGACCTGACGCCGCTGACCAGGGCATCTAAAACCGTGGCCACAGTGCTTGAAGATGGTGATGTGGTGATTTACGAGTCCACTGTCTATCCCGGTGCCACTGAAGAGGTCTGTGTACCGATTCTGGAACGGGATTCAGGGCTGGTCTTTAACCGTGATTTTTTTGTCGGCTACAGCCCGGAACGAGTCAATCCCGGTGATCGCCAGCACCGGTTGCCGACCATTGTCAAGGTCACCTCCGGATCAACTCCTGAAATTGCCGACTTTGTTGACGCCCTGTACGGTCAGATCATCACTGCCGGCACGTTCAAGGCCGGTTCCATCCGGGTGGCTGAGGCGGCCAAGGTCATTGAGAACACACAGCGCGACGTCAATATTGCCCTGGTCAATGAGTTGGCCCTGATCTTTAACCGTCTGGGCATTGACACTCTGGAGGTGTTACAGGCAGCCGGTACCAAGTGGAACTTCCTGCCGTTCCGCCCCGGACTGGTCGGCGGACACTGCATCGGCGTGGATCCCTACTACCTCACGCATAAGGCGCAGGAGGTCGGGTACCATCCGGAGATGATCCTGGCCGGTCGACGGCTCAATGACGATATGGGGCGCTACATTGCCTCGGAAACGGTCAAGTTGATGCTCAGGCGACGCATCCACGTGGCTGATTCCCAGATCCTCATCCTTGGACTCACCTTTAAGGAGAACTGCCCGGATCTGCGCAATACCCGGGTTATCGACATCATTGAAGAGTTACACTCCTTTGGAGCACAGGTTGAGGTCTATGATCCATGGGTGGATCAGGAAGAGGCCCGTCGTCTGTACGGCGTTACCATGGTCGATTCTCTTCGTGAAGGCCGCTACGATGCGGTTATCCTGGCGGTGGCCCACCAGGAGTTTGTCGCCATGACACCGGCAGCTGTGCGTAATCTCTGTAAACCCTCTGCCATTATCTACGATGTTAAACATACCCTGCCAGCCGAAGTGATTGACGGCAGCCTCTAGCTGCAGCTCGTTGGGTGCAGATGTCTGTACGCATCAGCACCCAAGGCTCTCCGGTTCAGGAAGACTGCTGCCCAGGGCCTCCTGAGCGTAGGATCAGGGGGCGAACAGCGTTTTTCCGTCTGTCTTTACAGGGTCTGGGTGACGGATTCGATGGTGATGACCAGGACCGCACGCAACCAGGTAAACTTTGCCTTCATACCGTCAAAATCCGGGCCGGAGGTGACAAAGGAGCCCTGCCCTCGAATTAAAAAACCAGTACCCGGTCCATGCAGGCCGCTCACTTCACGGCTTCCCAGGGTGAGCAGTACCTTGGGATTGCTGCTGATGTTTGCCTCTGTTGTGTGCATACGGCCGGCAGGGATGAGCAGGCGCTGGTCTGCCGACAGGGTGAGGTAACTGTTCCAGGTGTTGACCAGGTGTGGTTCATCTTTTCCCTGTGTGGCAATGGCGACCACACCTTCATTCTGCATAACTTTCAGCAACGGTTCCGGTAGCATCTTTATCTCTCCTGTCCATGTACTTTTTGATGTGACTAACAGTTGGTCCTGGTTGTGTCTGTTTTCGCGTCGGTATCGCCGGGTGTTGTGTGATCGTGCCTTATTCCCAGGTTCCAGATCGCTTCGGCACGACTGCCTATGTACCAAAAACTGAGAGCAAGCACTGTAAAAAAGGCCGCTTTATGGATGGTATCCCAAAAATATTCAAAGTAGCGTGTATACAGATTTATACATAAGAATGTCAGGCCAAAGCCGCGGAGAACAGCATCATCTTTTTTCAGGCCGTACCAGACAGCAGCGATTGAAGCGGCACCGAAAAGCAGAGACCAATGAAAAAGTTCATACTGTTGCACCTGCTGCCATTGCCTCATATCACCGTAGTTGCCGAAAATAGACATGATCCACAGGGCAATGAACAGGTGCAGCAGGCCGATGACCTTTGTTTGCGGTGACATGGAGAGGATGCGCGTTTTGAGTGTTTTATCGTTTTTGTCAGAGGCGATATTTTGTCCTTCTATTCCGGCAATGGCCAGGATGGCACCAAAGAGAACAAAACGTAGCGGATAGTTCATGCCTAAAAAGTACGCCCCATAACCGGAGACGTAGCCGGTTTCTGTCCCCATCCAGCCACTCAACGACAGCAGTCCAAACACCCAGACAAGCGCCGATGGAAACCAGAGGCCGAGCAGCGCATAGAGGACGGAGGCGATGAGAAACAGCAAAGAGAAGTGGCCGCTGCCTGTATCCACGGCCACACCAAGATAAAAGACAGCCCCGGCCAGGGTCAAGACACCGAGGAAAAAGACGGCTTCATTGCTGTAGACCCGGTGGGGGTACTTTTTTCGTAAAAACAGGCCATACTGAAAGAGACCGGCTGCTGCAACTGCAAAAAATGCACACTTGCCGATTGCCGGTGCCTTGAAGATGCGCATCAGAAGCTCTGCAAGCACCTTGTCGGCTGCAACTGCGCCAGCTGCAATCACCAGGCAGACGATGGCAATGGAAAAGGCGTAGCGGGCGGTCTTTTGCCAATCAAAGGTGGCAATGGTAAGCGATGCCCTCAGCTGATGGCCGGTGGCCGCATCAATGACACCGTTATCCTGCCACTGGGCAACTGTACGCATCACAATGCTGTGCTGCTTTCGTGTCAGCACAATGTGGGGTTGCGGTTCTGTTTTTTTCATTGTTTTTCCGGTACGTTCGTTTTTTGTCATGGAGCAATTTTCCGGCAGAGCTACTGCAGGCCGTTTAGCACTTTATTGCCTGGACCGCAATATACTCTGCCATCAACGTTCTCTGCAGCCACGACCGGTCATCTCCATCGTGTATTTTATGCAGGCGTGTTGCAGTGAGTAAAGTTCAAAAATGATGGCCGGGCATTCTGGAACAAGTCGTCTTTAAATGGCATAACCTGCTGCAGGTACAGACGGGCAACGCATCTGTTTGTTTCCAGTTGGTTGCCCATTGATCGGAATATGTCGGTCATAAATCGACTTGACCCTCTCTATCGTACCTGTTACGAAAAAGATAAATCATCTTTATCATTCATCTGCAACAGAGGAGGAACGCTTATGAAGCGAGCATCAATCAGAGCGTTGAGGTGTCATCTGACTGTCATCGTCATGGCTTTCAGTCTGTTTCTTTCGCCGCTGTCCGCTTGGGCGGAGCTGCCGGTGGTGGTGCTTATTGCCACAGGAGGAACCATTGCCATGAAGATTGATCCAGTCAAAAAGGCACCGGTGCCCGCTATCTCCGGGGAAGATCTTCTGACCACCGTGCCTGAGATTGCCGAGTTTGCCCGTATCGAAGTGCAGAACCTGTCAAATGTACCGTCCGATTACATGGACGCAGCACGCTGGATAGAGCTGCAGAAGGCTGTGGTTGCCACCCTTGCCCGACCTGAGGTGGCTGGAGTGATTGTCTCTCACGGTACAGACACCCTTGAAGAGACTGCCTACTTTCTTGATCTCTCGGTTGCCGGCGACAAACCCGTTGTACTGATCGGGGCACAGCGGAACGCTTCGGAAAAAGATTTTGACGGGCCGCGGAATCTGCTGAATGCTGCCCGGATCTGTGTCTCACCTGATGCTACAAACAAAGGAGCCATGATTGCACTGAACAACCAGATCAATGCTGCCCGGGATGTGACTAAAACACACACTTCAGATGTGGAGACCTTCAAGTCCGGTGATTTTGGGTTCCTCGGAGTGGTGGACAACGATCAGGTGCTCTTTTATCGTGCTCCTCTGCGCAGACAGCACATTCCACTGACCAGGGACGAGCTTTCGTATGTGGAGATTGTGCCCATGTATGGCGGTGCCGACGGCAGGCTGATCAGGGCAGCGGTGGATGGAGGAGCCAAAGGCATTGTCATTGAAGCCCTTGGCTGGGGCAACGTCAATATTCCCATGTATGAGGCAATTAAAGAGGCCATTGCAAAAGATGTGGTTGTGGTTATTTCCACACGGGTTCCCAATGGCAGGGTGCTCCCTGTGTATGGATTCCAGGGAGGCGGCAGCACGCTGAAAGAGGTGGGTGCTGTTTTTGCCGATAACCTGAGCCCGCAAAAGGCAAGAATTCTTCTTTTACTTGCGCTGCAGGAGCCCCTGAAAGTAGAGCAACTGCAGGCCTACTATGATCGATAGGTTCTGTTGCGATAAACAAACCCCGCAGTCAGGGTAAAGAACTGATCTGTGGGCGGGGTTCTTTGTCCTTATCACAACCGACCTGTTGACCATTTTGCAGAGAACATGCAGTAGACTTGACAACCATTTTTATAACGGAACCAAAGGGAAACAGACCTCCAGCTGTCTGCATCAGTTAAACTCTCTCCAGAGCATCAGACAATGCATCGTTTTTTCTACCTTTTATCGGCGTGTTTTTGCAGCGGAGTTCTGTTCACAGCACCTCCATTGGTTTGGAGCGCGAAACAACCGGGGATTGTCAAAGATCCTGCAGCCACCACAAAACCTGCTACTACCACAAAACCTGCGACCACCACGAAAAAGACAACCAGTGCCGGTGCAGGGAGATCCAGCAGTTCCAGCTACAGTAACGAGGAGTTTGGTTTTTCTTTCAGTTATCCTGCAACATGGGTTGTGCTGCCTGGAGCCATTCCTGACGAACAGGTGAGGGTGGTCAACCAGGAGGAGTACCCTGTTGCGGAGTGCGCGTTGATTGTGAAGCGCTTTCCCAGGGCGGCAAACGCCGGACAGGGTGATATTGATCAGATATTCATCACGCCACCGACCACGGCCGAACTTGAAGAGGTGTTGGGCGAGGGTGGTGATACGATCAAGGTGACCAGGGCCGACAGCGGTCATCTGCATAAACGGCCGGCACACGTTGGTCGAGTTCATTATAAAATTAATACCAATGTCTATGCTTCAGGCCTGGTTGTCATGACCGCAACACCCGGTTTGACCTGGACTCTGTCGTGTAGCGGGTTGGGCGAAACCCCGGCGGTTGCTGAAAAGAATTTTCAGTTTTGGCAAGACGCTGTCAATAAACTTGTTGCATCGTTCATTTTTAAATAATCGGTGATCATACTTCTGCGTATACCTTCAGCCGGGGGACCTTCTTGCTGTTGAGAACAGGGAGAGGGGCCTGGGTGGGGGTGACGCTCCAGCAACCGGGGGAGCAATATATTTCCGGTTGCAAGATAAGCGCCGGGTGGTTGGAAGGAAGACTTCTTGTTGCTGACGAATGAGGTTTTTTTATGTGCAGTGTGTTTAGACAATGTTTTTTCTTGGTACTTCTGGGTTTGTTATCGGTTGATCCGCAGACGGTGCATGCCGCTAAAACCATGAAGCTTCATCCAGCAACACCCCAGCCTTCCCGTTTTGTCGTCCGGGGCACTTCCCTGTTTGATCTGCACCATCCAGACCGCCCTGTTTTTTTCAAAGGTATGGGATATTCCCCGTTTTTGCCGGGCGAGACACCGGTTTTAGGAGATCCGCCCGGAAATGATGACCGGTATGTTCAGCATCTGGCCCTGATGACAGACATGAACGTCAACTACATCCATATCTTTCCCCGGCTGATGCCGACGAAATTTTTCGAGGCCCTGGACAAAACCGACCTTGTTTACGGTCAGGATATATGGATATGGGCCTATGAGGAAGATTTTCTGGCCCCTGCCTTTCAAGAGAAAACGTTCAATGACATTAAGGAGGTAATCGATCATACCTACCGGGCAGGCCGTCCGGATCGGTTGGTCCTTTTTTCCATAGGTGATGAGCTGCAGGCCAAATGTGTTGAGTCCACCAACGCTCGCCATCCCAAGGTCCGTGATTACAGGGGAAAGCATCTGACCGTCACCAATCGTACCGCCACCGAAGTGGCCATGGCTCAACTGGTGGACAGGGCCATGGACTATGAACTGAGCCGTTATGGCCGTCGTCATCTGTACTGCCATACCAGTTGGACGCATATCGGGCCGATTGCCGATCGATCCGATCTCGAAGTCTCCACTGCGGACATTCTGGTGCCGGACATGGGTGATCTGATGTGCCTCAACGTCTACACCTATGCCAACGGAGTTCGCACCTCACCGCCGGGCTCTGTAACCGGTTCCACCTATCAGGGGTATCTTGAACAACTGGCCAGAGAGTCGCAACAGCCCATTCTTATTACCCAGGCGGGGCTGTCAACCTCACCCTTTGAACCAAAGCCCTGGGTTCCGGGGTTTGGCGGCCATGCGATCAAAGATGTGCCGAAAACGTTTCGCTCGATATGGCAGGATATTCGTACGGCCAAGGGCAGTGAACAGTACAGTGGACTGGTATTTTTTGAACTGCACGATGAGTGGTGGAAGAGCGCCAAGGGACCGGAGCAGGCCATGCATCAGGACGTCGATGATCCGGAACAGTGGTTTGGTGTTTACAGCGTGGGGAAGGGAAACACCTTGAAGGCCAAAGGATCGATTCCGGCAACAGTTGCTGAACTGTTTGGCGAAGATTAAAAGTCACAACCGAAATTCCCTGGTGCAGCGTGCCTGGTGATCGACCGGGCACGCTTTTTTTTATGCAAAAAATTCCAGGATGTATTTGAGAGCCGTACCAGCCATGATGATAACGAGCATCCACTTGATCACTCCGGCTGGGACGAATTTCTGGCAGCGGGCTCCCAGGTACATCCCTGCCATACCTCCCAGACCGAAAAGGAGCCCCAGGAACCAGTCCGGTGCCACTGATAGATGAGGATAGAAGGGAGCAATGGCTGTATAAAAGGCCACTCCAGCCACTGAAGTAACAAAGGTCCCCATGAGGGCGGCACCGGCAATCGTGTAAACGGGCAGTTTGAAAAAGGTGACAAGAAAGGGGGCGATGATCGCACCGCCGCCAATGCCGTAGATCCCGCCGATGATCCCAACGATGAAGCAAAGTAAAAAAACACCGGCTACCGGCAGAGTGTAGGTTTCGCCCTGATAGGTATATGCGATCCTTTGCAGGGTGCACCCGGTGACAGTAACTGTTGCCGGCGATCCGCGGGTCACGGTGGCTGTGGAGGTACCTTCAGGTGCATTGGCGGGACCAGGTTGAGCTGCATGCCGGGAGACAGACAGGTCTCTGACCATTTTACCGGCAATGTAGAGGAGGACGGCGGCGGCGAACAGTTTGAAGCTGTGTGGATCACGAAGGCCGGTGACCCGGACAAGGGCGCCGATGAGTACCCCGGGCAGCGTGCCGAGAACCACGGCCCATGCCAGAGGCCAGACCATTCGCCCCTCTTTGCAGTAGCGATAAATTCCCGAAGGAATGGCTACAATATTATAGACTTGGTTGGTTGCACTGACGGAAGGGTGAGTGTACCCCAGTACAGACATCTGAAAGGGGAGAAGCAGGAAGGCTCCGGAAATACCGCCCATGGAGGTGAAGAAGGAGACGGCACAGGCCACCAGCGGTGGAATCCAGGGGTCAGTGGTAACACCTGAGACGGCAAACAGCATGATGATGCCCTGAAGAGTAATTGATCCAGACAGTTAGTGCTCATCTGTAACCGTATTGTTCTGAAATATCAAGACGGTTTGCACTGGCTCATCCTCGTAGAGATGGAGGGTGAATGTCGTCGACTTTCCCCTGCTGTACTTTTCCTGTTAGCGTGTTTTTTATGTAGCCGTCCTTTGGACTTTTCTAAAAAAAGAATGTGCTTTTATGCACTGTTTATAGTTTTGCAGGGTGGATGCGATTTCCACCAATCTCTGCCCTGTCCCCTGTACTCACTGTTTTGCCATGGTCTGTGAGGGATCTTGACGGGCAGGGTGGTTGATCGGGTGAAAGAAAAAGAGACAGTGGCATGAAAAGTCCGGCGGTGTCTTTAGTTTTTGGTTGTCCGTCATGATTGCAGCTTGACACTTGCCGGGTTTTTCGGTTTATTCATTGCTTTGCGCCCGGCATCCTGCGGATCATGGCGGTGCCTGAACAGGTTGCTGTGCAACCACGCTCCATATTCAATTTCCACTATAGGCAAAGACTATGACATTTTGGCGAGTACCCCTTGATGCCCAGGAGATTCAGGTCACCAGGGGGATGGTCACCATCATTGAAGATCGCTGCAAAGGGTGCGGCTACTGTATCGAGTTCTGCCCCAGGCACATTCTGCAGTTCAGCGGGCATTTCAATCGTAAGGGGTACCATCCACCGGTGGTCACGAAGTCGGAGGAGTGTGTCAACTGTCATTTTTGTGAAATTATCTGTCCGGAGTTCGCTATTTTTTCGGTTGAATTTGAGCCGGACACCGCCAAAAGTTAACATTTGTCTGTATAAGAGTGTCTTATGAAATCCACTGTGCTTACCGGTGAACATTATATGACCGGCGATGAAGCCTGTGCTGAGGGGGCGATCGCTGCCGGTTGCCGGTTTTTTGGAGCCTATCCGATCACTCCGGCCACTGAAATTGCCGAATGCATGGCGGTCCGACTGCCCGATGTGGGCGGTACCTTTATTCAGATGGAGGATGAGATCGCCGCGATTGCCTCAATCCTGGGTGCCGCCTGGACCGGGGTGAAGGCGATGACGGCAACTTCAGGGCCGGGGTTCAGCCTGATGATGGAGAACCTCGGTCTGGCAGTGTGTACGGAAACACCCTGTGTGCTGGTCAATGTGCAGCGCACCGGTCCTTCCACCGGGTTGCCGACTATGACCGGTCAGGCTGATATGATGCAGGCCCGATGGGGTTCCCACGGCGATTATGAACTGATTGCCCTGGCACCGTCTTCGCCGCAGGACTGCTTCTATCACACTATCCGCGCCTTCAATCTCAGCGAGAAGTACCGGGTGCCGGTGCTGGTCATGGCTGATGAGATTGTCGGTCATATGAGTGAAAAGGTCATTATCCCGGAAGCCGATAAAATCAAGCTGGTGGATCGGCCCAGGCCCCGTGGGCGCAAGGACCGGTTCAAACTCTATGCGCCCGGCCCCAACGGGGTGGCACCAATGCCTGCCATCGGCGATGGGTACAATATCCATGTGACCGGTCTGACCCATGACGAGCGCGGTTATCCGTCAATGACCGTTGAGACCCAGGAAGAGATGATGACCCGGATCAAAAACAAGATCCGCCATAACCTTGACGATATTATTACCACTGAAGAGTATCGGATGGAAGATGCTGACATTGTTCTTGTCAGTTACGGTATTTCGGTGCGCACCGCGCTGGCGGCGGTGGATCGGGCCCGGGAGATGGGGTACCGGGCCGGCTTGTTACAGCTGGTCTCGGTCTGGCCTTTCCCGGAGGCGCTGATCCGCGAGATAGCAACGCGGGTCAGGGGCTTTATCACTGTTGAGATCAATCTCGGCCAGGTGCATTACGAGGTCGAGCGTTGCGCCGGCGGGCAGGCCAAGGCTCTGCTGGTCGGCAGTGCCGGTGGTAAGATCATCCATCCGGACAAGGTACTGGAGTGTATCCAGAAGGAGTTTTAAACCCATGACCACTAATCCGAAAAAGATAACCAGACAGCCGGACCATCCGCTCGATGATCTGATCCGTACTGACCGCATCCCTCATATCTGGTGTCCGGGTTGCGGTATCGGTACCGCCTTTTCTTCATGTCTCAGCGCGATCAAGGCCACGGAAATCCCGTACAACATGTTTACCATGGTCTCGGGCATCGGTTGTTCGGCACGTGGAGCCGGGTATATCAAGCTGGACAGTTTTCATACGACCCATGGCCGGGCCATTCCCTTTGCCAGCGGCATTAAAATGGCCAGACCGGATCTGAAGGTGATCGTGTTTTCCGGTGACGGCGACCTGTTTGCCATCGGTGGTAACCACTTTATCCATGCGGCCAGACGAAATATGGATCTCACCGTCATCTGTGTCAACAATCTGACCTATGGTATGACCGGAGGGCAGGTAGCGGCCACCACCCCCAATATGGCAAAGTCAACGACCACCCCTTTGGGGAATCCGGATTCACCCTTTAATCTACCGCTTTTAGCCTATGCTTCCGGCGCCTCCTATGTTGCCCGCTGGACAATTCTCCACAGTCGCGAACTGACGTCGTCAATCAAAGAGGCCATTACCCGTAAAGGGTTTTCATTCATTGAGGTGCTGTCGCCATGTCCGATCAACTACGGCCGTCGGAATAAAGAAAAACCGATCGACACCCTCAAGCTGTATCAGGAACGCACCATCATCAAGAACGGTGCTGATCCGATCGGGGCGGATATCGATTTTACCAAAGGAGTGGTGATCGGTACCTTCATCAATGCGGATCGCTCCACCTGTGACGATCGTTATACGGCAATTCATCGTCCCTGCAGCGACGATTGATCCCTTTTTCAGCTTTGAACACACAGATACTATGAGTCAACCAGTACAGCAGAGTCAGACCGAAATCATTGTCACGGGTTTCGGCGGCCAGGGCATTATTTTAGCCGGCCGAATTCTTGGTATGGCGGCCTCGCTCGGCGACAAGAAAGAATCCACTCTGGTTCAGGCCTATGGGCCGGAGTCCCGCGGCGGTGCCTGTAATGCCCAGGTCATCATTTCCAACACACCGATTCACTATCCCTATGTCAACACACCCGACATCCTGATTGCCATGTCCCAGGCCGGTTACGACAAGTTTGTCACTGCCCTGGCCGACGACTCGGTGTTGTTGATTGACGAGGATCTGGTTCGTCTGCAACAGGCACCTTGCGACCATTTCGCCATTCCGGCCACACGCATGGCTGAAAACCTCGGCAACAAGATGATGGCCAATATCATTATGCTCGGTTTCTGTACGGCCGTCACCGGGGCGGTGTCGAGCCGGGCGGCGCAGGTGACCATTGCCGACTCCGTTCCCAGGGGAACATCGGAACGCAACATTGAGGCCTTTGGCAAGGGATTTGATTACGGGCTTTCCACCCTTAAGGGTCGACGAAAGGTGGCCGCCGGTCAGGCTGGAGCGCTGGCATCATGAAGCGGGAAAAAGAACGACTGTACCGGGTCATTGTTGCCGGTGCCACGCCGGAAGGTATTGCAGCCACCAACAAGCTGGGGGAGTTGGGCATCCCGGTGACCCTGGTTGATGCTGATCCTGATCTTGATGTGAAGCTTGCCGCTGACAGGTACCGTCTTCCTTCGGGTCTGCCTTTCAACTTTGCCCATCGTCCCGGTCTTATCCGGATTATGCGCAACAGTGCCATTCGAACGCTGCTGCCCGCCAGGATTGAGTCGATTAAACACACTTCCCAGGGGTTCAGCGTCCGCATTGATCAGGAACAGACCTTTGTCGATGCGGATCGTTGTGTTGCCTGCGGTAAGTGTGTTGCAGTCTGTCCGGTGGAGCATCCGGAAAAGGGGCGGGCACTGCGCTTTCACAGTCGCACCGGTCTGCCCGGACGACCGTATATCGACAAGCGGAGACAACCACTGTGTCAGGAGAGCTGTCCTTTGGGGGTGAACGCTCAGGGGTACATCGCCCTGGCAGGCAGAGGTCGGTTTGATGAGGCATTGGCCTTGATACGACGCGATAATATTCTGCCCGGCATCTGTGGCCGGGTCTGCACGCATCCCTGTGAAGAGGCCTGCCGGCGCGGTGGTGTTGACGACCCGGTTTCCATTCGCGCCATCAAACGTTTTCTGGCTGATTACGAGGGAGAAAACACTGCCCGCCTTGAGGCCGCCGGGGCGGCAATGGCAGCCGCCTGTGCACCGGCTCGAAAAGAGAAGGTTGCTATCATCGGCTCCGGCCCGGCAGGCATTGCCGCAGCTGCGGATTTAGCCCGTCAAGGTTACGGTGTCACAGTTTTTGAGAAGGAAGCCGAGGTCGGTGGTCTGCTTCGCTACGGTATCGGTGCACATCGATTGCCCCGTACGATTCTGGATCGGGAAGTCAAACTTATCGAACAGATGGGGGTCACCTTTCTCACGAACAGGAAGGTTGATATCACAGCTGATATTGAACAGCTTCATAAAGAATACGATGCTGTGCTTCTGGGTACCGGTACCTGGTATGACCGCAGAATGGGGATAGAAGGGGAAAACCTGACCGGCGTTGAGGGCTGCCTCGCCTTTCTTGCCCGCCGACAGTGGGATAATCTGACCGGCATGTCAGGGAAGGTTGCTGTGATCGGCGATGGTAACTCCGCCTTTGATCTGGCCCGCACTCTGACACGCATGGGAGCTGCAGTGAGCATCATCAGCTGGTTCGGCATGGACCACATCCCGGCCGACCCGGATGAGGTTCGGGAAGCTGTGGAAGAGGGGGTAACCATTGTCGATGCTGTCCAGGTGGTTGCTTTCCAGGGGCGGGACGGTGTGTTTACCCATCTGGAATGCATGCCGACCAGACCCGGTAAGCCCGACGAACACGGCAGAGCCTGGCCCGTGATTGCTGAAGGGCAGCAATCCTTCCAACTGCCCTTTGATCGGGCCTTTGTTGCCATAGGACAGGTCGGTGGCTACACCCAGGCAAGTTTTGGTGGAGCCATCAGTATCAGCAAACATGGTTTTATTGTGACTGATGAGGAACTGCGCGCTTCAAAAACCGGATTCTACGCAGCTGGAGACACGGTGTCGGGCCCGTCTTCAGTGGTGCAGGCCATGGCTTCAGGTCGTCAGGCTGCGCGCGCCATCCACTGTGATCTCACCGGAGTACAGGAGAAAGCATCAGGCGGCCGACCGGCAGGCAAAGACTTTCGTGCTCTTCCCGAAAATATCTGTCAGCAGATGCGCATCACCATGCCGGAGCGCCCCACCGCTGAACGTAAAAATAGTTTTCAGGAGGTCTCCCTTGGCTACAGCAGCCGGGAAATGGCTGTGGAGGCCGGCCGTTGTCTGCAGTGTGGAGTCTGTTCCGAGTGCCTGGAATGTGTGACTGCCTGTGGACCGCTGGCCGCCATTGATCACTATCAGGAGAAAGCGGAGATTGTTGAACAGTGCGGGGTGGTCATTGTGGCGGATGCGGATATTGTTCCCAATGTGAAGGGGAATGACATTATCCGTGCTCATGGCCCTAAAACAGCACGATCAGATGTGAACGATATGATCGTGCGCGGCTTTGATGCGGCCGGCCAGGCAATGCTGCTGCTGGGAGGAGCTGCCAAAAAGACAAAAGGTCACGGTTTATCGGTTTCCATTCCGGATGCCGGTCTGTCGTCGGAGATCCGTATCGGAGTGTTTGCCTGCCGGTGTAACGATTCACTGGGGTGGCTTGATGCTATGGATGACTATCTTGAACAACTGCCTGCCATCACCCCTCTGGTTGTCCACACTGCAACCCTGACCTCAGCCTGTGTCCAGGATGAGACGGCGACGATTGTACGGACGGTTCGGGAAAAAGGTATCACCCGGATTGTTCTGGCCTCCTGTGTCTGCTGCCCGTTGAATTTTGTGTGCAGCGCCTGTACCGATCAGCGCAGCCGGCTGAAAGACAACCTGTTCCATGGAACCGGTATCAGCCGCTCCATGGTGGAAACCTGTAATCTGCGCGGTGAGATCCTCCGCCTTGTCACCTCTGATCCGGACCTTGCTCTGGAGCGATTTAAGGGGTTGCTTGGCCGGTCGATTAAACGGACACTGCATCTTAAGCCGTTGCCCACGGTAACCCGTAACTACAATTTTACCGCTGCCGTGATCGGCAACTCCCAGGCAACGCTGACCAGTGCCATGACTCTGGCCGATTCCGACCATGAGGTGTTTCGTATCGGTACGGCTGAACAGCCGTTGCAGGATATGGTTGAACACCCCAATATCCATAATTTTTCCGACTGGTCTGTACAGAGTATCAAGGGGACAATCGGTGATTTTCAGATACTTATTGAGGCCGACGGCCAACAGCAGATCCTGCGTGCCGGTACCGTCATTTTAGGGGCAAAGGCACGCAAACGCATCGCCTATACCCATCAGGAAGGTCTGCCCACCACAACTGTAGAGCCGGTGGTTCAGGAGTATGGCACAACGAACATTCCCTTTGCCTACCCGTGTGCAACCTCTGTTCCCGGCTTATTTCTGGCTGAACCGCCGGATATCAATGTCTCGAAACGAAAGAAGGGGAATGCGGCGGCGATGATGGTGGCTGCCGCCATGCCCCGTGGACCGCGCCAGTCCAAAGGGCTGACTGCCGCTGTTGATGAAAAACTCTGCCGGGGGTGCGGTCGTTGTGCCCGGGCCTGTCTCTATCATGCGGTGACGCTGCACCCGAATGAAATCGGCGGCTGGTGTGCCCATGTTGATGAGGCGCTGTGCAAGGGGTGCGGCAACTGTATTTCGGTTTGTCCGACAAGTGCGGCGGACAGCCCCTATCGCAACCGCGCTTTTCTCGAACAGGCTCTTGAAGAGGTGTTGGCACGGGAGACAGCCCATGGCAAATAAAACAGACGATAAAACTCTGAACATCCTGCTGTTTCTCTGCAACTGGGGGGCGCACGCAGCCTTTCTCACCCTGCAGGACCAGCTGCGTCCCATTCCCCACGAGATCCGGATGGTGCGTGTCCCCTGTGCCGGTCGTATTGATCGTGCCATGCTGCTCAAGGCATTTGCACAGGGAGCCGACGGTGTTGCCCTGGTCGGCTGTGAACCGGGTACCTGCCGCTATGGATCCGGTTCTGCAAACTCTCTGCAGAATACGGATGATGTGCAGCGCATCCTGGATATCATGGGACTTGGCCGGGAACGCCTGTGTTTTGGTGCTTTTCTGCCGGAAGAATCGGAAGAGCTGCTGAGCTTTCTGCAAAATTTTGCAGATGAGATCAACGTCCTGGGGCCGGCCGGTATTGAGGCTGTACCGGTGATTTCTGCTCTCAACGCTGATGATCTTCATCAGGAGTTACGACAGCTGGTTGCTGCCTACGATATTCACGCCTGTCAGGATTGTGGTAAATGCACATCAGCATGTCCCCTGGCTCTGATCGGTAAACCTTTTTCCCCGCGTGCCATTGCCTCAGCAGTGATTACCGGAGGTATCCACAGTCCCGGTGTTCAGGAAAACGTCTGGTCCTGTCTGACCTGCGGTCTCTGCTATGACCGTTGTCCTTCAGCGGTGAATTTTCCGGCCTTTATCAAAGAGCTTCGCCACCTCTACCGTCACACTGCACTGCCCGGTCAGGAGGTGCACGGAGGGTTTTTTCATTCTCTGATGCGTTCCATGTCGTCTGCAGCCATCACCCCCAGACGGTGGGGCGGCCTGCCTGATGAGATTCGTACAGACCCGGAGAGTCCGATCCTGTTTTTTGGTGGCTGTGCTCCCTATTACGACATATTTTTTGGGAAGCACAGCAGACCACAGACCAATAAGATCCTCATCGACAGCCTGCGTCTTCTGAACTTTTTTGATGTTGCTCCCCGCCTGCTGACCGATGAACGATGCTGCGGACATGATCTGCTCTGGTCGGGAGACAAGAAGAACTTTGAGCGGTTGGCGCGAATCAATGTTGAGCGGTTGAACGGACTCGGCATAGAAACCGTGATCACCACCTGCCCGGAATGTTACATGACGCTGCATACCACCTATGCTGACGAGGGGCTGGAGCTGAAGTTCAAGGTGGTACATCTGTATGATTTTCTTGAGGAGCAGCTGGATAAAGGAGCTGTTGATTTTGAGCCGTTTGATCAGGTGATCACCTTTCAGGACTCCTGTCGGCTCGGTCGACTGGAGGGTAAGGTCGATCTGCCGCGCAAGTTGCTTAAGCGCCTGCAGCCGGCACGGTTTGTTGAGATGAAAGAGGCGGCGGGTGCATCGATCTGCTGTGGTAACTGTGCCTGGACAGGGTGCGACGGGTATAGCAAGGCTCTGCAGGTCAGGCGGCTGGAACAGGCCCATGCCACCGGCAGTGATCTCCTGGTAACCTCTTGTCCCAAATGCCAGCTGCATCTGGCCTGTGCAATGGAAGACCCGTTCCGTCGCGAGCAGCTGGAGATAGAACTCATGGATCTTACCAGTATCATCGCCCAGACGATCCGCTGGAAGGGCTGAGCGCAGCATCTTCGTGCGCAGGCTGGAGAAGAGACCCTGCCCGTGAACAGTGCTGATTGTCCTTGCATATTGTTTTTTTTACTGACACGAACTTACCCCTGTTTGTACAGGGAATCGGAGAATACCCATGTCAAAAACGTCTACTGCCAATCCTGCTGTTAAAGCCGCCGGTCCTGCTGAACCGCGCATCGGAGTTTACGTCTGCCACTGCGGGCTGAATATTGCCCAGACCGTGGATTGTCCCAAGGTCGCTCAAGAGGCAGCCGACTCCAGCGGTGTCGTGGTGTCAAAGGATATTGTGTATGCCTGTTCAGAACCGGGGCAGCAGGAGATCAAGCAGGACATCATTGACAACGGGCTTGACCGGGTGGTGATCGCCTCCTGTTCACCGCGGTTGCATGAGACGACCTTTAAGAAGATGGCCGAGGCCGCTGGCATCAACCCGTACATGGTCGATATGGCGAACCTGCGCGAGCAGTGCAGCTGGGTGCATATGAAAGACCGGGAAAATGCCACTGTCAAGGCAAAGACCCTGGTTGACATGGCGATCTCACGGGTCCGTCAACTTGAACCGCTCTATGAGGATACCTTGCCGCTTATTCAGAAAAGTCTGGTGATCGGTGGCGGGATTGCCGGTATTCAGGCGGCACTTGACCTGGCGGACAGCGGCTATGATGTTGTTCTGGTGGAGAAGAATCCATCCATCGGCGGCGTGATGGCGCAGATCGATAAAACTTTTCCAACCATGGACTGTTCGATTTGAATCTTAGGTCCTAAGATGACGGATGTCGGTCGACATCCACGAATACAGCTGTTGACGTTAAGTGAAGTTGTTGATGTGAAGGGATATGTTGGCAACTTCAAAGTGAAAATCCTTAAGAAAGCCCGTTATGTTGATGAGACAAGCTGCACGGCATGCGGGGACTGTGCCCAGGTGTGTCCGGTGGTGCGTCCTGACGAGTTCAACGTGGGACTCGGTTCCCGCAAGGCAATTTACAGTCCCTTTCCCCAGGCGGTGCCATCGAGTTATCTGATCAATGCCAAAGAGTGTCTTGGTCCCAATCCGTCGGTTTGCTCCAAATGTGTGGAGGTCTGCGCTAAAGGGTGCATTAACTTTCACATGTCTGACGAGGAGATTATCGCAGAGGTGGGCACGATCATCGTTGCCACCGGTCTCCAACCTTATGATCCGGCAGAGATGGACGAGTACGGGTATACCCGTTTTGACAACGTGCTGACCAGTCTTGAGTTTGAACGGTTGGTGAATGCGGGCGGCCCCACCAAGGGTGAGCTTATCCGCCCTTCAGACCGCAGACTCCCCGGATCCGTAGGCTTTATTCAGTGTGTCGGCTCAAGATCGGCCACCAAAGGCGGCCACTACTGCTCCAATATCTGCTGTATGAATACCGTCAAGTCGACCCTCATCCTGAAGGAACACTATCCTGACATGGAGGTGAAGGTCTTCTATATCGACATCCGTGCTTTTGGTAAAGGCTTTGAAGACCTGTATACCCGGAGTCGGCGGTTGGGCACCCAGTATATTCGAGGTCTGCCCGGCTCAGTTGCAGAGACGGATGATGGCAGGTTGCGGGTGGCGGTGGAAAATGGAGCAACCGGCATCCTGGAGTTTCATGAGCTCGATATGCTGGTCCTGGCGCAGGGCATGAAACCGGCGCCTTCGACTCAACGCCTGCAGGAGATCATGGGGCTGCAGCTGACCTCGGACGGATTTTATCTTGAGGCACACCCCAAGTTGCAACCAGTGGATGCAGCCACCCGGGGTATCTTCTATGCGGGCTGTGCCGAAGGCCCTAAAGATATCAAGGAGAGTGTCACTCAGGCATCTGCCGCGGCCATGCGTGCTGTTCGCCTGATGCACAGGGGGGAGATCACCACGGAACCGATCACCTCCTTCATCATCACCGAAAAATGTAAGGCCTGTGGCAAGTGTGCCGAGGTTTGCCCGTACAATGCCATTACGGTGGATGTCAAGGCCAAGAAGCCGGCCGTGGTCAATGCGGCGGCCTGTGCCGGTTGCGGTACCTGCGCGGCTGAGTGTCGATTTGATGCCATCAGCATGAATCATTTCACCGATGCGCAGATCTTAGGTCAGGTCAACAGCATGCTTGACACGGCACCGGAGAGCAAGATCCTTGCCTTTGCCTGCAACTGGTGTTCGTATGCCGGTGCCGACTATGCCGGTGTGTCAAGACTGCAGTATCCTGCCAACGTCCATCTTATCCGGGTGATGTGCTCAGGTCGGGTGGATGAGAAGTTTATCTGGGAAGGGTTTCGCCGGGGGGCACCGATCGTGCTGGTAAGCGGCTGTCATATCGGGGACTGTCACTATATTGATGCCAATCACTGGACCGCAAAACGGGTTGAGCGTATCCGTAAGAAGATGGAGAAGATCGGTGTGCGACCGGAACGGCTCCAGCTGGAATGGATCAGCGCTGCAGAAGGGATTCGTTTTGCAGAAACAATGCGACGGATGGAGGAGCTGCGCCGGAGTGTCACGGCAGAGGAGATTGCCGAGACACAGAATATTCTGAGTAAACTGTAGTTCGGATCCGTTTCCACGCCGACTATTTTACTTCTTTACTGCTGAGCAGGTGTTCACAACCGGGTGCGATACTCATGATGCCCTTGTACCCGGTTGTCATGCTGCTGCACCAGATGTTGGAACCGGACAAAGGCCGCTGTGACCGGAGGACGATAAGGTGGGGTAAAAGGCAGGCTCAGAGAGCTGCTGAAGAAAAATACCCTGTGCACGCCTGCGTCCAGGATCTTTGATCAGGGCAAGGTGGAAGAACGTTCCGATCCTATCGTTTTAGGAGGCAATCGAGGTGACAGCCATATACTTCTCGACAAACCCGGCGGGCAGATAGCTGAGTTTTGCCTGACGCAGCCCCGGTTCGCCCAGATCCTGTTCCCGGTTGATACAGCTATAGTCTTCAGGAAGGATCGAGGCAAAGGACTGATTAATGAACTGATACAGTCCCTTATAACCGGGTACCGCCTTTTCAAAGTGGATGGCAAACGTTGTTCCACCGGCCAACTCTTCCCCCAACACATAGGCAACCGGCTGCGATTCAACGTAGTAGATACCACCGCACAGCTGGAGTGCTTCCATGGTCATGAGAGCTTCACGGGCGGCCTCGTAGTCGCCTTGATAGCCGGACCCTTCCCTCCATTGATCCAGGACTGACAGGGCGTCGGCACGATACTCTTCACGCAGGGGGCGGGCGCTGTAGTTGTGCGTGCTGACAAAGGCTTTGACAAGATTTCGTTTCTTATGATAGTTGCGGCCGGTTAAGGAGGCCAGATCCTGGCGGCGATACAGGTAATCAAAGTTGTCCCGGTCTGCGGTGACCCGATATCCAAGCTCTGCCAGCGCCGTTGACTGTGCAGTGGTTATACACTTCATCATCCGCTGTTCGGCAAACAACCTAGCCAGATGCTCGTGATCCGGCAGCCCGAAAGGCAGTATGAAAAACGGACCGCCGCTATCTTTGCCAAGCACAGCGAGACGCCCGTCCTGCAAGGTGGAAAAACGGTAACTGTGGCGGTGGCGAAAGAGAAAGAGGTTGGCAAAGGTCAACTCTGAAAGCCCATCGGTCAACTCCTGGAAAAGAGGGTGGAGTTGGCTGCGGTGCCCCAGTTCAGGCTCCACGGAGTGCGGATAAGAGGGGATCGGTGCTGTGGCTGGCGGTAGGTCGGGCTGTTGGAAACTCGGATGGTAGTGTCTGTCAGTCATGGTTTGGGGATATCGGTTGCGGGCAGTAAGGACCCTGTGAGAAGCCGGCTGTAGTATCAGGGAAAGGGTAACATACGGCAGACAGCCTTGCAAGGACGCCAATGGCTGGTGATGGCTGACAGCAATCTGACAGCGGTCGGGAGGCGGACCTTGGACGGCATACAGTCGAGTCGACCGATTTTCGTGTTGAACGGGTAATCGGTCGTGATGTGGACAGGTTGCGGTTCTTTGTGAATCCTGGGTTTAAGGGAACGAAACAGACACGGTCAGTTTCCAAGTACCTTGGTGATGATCATCTCTTTGGTATAGATATCAGGTTCCGGGGTTTTCCAGCTGATGAACTGTCTGCTTACCCGCTGAAAGGAGCCGTGATCTTTTTTACAGAGATCACAGATGGATTCGGCATTGTCCCGATACATGATGATCTCACTGGCCGGGTCTCCGGACTGATTGACGGCCGCCATTTTTCGACAGCCGCAGTCGAGCCGGATCACAGCCACACCGACAGCATCCGGACTGCCTTCGAAGATGCCTTCGATCATGGCCTGTTCTCCTTTTTCCGGAGAGGGGGAAGGGGAGCTCTGTTTGTGTTTTTTTTGTGCCATAGGTACGCACCTCGGAAGAATAAGTTGCAATGTACGCTCTATGTACTGTTGTTTGCGCGGATAGCAAAGAAAAAAGACGGTCTGATTTTTTCTGGCCGGGAAGAACGGGAAGGAAGGCCGGCATCACTGTCTTTTCACTTGACAAATTAGGAGTAGTTTTTTAAGAAAAAAAGATTTTGCACTGCAATACTGAGAGTTTTCTTAAGACTGAGACAGTATTGGTTCATTATTTATTGTGGAGGTTTTAGCATGTGGGAAATCATTGTTGATAAAGATAAATGTACCGGTGATGAAGAGTGCGTAAATGCCTGTCCTGCACAGATTTTTGAAATGCAGGGTGGTAAGGCCGAGCCGGTGGATGCAGAAGAGTGCCTGGGCTGTGAGACCTGTGTTGAAGTCTGCCCGGAAGATGCCATCACTGTCACTGAAATTTAACTTTGCTGTACTGATGGCTTCACTGATAAGCCCATCCCTGCCCAGGGATGGGCTTATCTTGTTTTGGGGATGCAGGATTCTGTGGACACGGGATTGAGTCATTGAATAAACCAGGGGTATCTCGGTCGGTACATCTTTTTGCAGCCCCGTTTCTCTGGACGGTGATCGGGTGCTTTCTCATGGTACGAGGCTGGGGATGGCTTGCTCCCGGTAAAGGGCGTCTCTTGTTTTTGGTCGCCGGTCTGTTCGGCACTGTGAAGGCTCTGTTCATCCTTGATAATGTTGCCAGACGCATTCTGCGGCGGATCATCCTCTTCCGGGATAACACCTGCTTAGGGGCTATTTATTCCTGGCAGACCTGGACTGTGGTGGTCATGATGCTGTTGGCCGGTGTCGTTATTCGGACATTTGTGCAGCCAGGGCCGTTTATTGGTACAGTCTATTGTGCTGTTGGCTGGTCGTTGTGTCTGTCCAGCCGTTTGGGGTGGCAACAGTGGTACAGACAGGTACACACATGAATACATTCAATCAGATAAAAATCAGTCGTTCCGCTCTGGTGCATAACTATCACATCTGTCGGCAGGCCGCCGGTGGAGCAGCCATCATGCCGTTGGTGAAGGCCGATGGGTATGGACACGGCATGATCGATTGTGCCCGGATTTTTGCAGAACAGGGGGCAGCCGCCTTTGGTGTTGCCGAGGCAAGGGAAGGGGTGCTGTTACGTGCGGCTGGTATCACCCAGCCGATTCTGGTTCTGGTCGGTGTGATTTCAGACACGCTTCGCACCATTGTTGAAGCAGGATTGACACCTGTGGTGACCGATGCTGCAGTTTTGCCTGAGCTGTCCCGGGTAGCAGGTGCTTGCCGGACTGAAGTCGGCCTTCACATCAAGCTGGATGCCGGTATGGGCAGGCAGGGTGTCTTACCGGCGGAGTTTATCGACACGGTTCAGGCAATCCGCAGGCTCCCGCATCTTCGGATTGACGGTATTATGGCCCATTTCCCCATGTCCGATGACCGGCAGTCCGATAACACGGTTCTGGTACTGGACATGTTCCTTAAAACGACTGGATCTTCGGCCGATTATGGTCTGGACAGGTGCTGCCTCCATCTTGCCAATTCCGGTGGATTGTTTTATGTTGCCGGCGCCCGGCTCGACATGGTTCGTCCCGGTATTGCCCTGTACGGGTATTACCCGGACGGCGCCGACGGCAGGAAAAACGCTGTCTCTCCTCTGCTTCAACCGGCCATGCGGTTTGTGACCCGCATCATCCAGGTGCGCACTCTTGAGGCTGGTCGCAGTCTTGGCTACTCGCACCTGTTTACAACAACCAGACCTTCGCGTATTGCTGTTCTGCCTGTGGGATATGAGGATGGCTATTTACGGGTGCTGAGCAATCGGGCGCAGGTACTGATCCACGGGCAGCGGGTACCGGTGGTCGGTCGGATCTCCATGAACTTAACGCTGGTGGATGTCACTGACCTTGGCCGGGAAGTGCACCCCGGCGAGGAAGTCGTGCTGCTGGGCAGTCAGGGAGAGGAAGAGATCACTGCCGATGAAATAGCCGATTGGATGCAAACCATCAGTTACGAAGTGCTCTGCCTGTTCGGTAACCTCAATGCGCGCACCATGGTTGAGTAAAAAAAAATCAGCAGATTCTGCAGCTGCTTGAAACGATCGCCACCCACTATATGAGACAAACGACCCATGATAAAGTCACAGATTAAAGAGATTGTCGACCACTGTTTTACTGAGGGAGTGCGGCTTGGTTACTGGAGCGGGGCAGTGGCCGGCCGATATTCCATTGAGGTACCCAAACGCGAAGGCCAGGGCGATTTTTCCACGAACTTTGCCATGGTTGCAGCCGGCATCGACAAAGGAAAACCACGGGATCTTGCTGTACCGATGACTGAACTGCTGGCCGGGCAACCGATGGTTGAGCGGGTGGAGATAGCCGGTCCCGGCTTTATCAATCTTTTTCTAAAAAAGACGATCTGGGCCACCGTGCTGGCACCGATCTTTGCGCAGGGAGAAAACTTCGGCCGATCTGAAGATGGTCAGGGGCGACGGGTGCTGGTTGAGTTTGTCAGCGCCAATCCTACAGGTCCGCTCAGTGTCGGCCACGGGCGTAATGCCGTGCTGGGTGATACCATTGCCCGTCTCCTCGAAGCCAATGGCTACCAGGTGCAACGGGAGTATTACTTCAACGATTCCGGCCGGCAGATGCGTGTTCTCGGTGAGTCCACCCGGGCCCGCTACCTGGAGTTGCTGGGAATGCCTGCTTCTTTTCCGGAGGATGGGTATCAGGGAGACTATATCTACGGGATTGCCCGATCAATGGTTGAGGAAGCCGGTGATTCTTTTCAAGATGCAGCTGTCGATATTTTTAAAGAACGTGCTCAGCAGGCTATTTTTACTGATATTGATACCACTCTCCGGCGCATTGGAATACATTTTGATACCTACTTTAATGAACACAGCCTGTATGAGGATGGTCGACTTAAGGCGGTTGTGGATCAGCTGCGGGGCAAGGGACTGATTTATGAAAAGGAGGGGGCCACCTGGTTTAAGGCCAGTGAGTTCGGCCAGGAACAGGATCGCGTCATCATCAAGAGCAGTGGTGAGCCCACCTATCGGTTGCCGGATATCGCCTACCACTGCGATAAGTTTGAACGCGGCTATGACTGGATGATCAATGTGTTCGGATCAGATCACATTGCCACAGTGCCGGACGTGTTGGCCGGGGTCCGCGCTCTTGGTCATGATGACAGCTGTATCACGGTGGTGCTGTATCAGTTTGTCACTCTGCTGCGTGATGGCAAACAAGTCAAAATGTCGACTCGCAAGGCCACTTTTGTTACGGTGGATGAGCTGGTTGATGAGGTTGGAGCCGATGCGTTGCGTTTTTTCTTCCTGATGCGCAAGCCGGATAATGTCATTGAATTTGATCTGGATCTTGCCAAAAAACAGAGTCAGGAAAATCCGGTTTACTATGTTCAATACGCCCATGCCCGATTGTGCAGTATTGAAAAGATGGCGGCTGAACAGGGAGCTGTCGTTGGTTTGACACAGCAGATATTGCAGAGACTGGTTGAACCGGAAGAGTATGCGCTGCTGAAGATGCTGGCCGATTACCCTCAGTTGGTTGCCGGAGCAGCTGCGGATCTTGCCCCCCATCGGATAATTTTTTATCTCATTGAGCTGGCCGGTCAATTTCACGGATTTTATAATAAACATAAGGTGTTGACTGATGACCACGATTTGACCGGTGCGCGATTGGCCCTCTGCCAGGGAGTGAAAACCGTGGTATATAACGGTTTACATCTGATCGGCCTGACAGCACCGGTGAGCATGTGATGAACGATGGCCTGTTTATTGCAATAGTCCTTTTGTATGCCCCTGCATATCGATTTTTTCCAGACTGCACCGAATATGAAAGAACCGTGACTGTCTAAGTACTGAAAAGAGAGGAGTGTCCTTGCAGAAAAGGCCGATGCAGGATGAGTATAAACCAAAACCCTTTCGGATTGAACTCGGCTGGCGGGGAATGTTTGGATTGGTGGTTGTCTGTTTCTTTTTGTTCCTGTGGCTGTTTTTGTTGGGTATGTGGGCAGGGCAAACTATTGTCTTTCCGTCAAAGCCGAGTCCGGCTGTACAGCGAGAATATCCCTCATCCACTGCATCTGAGCTGGACAAAATCAGAAGAGATATCAGACGTTAGCGAACTATTGAGGGTGCAGGCAACAGCAATATGCGAACAAAAAGAAATCAACGCGGCAGGAAGCGGTCATCCATCGCCCTCATCCCGGCCCTGCGGAGTATGCTGCTGCAGCACGTTCGCCGACGTCTGGTGATCTACCTGCCGGCGTGCATGCCCCTGCTGCTGGTTGTACTGACCCATATCGGTACACTGCTGACCCTTGTTCTGATTAAATCCGGTCTGCTGGCCCCGGGGCAGCTGTACAGGGCCATGATTACCTGGGCGGTTTACGGACTGTTGCCGTTGCTTTTCTGTTCCTATGGTTGTTTTTTTGCCATAGCCCGACCGGTAGCCGGTCTGCTGGAACGAACATTCCCCGACCTGTCATCGTTTATTCTGACCCTTGCTACCGGAGCTCTGTACGGCGTTGGTATCAGCCTGGCGCTGATCATGCTGCTGGGAGCCGACACCATGTTGCGTGCCTGTCTCCTTGTAATTGTGGGACTGTTGACAGGTTTAGGTAACTGGGTGTTGTACTGTTCTCTGATCACGCCTTCTGTACAGGCGAGCTCTGATACATAACCGCGATGTCCATGGAACCATCTTTTGCTGCTTTATCAACGGAGAAAGAATGACTACATCTCAGATGTCCTCTGCAACCGGCCGGATCCGGCCCGCCCGTATGGGTGACGTGCGCGCTATCCATTCGCTGCTGACCACCTTTGCCGACAGGGGGCTCATGCTGCCGCGTTCGATCAGCTCTCTGTACGATCACCTGCGTGACTTTGTTGTGTATGAGGAGGAAAATGCTGTTTTCGGTATCTGTGCCCTCCATATCTGCTGGGATAATCTGGCCGAGATCCGTTCCCTGGCTGTAGCGGAAGAGCGACAAGGTTGCGGGATCGGCGCTTTACTGGTCGAATCCTGTCTGGATGAGGCCAGAAGCCTGGAAATCGATACGGTCTTTGTCCTGACATATCAGGCGGCATTTTTCCGAAAATTTGGTTTTAAAGACTGTGACAAACAGGATTTGCCGCATAAAATCTGGAGCGACTGTATCCACTGTCCTAAATTTCCAGACTGTGATGAGGATGCCCTGATACGAACCGGCCTGGGTATGGGATCGTAGGACGCTCACCTCAACGCAGACTACACTTTCATCACAAGACCCTCTGGTAGGGAGATATACGAATGGTTGGACGGATTCTTGCCAAGATGTTTGGCAGTAAAAACGACAGGATGATCAAACAGTACCGTAGGATCGTCAAGACGATCAATGAGCTTGAAGCAACGGTCGAGCCCCTTACAGACACTGAGCTGGCTGCAAAGACAACTGAGTTTAAAGAGCGCATCAGTCAGGGTGAAACCCTTGAGCAGTTGCTGCCCGAAGCGTTTGCCGTGGTGCGCGAGGCGGCAAAACGGGTACTTGGCGAACGACACTACGATGTGCAGCTGATCGGAGGTATTGTCCTGCATCAGGGAAAGATCGCAGAGATGAAAACCGGAGAAGGGAAGACATTGACCTCGACAGCACCGGTCTATCTTAATGCCCTTCTCGGCAAGGGTGTACACGTGGTAACGGTCAATGATTATCTGGCACGTCGTGATGTGCAGTGGATGGGAGAGGTCTATCGTTTTCTTGGTCTGACCACCGGATGTATCTTTCATGAAATGAACGATGAGCAGCGTCGGGAGGCCTATGGAGCGGATATCACCTACGGCACCAACAATGAGTTTGGTTTTGACTACCTGCGCGATAACATGAAGTTCACCCTGCAGGATTACTGTCAGCGCGGGTTTGCCTATGCCATTGTCGACGAGGTCGACTCAATTCTCATCGACGAGGCCCGGACACCGCTGATCATCTCCGGCCCTGCTGATGCAACCACCGATCTGTACCTCAAGGTCGACCGGATCATGCGTCATTTTAAGGCCGAGGCACATTATACCAAGGAAGAAAAGTCCAAGCAGATCATGCTGACCGACGATGGTGTTGCCCTGGCTGAAGAGCTACTTGAGATCGATAACCTGTACGATCCCCGCAACATCAATCATCTGCATCATGTCAACCAGGCGCTGAAGGCACATTTTGCTTTTCAGCGTGACGTTGACTACATCATCAAGGACGGTTCCGTGGTGATTGTTGACGAGTTCACCGGTCGCACCATGGAGGGCAGGCGTTATTCAGACGGTCTGCACCAGGCTTTGGAGGCAAAGGAAGGAGTCAAGATTGAACGGGAAAATCAGACGCTTGCTTCAATCACCTTTCAAAACTATTTCCGCATGTACAAAAAGCTGGCAGGTATGACCGGTACGGCCGACACCGAGGCGCCTGAGTTTAAAAAGATCTATAACCTCGATGTTGTGGTCATTCCCACCCACCAGAAGATGATCCGTATCGATTACGCCGACGTCATCTACAAGAACCAGGCGGCCAAGTACCGCAATATTGTTAAAGAGATCAAAGAGGTTCATGCAGCCGGCCAGCCGATTCTGGTAGGTACCATCTCCATTGATGTCTCGGAAAAGATTTCAAAGATGCTGACCAAAGAGGGTATTCCCCATGATGTGCTGAACGCCAAGCAGCATGAGCGGGAAGCGGAGATCATTGTCCAGGCAGGCCAAAAAGGCAGAGTGACCATTGCCACCAACATGGCGGGACGAGGCACGGACATCAAGTTGGGTGAAGGCGTACGTGAACTGGGCGGACTGCATATTCTGGGTACCAGTCGCCATGAAAGCCGTCGCATTGACAACCAGTTGCGCGGTCGCTCCGGCCGTCAGGGTGATCCCGGCACCTCACGGTTCTATCTGTCACTGGAAGATGATCTGCTGCGTATCTTCGGGTCTGATCGACTCCGTACCATCATGGATAAACTGGGTATGGAGGATGACGAACCTATTGAACACTCCATGGTCTCCCGGGCCATTGAAAATGCTCAGCGTAAAGTTGAAGGCCATAACTTTGACATCCGTAAACATCTCTTAGAGTATGACGATGTCATGAATAAGCAGCGGGAGGTTATTTACAGTCAGCGTCTTGAGGTCCTCGAAGGTGAGGATGTGCAGCCGATTATCAGTGATATGCTGGTCGACCTTGAGGAGCAGATCGTGACCGATTGCACCGCCGGCAAGACGTTGGCTGAAGAATGGGACTGGCCGGCCATTGAAGAGCGGGTTGGTCAGGTGTTCAACCTTCAGCTCGACTGGACACCTGAAGAGCGGGAGGCACTGGATCGCGACTCTTTTGCTGCAAAGCTGCACGAAATGGTCACCCAGGCTTATGCACATCAGGAGTCCCGCAACGGCACTGAACAGATGCGACAACTCGAACGCATGGTGCTCCTGCAGATGGTGGATACTCTGTGGAAAGAGCATCTGCTGCACATGGATCATCTCAAAGAGGGGATCGGCTTGCGGGGGTATGGTCAGAAAAACCCGTTGAATGAGTACAAGCGGGAAAGCTATCAGCTGTTTCGTAACCTGATTGATGCCGTAAAGCTGCATACCATAGGGAACCTGATGCGTATTCAGCTGGTCCAGGATGACGAGCTGGCCCGTTTGGAGGAGGAACGGCGGCAGCAGCGCGAGCGTGAACTGGCTGAGGCCAAACGTTCCAGCGGCGAAGACGGGGTGGAGAAGGACCGGAAACCGATTCAACGGGCCGAGGAGAAGGTCGGCCGTAACGCTCCCTGCCCCTGCGGGTCCGGCAAAAAGTACAAGAGGTGCTGTGGTCAGAGCAGCTGATGATAGTCATCGGCCCTTATGCTCTGTTACAGGCTGTAAAATGACGGGAGGGGAAGGCAATGGATGCAGTACAGGCGTTTGTTGAACAGTGGGCCGAGAGTCCGGACGGGAACAGACAGGGCTTTATCCGTTTGCAGGAGCTGCTCACCAATCTTGAAGGGGTCGAGGTCTCTTTTCACCCCCGACCCGGTGTGACCTATTCGTTACGGGGGGCTGTTTCCGGAACCAACCGGCCGCTGTTTGTGATGATCGATGTGATTGAGGATGAACCGCGCTGGCTCTCCGTCTGTTTTTTTGGTGATATGATTCAGGACCCCGACCAGCTGGGTGCAGAGGTTCCCGGTGGTTTGCTCGGCGAGGATGCCCTGTGTTTTGATCTAGACACCTGCACAGAGGCGTCTGTCGCCTATGTGGCTGAACGGATAAAAGAGGCGCACCGGTCCGCTCTCAGCGGATGATCCGGTATTTAATTCTGTTTTGTGCCGGTGCGGAACATCTCAGCATAGACAGCCGGTAACCGGTGTCTTTGCAGGGCGGTGACCACGGCTTCAACAGCATAGGCTGCACGGTGATGCTGGACATCAATGCGGTTTTTGGAGATGCTCAGCAGAGCAAACGATGCATCAGGGCAGCCGTCAAACATCCGGCCGACTGAACCGGGATTGATAAAATGAACCCCTCCCGCGATCCGGTGAAAAGGGGTATGGGAGTGGCCGATGACCACGATCTTGCAGGCTGTTTCCCCTGCCAGCTGTTCAAAACGTTCATCAGGTGTTGCTGCTGTCAGAAACTCTTCATGATCTGCCGGGCTTCCGTGAAAAAGGCCCAGTAAGGTGTCCCCGAGTCGTACGATCCTCTGTTTTTTCAGGCTGAGCAGGTCGGCGGCGTTTTCAGGGGTGAGTGCAGCAGCGCTGCTCGTGTACATGATGCGCTTCTCAGGCTTTGCCGGTTTTTTGAATGTCCTGCCCTGCAGCAGTCTGATCACCCGGTCATCAGTGTTGCCTCTGATACTCAGGACTTGATGTGTACGTAACCAACCCATGGTTTCATTGGGAAAAGGGGCGTAAACCAGCGAGTCGCCGCAGTTGAGGATATGGGTACAGTCTATCCCGGCAACCGCACGGGCCACAGCTTCAAGGGCCGGAAAGTTGCCGTGGATATCACTGATCAGCAGGATGTTCATTGCGATGAGATGCAAGCCTCCATCCCCCGATGGGGACGATGGGGGTGTTGATTATCTTTATTCACGGACGGCTTCTCAGAGCAGGGGACCGATGAGCAGGGCGATATTTTCAAGCAGCTGCTGGCGGTAGGGACGGTTGTTGAAAACGGCAAGATCAAGTTGGTGCGACCTGTGCAGGTACGCCTGCTGCAGTGATCTGAGTGTGTTTGTGAACACCTGGTCGTAGATCACCAGGGTCATCTCAAAATTTAACCAAAAGCTTCGCATATCGAGATTGACTGAACCAAAGAGACAGAAATCATTGTCCACGGTGATGGTTTTGGTGTGCAGCAGGCCGCCGGAAAAGAACATGATGCGGATACCGGCCTGGCTGAGCGTGGTAAAGTTCGCCCGGCTGGCATAATGAACCAGGCGTGAATCATTGGTTTCAGGAACAATAATCGTCACCTCAACGCCCCGTTGCGCTGCCGAGCGCAGAGCCGCAAGTATGGCGTTGTCCGGAACAAAGTAAGGCGTGGTCAGAACCAGTTCATGTCGGGCGGCGTATATAGCGGTCAACAGAAAATCATGAATACTGCTTTCACCGTACCCCGGTCCTGACGGAACTAACTGGACCAAAGCGTCCCCGGCTGCGGAGACGGGCTGGATGCCGATCATCTTTTTTAATCTGGTGGGCCATTGCCGGCGTTCCAGTAACCAGTCAAAAAGAAATCCGGCTGCCAGTAACTCCACCACCGGTCCGGTAAGCCGAACCATGGCATCCACCCACTCCCCTACCTGCTCATCCTGCCTGAAGAACTTGGGATCAACCAGGTTCTGGCTTCCTGTATAGGCGATTTCGTTATCAATGACGACGATCTTACGATGATTGCGCAGGTCGATACGGATAAACAACGCCCGGATAAGACCGGCCGGCAGGGCTTCTCGTATTTCAACACCGGCTTTGCGGAGCCTGTTTGCACTCTGGCTGCGGAGAAACGGTTTGGAACCAATACTGTCCAGCAGGAGACGACAGGTCACGCCTCGCTCCTGAGCACGAATCAGCGCTTCGATCACGGCATCGACCCCTCCCCCCTCGTTGAAGATATAAAATTCCAGGGAACAGTTAAAGTGGGCACGGTCTATGTCGGTGATGAGTCTTGAGAAAAAAAGTTCGGCAGTGTCGATCAGTTCAAGTTGGTTACCGGGCATGGTCGGCATCCCGGTGGTTGTAAAAATCTGCTGATTGAGCGGCCGGCACTCCGGATTGACAGCCTGCCAGTCAACAGCAGGTATCTCTCGCAAAGAGGTGGCCCATTGTTTGAGTATGGGGCGACCTTTGAGCAGTCGGCTGGCCCGGCGTTCACCGAGTCTGTTTTCGCCAAAGAGCAGGTAGGTGACCGCACCGACAAAGGGGAGCAGGAGGATGATCGTCAGCCAGGCAAAAGAGATGCTGGCAGCGCGTTTACGCATGATGATCCGCAGTGAAAAGCTAAAGCGGATGACCAGGTCGGTCAGCAGAATCCAGGAGGTCAGGTCAAGGGAGAGTGTACCGATCATGTTGATTTGTTTTTGGGAGCCGGCAACAGCAAGCAGAAGGCGCTGGTCGGAACACCCTGCAGGTAAATGGTAGCGTGTGTGCACAGAAGACGGTTGTTTGTACTGCTCGCAGTCACAGTAGCCTTACCGCATACATTCCGCACACTTTTTTTGTGACCGCTTAAGGGAAATTACCTGTCCAGATCGGCTTCACGCTTTCTTTTTATGAAGTATCTAAGTAAATTACACAGACTGTTTATCCGATAACTTCCAACAAAAGGCAGGGCTAGTCCATGCAAGTGAAAGGTTTTTCCGCTGCAGCGGTTCAGGCCGGTATCCGATATGCCGGGCGATATGATCTGGGACTTATTTTTTCACAGACTCCAGCGGTGACAGCCGGTATGTTCACCACCAACAAGGTGAAGGCGGCACCGATAGTTCTTGCCATGGAACGCCTTGGCTCCGGGCTGTGCCAGGCGGTTCTTGTCAACAGCGGCAACGCCAATGCCTGTACCGGGCAGGCGGGTATGGACGCGGCTGTGGCAACCGCCGGTTCAGCGGCTCAGGAGCTGGGCATTGATCCGCATCTTGTACAGGTGGCCTCCACCGGCGTCATCGGCCAGCAGCTGCCGGTGGAACCCTTTACCAGGGCCATGCCGCAGCTGGTTGCCGGTCTTTCCCCCGATGGCTTTGACCAGCTGGCACAGGCTATTATGACCACAGACCTGGTTCCTAAAGTTGCCACGGCAACCGTGTTGATAGGTGAGGCTGAGGTGAGGCTGCTTGGTGTTGCCAAGGGGTCGGGCATGATCATGCCCGATATGGCGACCATGCTCTGTTTTGTCGTGTCTGATGCCCGCATTGATCACCCCACATTAGATCAGGCGGTGAAGGTGGGAGTAGAGCAGAGTTTCAACCGCATCACAGTGGACGGCGACACGTCGACGAATGATATGGTGCTGGTCATGGCCAACGGTGAAGCCGGTAACACCCTGATCGATGCCGATCATCCAGAGGCTGCTGCATTGTTCAATGCTGCGCTGTATGACATATTCAAAGAGTTGGCCCTGAAAATCGTGGCAGACGGTGAGGGGGCCACCAAGATGGTCACCATCAGAGTCACCGGCGCCCGTACTGAGCAGGAGGCCCTGCATGCCGCCCGGACCATTGCCAACTCAGCACTCGTTAAAACGGCATTTTTTGGTGAAGATGCCAACTGGGGAAGAATTATCGCCGCCCTTGGCCGATCTGATTGCCTCTTTGATCCAGACAGGGTTGCCATACGATTTGATGACGTCATGCTGGTCAACAGGGGAATTTTTCTGGGGTCTGAACAGGAGGAAGCGGCCACGAACGTGCTGAAACAGCGTGCCTTTACCGTCACCATTGATCTTGGTGAGGGAGATGCTGCTGCTGAGATGTATACCTGTGATTTTTCTTTCGACTACGTTAAAATCAACGCTGATTATCGGAGTTGAGCAAGGGGACAATGCCGCAGCACCGGACAGACAGCTGGCAGATACCTGATGGTTTTTTGCTCGAAACGCTTCTTGGTGCACTGAGTGAGGCATTTACCTGTGAGTGTGCCCCTGTTCAGACCGCGACTGTTGTCTATGCCGATTCCTTTGATTGGCGATTGTACCGGCGCGGATATCTGTTGCACTGTCAAGATCGTTGCTGGACGTTACATTGCCGTGATACCGGGGAGAAAACGCTTGAGCAGGACGGTCCGATACTGCAGGAGAACTGCTTTGCCCGTGATTTTCCCTCCGGCCGGTTGCAGGAGGTGCTGGAATCTGTGCTGGGTTGCCGCTGTCTTTTCCCCCTGACATCCGTGTCTGTGGAAAAACGTACGGTCTGTCTGCACACTCAGGGAGAAACACCCGTTGCCAGGCTTGTCTTGGAAACACAGCAACCCGTCGGTGGTCCGAAGTATCAGCTGATTCGACTACTTGATGTGTGCGGAGATTCAGCGGCGGCTCTTGTCCGCCATGGACTGACAGCTGCAGGTGTTCACAGACAAGTCTCACCACATATCGGATTTATAGAGGGCTGTCGGCTGAATGGCCGGCAACCGCTGGACTACAGCTCGAAATTTGTCCTTGCACTGGAGGGCCACAGTACGGCCCGTGGGGCAATGACCCGTATTTATTTGAAACTGCTGGAGAGTATAGAGCGTAACCTCCCCGGTGTGCTTGCTGACTGGGATAGAGAGTTCCTGCACGACATGCGGGTGGCTATCCGTCGTACCCGATCCGGCCTGAGTTTGGTGAAAAAGGTGCTGCCTGATGAGGTGACAAAACGATTCCGTATGATTTTCCGCTCTCTTGGTAGCATCACCGGGCCTGTTCGGGATCTTGATGTCTACTTGCAGCGTCAAAATGCCTATGTGCAGCGACTGGCGCCGGCACTGCAACCTGGATTGCTCCTGTTTTTTGCAGACCTTGCAGACAGACGGCGGGCTGAACATGCAGAGATGGTGAAGAGACTGGGGGCGGCATCAACCCGAAACCAGCTGGACGCATGGCGGCATACTCTGCAGAGCAGCGCTGCGCAGCCGCCTGCACCTTCAGCTGATCGGCCTGCTGTTGAAGAAGCGGGGCGAATCATCTGCAGACATTTTAAACGAGTCGTGCGAGATGGTCGTTTTTTGCATGCAGAAACACCCGATGCCGCAGTCCATCGATTGCGTATTCAGGCCAAGAAACTCCGCTATGCCATCGAATTTTTCCACAGCCTGTACCCGCAGCAGGATATAGAGTTTCTGTTGCGTCATTTAAAGAGGTTGCAGGATGTACTTGGAGATTTTAATGATCTGGCCGTGCAGCAGAAAATGCTTCGTGATACCCGGGAACGGTTGCCGGTTGCAGGTCAGAGGCACCTTGAACAGGCTGTGGCACTCGATGCACTGATACAGAGTCTGAGGGAAGAACAACAGAAACTGCGCAGTCATTTTGTTGCAGCGTTTGCCCGGTTTGACGACAGTGCTGTTGCTGAGGTTTTTGCAGCGCTTTTTCAGGAAAACAGAAGCATGCCTGAGTACAGTCGCAGTGGCCCGGAAGAAGGAATATGCTGAGGTGTTGCCCTGTTCTGTCTTTCCTGTTTTGCGGCATTTTAAGATAGAGTGGCCAAACCGGTTGTCAGGGTGGTGCATGATCAGCGGCAGCAGTAACCTGTGTGAGTCTGTGACATGAAAATGAACGATATCTTCAGATCTGAGGAATGGAGGCTGCTCCTTATCTGCAGGCACGCTCAGTCAAGCTGGGATGATGCTGCGGTGCGTGATTTTGACCGGCCTTTAAATAGAAGAGGCGAGCGAGATGCGCCGGAGATGGGGCGTCGTCTGCTGCAGCACGGTGTACAGCTCGACCTGATCATAACCAGTCCGGCAAAACGCGCGTTGCAAACAGCCCGTTACTATGCCGATCAATTGGCCTACCCACTGGACAGGCTGCAGGCTGAACCTCTGGTGTATCTGGCATCTGTACACCAGTTGATCGGGCTGTTGGAGACTGTCGACCCCAAGGTGCGGACCCTCTTGGCAGTCGGTCACAACCCTGCAATCACGAACCTGGCCAACATGCTCGGCGGGTTGCATATTGACAGTATTCCAACAGGCGGTATTGTTGCCCTGGCCTTTCATCAGCCCTCCTGGCAGGGACTTGCACCGGATACCGGTCAGCTGGTCTTTGTTGATTATCCCAAAAGACCGGATATTGCCTGAAGGGTGTGGAGACGCGTCAAAATGTCGGCAGTTTGAGTCAACACTGTGAAGAGACAGACCGCTCCGGACTGTGTTCGGTGTAAACATTTTTTTATCACGTACGAGCAGCAGCACCCCAGAGGGTGCCGCGCCTATGGTTTTAAAAGCCGGGATCTGCCTTCCCGGGTTGTACTGCTGTCTTCCGGAACACCGTGTCAATTTTTTGTCCAACGATAACTGCTCACGGCACCACAGAGAAGAGGTCTGTTCTTCAGTGCCGGTGGTGATACGGTAGCCGGCATGCTTATGATGGTTCTGAAACCCGATAGCCGGTGGATTTCTCCACAAAATTTGGTAAAATTTCGTTTTTCCCTGCTCTGCTGCATATTCAGCAGACCGCTTATTGAGTTGCAGAACGTGTTGTCCTTTTAAAAAGAAAATACCATGGAGATGTACAGTGGTTACGCTCTCTGCGTTTGGTGAAAAGTTATCGTCCGGTTCCGGCATTCTCTCGTTAATGGATGATCTCGGCAATGCCCTGGCCCGGGGGGATACGATTATGATGGGTGGTGGCAACCCGGGCACCATTCCCCTGATCCAGGAACGGATGGCACAGCGATTACAGGGATTGACTGAGGATGCGACAGCATTGCGGCGGTTGCTCGGCGTGTATGATCCCCCTAAAGGCAACAGAGAGTTCTGTCAGGTTCTGGCAGACCTGTTGAGGCGGGAATACGGATGGGACGTGCATGAGGAGAACATCTGTCTGACCAACGGCAGCCAGTCTGCTTTTTTCCTGCTGTTTAATCTGTTGGCCGGAACAACATCAGAGGGACACAAACGTAAGATCCTGCTGCCCATGGCACCGGAGTATATCGGCTATGCCGATCTGGGCCTGGTGGAGGATTTCTTTGTGAGCGTGCGACCGCGTATCGAAATGATTGATGAGCATTTCTTTAAGTATCGGGTTGATTTCGATAAGATCGCCATCACCGATGAGATCGGTGCAATCTGTGTGTCTCGCCCCACCAACCCCACAGGTAATGTGCTCACGGACGAGGAGGTCATAAAGCTTGCTCGTCTGGCCAGAGAGCACGGTATCCCCTTTATCATTGATTCGGCCTATGGCCTCCCGTTTCCGGCCATGGTGTACACCGATGCCACCCCGATCTGGCAGGAGGGAGTTGTCTTGTGCATGTCCCTTTCAAAGTTCGGTCTGCCGGCGGTGCGCACCGGTATCATCATCGCTGATCGCAAGCTGGTGCATCTGGTGGCAGGGGCAAATGCCGTGGTGAACCTGGCAACCAGCAGCTTCGGGGCAATGTTGACAGCCGACATCGTCCGCTCAGGTGAAATTATTCAGCTGAGCCAGGAAGTGATTCGCCCGTTTTATAAAGATAAGATGGAACAGACCTTGGCCTGGATTCACGAGCGGCTTGCCGGGTTACAGTATAAGATACACGTTCCTGAAGGTGCAATGTTCCTCTGGCTCTGGTTGCCTGGTCTGCCGATTTCTGCACGCGAGTTGTACCAGCGTCTCAAGGCAAGGGGCGTGATTGTGGTTTCCGGTGATTATTTTTTCCCCGGACTGCCTGTGGGTTGGCAACATACGAAAGAGTGTCTGCGTCTTACCTATTCACAGGATGCGTCGGATATAGAGCGCGGCATAGCTCTGATAGCTGAAGAGCTGCATGCCCTGTCAGCCTGATTGTCTGTACTCTGTACAGAAGTTGTTTCAGTTGTCTGTGGAAGTTTGGCTTTAATGTGGAAGTTATCGGGTTTTGATGAGTGATCAGGAAAAGGGAGTGAACAATGCTGTGGCAATATCAGACTATTCTTTTTGAGTTAACAAAGGATGGCTTGCTTGGTGATAAGTATGTTGATGATGAGGAGATCGAAAAGGCACTGAACCAGCTGGGCAGCCAGGGCTGGGAGCTGGTGAGCGTGACCCTTCTGAAGGACGGGGTGCTGGTCTTTCTGAAAAGACCCGTCCGGCAGGAGCAGGTTGTTGAACAACCCGCTGTCAGCAGCATGTCGAACGCAGAACAGGCTGTGACGATGGTGCGCTCGCGGGTTATGACGGAACCGGCACCGGAACCGGTGGTCGTACCGGAAGTGGTCAAAGTGGAGTCGGTCAGGGTACCGGAACCCGTTTATGTGCCGCCGCAGCATGAGCAGCCCCGTGAGCCGGTTGTTCGCTCATCCTCAGCAGGACCCATGCCGCATGTTTTCGAAAAGAGCACAACAGTGGATGACGAGTCTGATGGAATTGGTAACATCAGGATCAGGTAAGCCGGGGACAGTTGACCTGCAGCGCGAATCCGGATTGTTCAGGCTGCCTGCGTACGTGCAGTAATTGTAAAAGGAGCGGCGGATGGCCTGGTATATCGGTAAACGGATCCTGTTGATGATTCCGACTCTCTTTGGGATCATGCTCATCACCTTTACTGTCACTCAGTTTGTCCCCGGCGGACCTGTGGAACGACTGATGGCTGAGCTGAGCGGGTACGGCAGCGGTGGGGAGACCGCCGCCGGCAGCGGTCTGTACCAGGGGAACAGGGGACTGGACCAGGAAAGGGTTGAACAGCTGAAAAAGATCTATGGTTTTGATCAGCCACCCCTGACGAGATTTTTTTCCATGATCCGTCAGTATCTGGTCTTTGATTTCGGCCAATCGTATTACCACCATATGAGTGTTGCCCAGCTGGTGATCTCTAAGTTACCGGTTTCAATGTCACTGGGCCTGTGGAGTTTTATGATTGTGTACTCCGTCTGTATTCCCCTCGGGATCAGCAAGGCGGTGAGGGATGGTTCGACTTTTGATGTGTTGACCAGCACATTTATTCTGATCGGTTATGCTATTCCGGGTTTTGTTTTAGGTATCCTGCTGATTGTCCTCTTCGGTGGTGGCAGCTTTTGGAATATTTTTCCTTTGCGCGGTCTGGTTTCAGACAACTGGTCCGAGTTGAGTCTTGTTGGAAAAGTGCTTGATTACCTCTGGCATATGGTGTTGCCGATTATTGCCTCCACAGTGGGCAGTTTAGCGGTAATGACACTGCTGACCAAGAACTCCTTTCTGGAGGAGATTCGTAAACAGTATGTGATAACGGCCAGGGCAAAGGGGCTGGAGGAGGGGCAGGTCCTGTATAAACATGTGTTCCGCAATGCCATCATTCCGATCATCACCGGTTTTCCGGGCAGTTTCATCACTGCTTTTTTCACCGGCAGCCTGTTGATTGAAACCATCTTCTCGCTTGATGGTATGGGCCTGCTGGCGTACCAGTCGGTCATGAACCGGGACTATCCGGTTGTCTTGGGTACACTGTACTTCTTCACCATCATCGGTCTTTTTTCCCGATTGCTTTCCGACCTGTCGTATGTACTGGTTGATCCGCGTATCAGTTTTGAGGGCAGGCAGTAGGTACCTGACAGAGATGGAGATGGAAAGAAAAACGAAAAGGATCAGCGTTACCCGCAAACGATGGATTCGGTTTAAGAAAAACCGTCGCGGTCTTGTCGCTCTTGTCGTGTTTGTCACTTTGTTTGGTGTCAGCCTGTTTGCCGAAGTGCTGAGCAATGACAAGCCGCTGCTTGTCCACTACAACGGACAGTACTACTATCCGTTCTGGCAATCCTATCCGGAGACAACGTTTGGCGGCGACTTTGCAACAGAAACTGACTATCGGGATCCTTTTATTCATGACCAGCTGACCAGAGACGGTAATTTTGTCATCTTTCCTCCCAATCCGCACAGCTTTAACTCAATTAATCAATCCCTGGATCGTCCGACTCCGGCTCCACCCAGTGCAGACAACTACCTCGGTACCGATGATCGTGGTCGGGATGTGCTGGCCCGCCTGGTGTACGGATTTCGCATCAGCGTCCTCTTCGGTGTGACCCTGACCGCACTGGGTATGCTGCTGGGTATTGTTGCCGGTGCTGTGCAGGGATTTTTCGGCGGTCGGGTTGACCTGTTCTGCCAGCGCTTTATCGAGCTCTGGGGATCCATGCCCGAACTGTATCTGCTGATTATCTTTGCTTCCATCTTTGAGCCCAGCATACTGCTGTTGCTTGTTCTGCTTTCCATGTTCGGGTGGATGGGATTGTCCGACTACGTCCGGGCGGAATTTCTGAAGGGCCGGAACATGGAGTACGTGAAGGCAGCCAAAGCGTTAGGTGTGAACAACTTCACGATCATGACCAGACACCTGTTGCCAAACAGTATGACTCCGGTGATCACATTTCTCCCGTTTCGAATGTCCGGAGCGATCCTTGCCCTCACCAGCCTTGATTTCCTCGGGCTTGGTGTACCGCCTTCAACTCCCAGTCTGGGCGAATTGCTGGCCCAGGGGAAGGCCAATATCGATGCCTGGTGGCTGTCGTTGTCGACGTTTGTGGTGTTGGTCGGGACACTGGTGCTGCTGATCTTTATCGGTGAAGCCCTGCGGGAAGCATTTGATCCGCGCAAATAAAAAAGGGGCACGAACAGATGTTCGGCCCCTTTGCAGACAGGTGTGCGGAAACATTACTTGTGGTGGAGCACATCGTGGCGGAGCTGCGCCAACTCATTGCGGATATGCGAACGAAGGTCGGCCAGTTCAAAGTAGAGCTCTTTTGCGGTGTAGGTGAACTCCGGATCGTTTTCCTCTTCAGCAACGCCCGGTACAGTCGGTAAAACCGAGCTTGCCTGGAGTAACCAGCCCGTGAAACGGCCGACCGTTGCCGACAGGTCACCAGCCTTACCGGTACCGGCAAGCAGCTGTTCGTATACGTGGTTTATGAGTTTTTCCGTGGCTGCCCCATCTCTGCCGGGCAGTCTTGTTAAAAGTGTCAGAACTGTTTCGAGTATCTGCAGAAGAGGCAGTTGATCACCTGTCAGCTCAGCCTGTTTTAAGGTACTGATCCCGGCAAGGGCGTCTGCCAGATTTTGCCGTGAAGGTGTGCGCACAACCGCAGGCAGGAGGGCTCCCAGGGTGGCAAGCTGTACCTCGGCAATATCCGCGGTTGTTGCTTGGAGCTGATGCTCAATGGTGGCTTCCAGCGTTTTGGTCAGTGCATCGACGGTGGTATCATCAGCAGGCACTGTGACCGGTCCCTGCGGTTCGTTGAAAAAGTCGTCCAGTGCCTGTTCGAGCTCATTATCCGTCCCGTCTGCCGCCTGCTGCTGCAACTGCTCACCTGCTGCCATCATCGCCGCAGTTGCATCTGTTTCCAGGCGCTGATCCTGGTCATTCAGATCCAGCGCCAATGCCTCATCCAGTGTGTCGGCTGCCGTTTCAAAGGAATCCGACAGGTCTGAGGCAACCTCACCGTCGTTGCCAAAAAAGAAATCCAGTTTTTCCTCGATACCCTTTAATGGGGAGGATGCAAGGGCGGCGATCTCCGTTTCTTCAGAAAACCCCTGCTCCTCATCCGTGCCGGCCAGCGCCGGTGGGATGTCGGTGTCAACATCCAACAATCCATTCTGCTGACGATTTTCGTTCTCTTCACCTGTTGAAGTTGAGGTCAGTGCCGGTTCCGCAGTGCTATCGGTAAAAAATTTATCGAGCTCGTTTTGAATGTCAAAGAGCCCCTGATCTTCTTCTGCCGTGAGGTCAGCGTGGAGTGCTGCCGGAGCATCAGCGACATCAGCATCATGCAGGGCCGATTCAATAGGTTTGAAGGTATCGCTCAACGCGGCTATTGGTTCGTTACCGGCCGGAGCAAAGGAGAGGCTGTCCCCGGTTGCTTCTGTTGCCGGTGAGGTGACCGGTGGCTCATCGGTATCTTTGAAAAGAAGATCAAGCTCTGCTGCAAGGTCATCTTGGCCGGGGAGTGCAAACGTCTCTTCCTCTGCAGTAAAGGCAGAGGTCTCATCAACATCGGTGAGTGCCGGTGTCAGACCGCGTCTGGAGCTTAAATGGGACTCTATGAAGTCATCGGCCAGTTCGTCGTCAACCGGTTGAATGGCATCGGGTGGAAGAATCTCGTCAGGATACTGTACATCCGCCGACTCCATAGCCGGCATGGCCGGCATGGCATCCATCTCGAAAAACATGTCAATCTCTGCTTCAAGATGCTCGGTTGCCACATCTGTATCGTCGGTTGCAGCCGTTATATCGTCCTGGGCCGTTTCCGTGATCTGCTCTGTTGTCGAAGGCTCTGTAAAAGAGAGTGATACCGTTTGCCGGGTATCCTTAGGGGAGACATCGCTCAGTTCATCAACCACCGCACTGATAAGCTGTTCATCCACCGGCGCACTGGCCTGCGTGGTGATAGCCATCTTGAGATTGTTGAGGCGGTTGATCTGGTCAACAAGAATTTCCTCCACTGTCTCCCGGCTGATGGGAGGATCCTGCTTGTGCAGGATGGTTTTGAGACCTTCACTGAATGAATGGAGCAGGACAAACGACTCCGGATGCGCATCAATGCGTTCTTCCGCGATGTAGTCGCTTAAGGCCTGCAGGCCCTGAATCAGGACCATGGCGGATTTGTTTTCAGCAACAGCCTGCTGCAGATCAGTGACAGCACGGCTGAACTGGCGCAGACTCTCATCCGTCACCTCCCAGTCAAGGCTGAGGATGGCGGCGATGAGCTGTTTGGTTAAATCTCCATCTGCAGCAGACCCGGTGCCGGTGGGAACAGAAGGTTCAATCTGGGGTGGAGGTTCCGTTACCGACGGGGTTTCACTCTGTTTGATCTGGTACTGCAGAATTCTGAACTTTCTGACATCACCTTTGAGCAGTTGGGTGATCTGGTCACCTGTAATCTGATCAGAAGAGATTATTTTCTCAAAATTGTAGAAGAACGTCAGGAGGAGTTTTATGGAGTTCGGATGAGCGTATGCTCCTTTTGTCCGGATGTAGTTGCCGATTTTTTCCAATCCCTGCAGATACGTTTCAGCAACTTTATCGTCCTGCCACGTTGTTTGCAGATTCTGTAGCTCATCTGCAAGTTCTTGCAGGATCTCATCATTGATTTCCCAGTCAAGTGAGAGAATAATTGATTTAAGTCGCGTTAATGGCGAAGATTCTTCACTGGTGAATTCGAAGAGATCGACATCTTCTGTATCAAATGATTCATCTGCAAATAGTGTCAGATCTTCAAAATCATCGATTGAGGAAACTTGGTCGCGCTGCAATTTTTTCATAAACCGACTCTAGTGTTAGCTTTACGGCTCATCTTCACTACATGAGTTTTCGTTGAAGGGAAATGACCGTGGATGAAATTATTTTTTTGAGTGTTTCTGGTACATTAAACCCTGTCAAGGCACTGGCTTCAAAGGTTGGCACCTTCAGTTTACTGTTCAGATCCTTCTCCAGGATCGAGATCGGCAAAATGGGTATTCCCTGATTTCTGAGGTCGACCTTATTGTATTGGAGGACCAGCGGTATTTTAAAAATCGATTCATTGTAGCTCATCAGGTTTTCGTGGAGCTGATTAAGAGAACGGATGTTTTTTTCACGCATCTGTTCCTGCGCATCAGCCACAAAGACAATACCGTCCACGCCTTTGAGGACGAGTTTCCTGGTTGCATTGTACTTAACCTGTCCCGGGACGGTATACAGCTGGATCTTCAGGTCATATCCTTTGATCTGACCCATGTTAAACGGCAGAAAATCAAAAAACAGCGTACGATCACCGTGGGTCTTCAGACTGACCATTTCCGATTGGATCTGTTTGGAAAATTTCCTGTTGATGTATTCAAGGTTAGTGGTTTTACCGCCACGGCCAGGACCGTAGTACACAATCTTTACCTGAACAATCTTTTCTCTGAGGTTGATAAAACTCACATCATACTCCTGAGGTCTCTGGCTCGTTGTCGGAGAGTACTGCCGTCACGCCGGCTGCTCCGGACCTTTGTTTCGTCAATCAGCTTCGGGTCCAGATTTTTTTGATACGCTCAATGGTTTCCACGACATTGAGCCTGAGAAAACCAAGCGAGATACTCTTGCCGAACATGGTGATCAGAAGCAGTTCGTCATCAATCTTAGAGAAGTGGATGTTACATTCCGCACCCTTATGAAACAGCAGTGAAAATTCCTGTTCACCGACCAGCTTTGCCATGGCATCCACTGTGGCAAAGTTGCCTGCTGCCAGGGCGGCGAAAGAGTAGACATCATACTTTGATGTGCCGTTATCTTTAGCAGTGATGATATTGCCGGCCATATCAATAATGATGACACAGTCGACACCTATCTGTATGAGCTTTTCAGTCAGGATCTCATCGATTTTCTCTAGTTGTTCCTGGCTAACAACTCCATAGTTCATATGCGACCTCGTACACGTTCAGATAAGTTGGTATGGAGAAAAGGTTTTCAATCGATTTTAAATACAGTGTAAAAAATACTGGAAGTGAAAATAAAAAGATGAATTTTATCAATAAGATCAAAGTTTCACTTAGTAGATACCAAAAGTATACGTCAGAAAGAAATTTATATGAAGAGGTTTTTACGCACAGATATTGTTTTTTAATTTGTTTTTAAAACAAGGAGATGTCGCCTCTTGCTCTCTTTATTCGCCACGCGTGCGCATCCCCTGTTCTTTACTCATCTTATAGCGGTTGTTCACGGTGTACACAAAGGCAAGGACCTCTGCTATGGTCTGATACAACTCAAGGGGAATTTCCCGGCCCACCGGTATTTTTGCCAACAGCTCAACCAGATCATGATCCTGTTTAATATGCACCCCTGCGGCTGCAGCAGCGGCAATGATCTTTTCGGCGACCAGGTTGGAACCACTGGCAACAACCTGGGGAGCTGCGGATTTTTCCGGGTTGTAGAGGAGGGCGACGGCCTGTTTTCTGGCGGGTTTTTCTGCAGTCATTTTTTTAATCTGTCTGTTATGCCTTGGTGTCGATAAAGGAGGTCGCATCACCGATCACCCTGGTGAGCAGTTTTTTAAACGGCTCTTCAGCACCGGGAAGGAATCGGGCCGAGATCGGGGAGGCGCTCGAAATCCACTGTTCCAGCTCTTCCCGAAAGGCGGCAAGATAGTCGGCCTGTTCCATCTTCTCTGTCACAAAGGTAAGGTGAAGTCGGCCGTCGGATTGGTGCATCTCGATCTCCAGACTGCCAAGGCCTTCGAGCTGTACGTGCAGGGTCACACTGTCGCTGGAGTTGCCGGTTTTCTTGTGGTCGGGTTGCCGGCCGGAATGGTCCTGGTCAACAAAAAGGTATCCCTGTTGCAGGAAGGGAAACAGGAGGGGGAAAAAGACCAGAGATTCCCCGGCCAGTTTCAACTGCACAAGCTGGTAGAGCTCAAGGTGCTGGATAAGCTGCTCAGAGCTGACCGAACTTTGCGCTGTTGACTGTCCTGCCTGTGCGGCGGCTAAAAGCGCACACTTGAGTGTGTTGAGTCCCTCGTCTGCTCGGCCCTCAAGAAAGAGCCGTTCCAGATTAAGCCCCAGGCGGTTGCAAAAATCCGCCATCTGGGCACCGCTTTTGGGCCACGATGCCTCTTCCGGTCCGCTGTCTGCCTGCGTCAACAGGCCGAACAGTTGCGCAAGCCGTTCCAGGGCGGAACTCTCCCTGTTTTCTGCAAGAAGAGAGAAGAGCGGGGCAAGGGCGGTGGAGGTGAGTGTTGTACTGTGCTCAATCTGCTCCATGGCGGCGCGCAGAAGGCCATCGATGATCGCTGTACCCGGCAATGTGGCTGTACTGAGAAACTGCAGGACCGATGGCGTTTCACCTCTGTCGGCGGCTGCAGTGAAAAAGGCTGCCAGCTCTGCTGCAAACTGTGTGATGCCAGGCGGGAGCAGGGCATCATTGCCCAGCTGCTGCAACAGTGCGCCTGCTGCCTGTACATGCTGCCGGAATGCCGGGGAGGCCGACAGAGCACCATCCTGAACCACGCGGCCGAACCCCTGGGCAGTATCAGCGTACCAGAGGAGTGTTGCCCGCAACGCAGGGTTTAACTGCTCAAGAAGTCCGGTGTCCGTTGTGAGTGCTGATAATGCCGGGCCCAGCGAAGTCTGTTGCGAGAGTAGGGGCAAAAGGGTGACAAGGTGCTGTCTGGCCGGGTCATTGGTGATGATCTGCAACTCTACCTGTGGGGTCAGCGAGACCACCTGCAGGTGGAGCTGTTGGCCGGGCTGCAGGTTGACGGTTGTCCGGGCTGTCAGAGTCTGCCCGTTCACTGTCAGGGAAAATTGCTGGTCACCGCTTTTGGCATTGACCACACCACGTAAAAGCTGCCCCTGATGAAAGGCCGGGGGCTCCTGCTGCTCACCTGCAGGGCGGACAGGAAGAGAGGCGTGTATCCTGGGGATGGCGGCCAGGGGATTCACAGCAGATCTTCTCTTTTATCCCGGGGTTTGCGAACGTGTCTGTTTTCCGGCATGGCAGCAGCATCTGCAGGTCGGTGAGGTGATACCGGATTGGGAGGATGGTTGTTGAGTGCACCGTGCAAAAGCAGCAGCACTTCCTGAGCGTGCTGTTTCTGAAGTGTTGTTGTTCAAAACAGCTTACCGGCGTTTTCCCGCAGTTGACGTCGCTGTTCCTGCAGGCAGCAGGAGATGAGCTGATCACGTATCTTGGCGGCTATATCGGAAAAATGAAAGGCAACCTGATACTTGTTTTTCCGGATCCTGTACGAGCGGATAACATCGGCCGAACATATGATGGGCGGCTCAGCAGCAGAGGTGGTGATGGTCAGTTGAATGCGAGATGGGCTGGGTGGTTTTTCCGGAAAAACAGCCAGTACACCGCCGCCGCTCAGATCAAGCGTGGTGCCGCTCATGGTCCAGTCCGCTGTGTCGTCTTCTGTCTGATTTCCCTCGTGGCGGGCCTCTATCGGCAGCTGAATGGATACCCGGAAATAGTTGCGCAACGATTCCGGGGAGAGCGGTTTATGGGCGGTGAAGCCAAGGCGCCGATCATCGATCACCCTGTCAAGTTGTGCAATCAGACTGACGGTGTGGCCCGAGTGCTCTATGTTGAGGATGCAGTCGGCCCCTGTCTGGAGAGCATCAGCGCGAAAGGCATTGGGAGGAAACACCAGCTCCAGGCTGTGGTCCTCTTTTTTGGCCAACACGGCTTCGGAGCGAAAGTACTCGTTTTCGTTTCCAGGGAGATCAACCACTGTACGCGCGTTGTTATACAGTTTGTCGAGAATTTCAGTAAGAGCAGTCACGGGCACTCACACAACCTATAAAGAAAAAAAGTTAGGCCTGCACCAGCTTAAGAAGCCTGGGATTCAATACCCTCCAAACGCACCCGCATGCGGAGATACCGGCGTTGCAGCTCAAAACAGCAGGCCATGATCTTGTCCTGACTTTCCGTATCGATCACATCAAAGTGAAGGGCGATGTGATAGAAGTGCTCTTTTATTTTCCGACACCGTACCACATGGCCCAGGGCAATGATCACTTCCGTGCCGCGGGCGGGGAGGGTTAACTCAATTCTGGCCCGGGTATGTGGTTCCAGAGGTTCATGAAAACTGCACAGTACGCCGCTGCCGCTTAAATCAATGGTGTCTCCCAACAGTCGCCAACTCTCTTCTTCACTGACAACAGCTTCCTGTGCCACCGACGAGGCCGCAATCGGCGTGGCGGCGTCTACTCTGAAGTAGTTTCGTGCATGGGCATGGGTAACAGTTGCTTTGGCGGTCAGTTCCAGGGCACTGTTGCTGACAACACTGTGGATGGTGGCAGTGATGGAGACCGTTTGATTGGTAAATTCAAAGTGCACGAGACAGGAACGACTGCTGTCAACCTGTTCTGCAGAGAACGTGCTGTCCGGAAACGACAGGATAAAGTTCGGCAATTCACCTTTTGTGTAAAAACAGTACACCTTTTCTTCTGTGGCAATGCCAACCAGAGGTATTGCCGCTCGTACAGCGGTTCCGTCTTTAACGGTGCTGAGGAAGTTCGTCAACAGTGGCAATGGCGTACCTTCTTGTGCATGAAAAGGATTCTGTAAGTAGCTTGCCACAAGCAGTTGAGGAAGAAAAGAAATTTTTAAGAAAACCGAAAAGAATCGAGGAGTGCCGACCACCTGTGCAAAGAGGACAAGGTGTTACCTGAAGGGACTATCCGGCAGAAGACAGGAGCGCACCCACCGGTCGCGCCCCTGAACGGTACCCCTGTAACGACGAGGCACCCTTGTGCAGGGTGTGCAGTTCGCTGCGGTGGTGGGCAAGCCTGGTCTGTACCTGTGGTAGCAGCTGCTGGTTGCGGGTGTGGATACCCTGCATCAGCTGCAGCCACGCCCGGGTTGCCGGATGATCGAGCAGCAGCGGTTGGCCGGCAAGCTGCTCCATCAGCAGGGCGTCATCTGTTCTGGTCTTTTCCTGGAGCTGTTCCATCTGCCCGTGCAGTTCGGCAATACGCTCCTCTTCATTCTGCACAGCAGCCTGTGCAAGCTCCATGCTCAGTTGATCAAGCTGCTGATACCGGGAAACGATCTGGTGGAGAAGAGTAAACGTTTCCATCATTACATCGCCGCTGCCAGAGGTCGATAGGTTGCCGCCGCCTCGGGCCCGGTCGGTATACCGGCTGCAGCGCGCTTCTCGTTTTTGTTGATCTCAATGGCCTGTGCCCAGGTGGCGCGCAGATCAACGAGCATCTCTTTTACCTCAATCAGCGGGGTTGCCTCGTTTTTCAGGTTTGCCTGCATCATCCGGGTCAGCATGTAACGGTACAGGGCATCCAGATCAGCGGTCAGCTGCGCATCCCGGCTGTGATCCAGGGTGGCGGCAAACTCCGAGATGATGGCTGTGGTCTTGTTGATGAAGAGGGTTCGCCGGTCAATCTGATTGTTGTCAATCGCCTGGATAGCGAGGCTGATAAAGCGGATGGCACCATCGTACAACATCAGAAGCAGTTGTTCAGGCGAGGCCGAAAAAACCGTGCTGGCCAGGTACTGGTTGGGGTATCCGCTCATTTCTTGCCTCCACTCATCATGTTGGTGAGCATGCTCATCTGCTGGGTCAGGTATGAAGATTGGGCATTGAGGCCGTTTACCAGTGTTTCCATGCTTCTGAACTGGGTTTCCAGCATCTTCTGCCGTTTTTCAAGACGCATCTCCATGGAGTCGATCCGGTTGTCTATCTTTTTGATGTTACTGTCAATACTGTCTTTACGTCCCTTTAAAAGGCCGGTTGAGGCACTGGTGATGGAATCCACATACTCGCGCATGCGCTTGGCCATGCCGTCTTCGCCTCCGTCACCGGCAAGCAGCTTGACCACACTGTCCAGGTTGTTGTCCACAGCCTCGGACAGTCGTTTGTCATTGACCTTTAAGGTACCGTCTTTCTGGGTTTCAAAGCCGAGTTCCGACAGCGTGGAAAAGACTCCGGAGTTGGCAAAGGGTGTGGTCAGCATGGTCTGCAGCCGACGCTTGATGGTGCTGACCCCGGAATCACCGCTGAGAATACCGCCTTTGCCTTCGCTTCTGGTGGACTGCGTGGTAATGAACTTGATTACCTCGTTGTACCCCTTGGCAAAGGCCTCAATGGTCTGTTTGATGCTCTCCCGGTCTACAGATACACTCAGATCCGTGATCTTGCCGGGCTCAGCCTGGAACAGATCCAGGGTCACTCCCGGGATTGCCTCGCTCACTGTGTTGGAGTCGCTGAAGATGTCAATGCCGTCCACCCGGATATGGGCGCGGGTTGCCTCCTGCACCGGCGACCCGATGGTCAGGCTGTCGGTACCGCCACTTAAGCTGCTGGTCAGGCTGAAGTCACGGCCCACATCGTTGCCGGTCAGCACAAGCCGGAAGGGCGTGTCAGTGCCGTCGTTGATAATGGCCGCGGTCACGCCGAGTTCAGCACTGTTGATGGCCTGCATAATGCCCTGCAGGGAGTTGTTCTCCGCCGAGATCTCAATGCTCTGACTCTCACCGCCCACGGTCAGAGTCAGAGAACCGGTGCCAAAACTGTTCTCAGTCCGACTGGCAACACCATTTGCCACTGATTTTTGCACCTGGGCCAGTGCCACAACCTCAATCCGGTAGCCTGCCCCGGCCTGGGCACTGCTGGAAACTGTGGCAGTACAGCAGGCATCCGAGCTGAGTCTGGCTGCCCGCTGCAACAGGGTGTCGTTCTTACCCAGGGTGCTGATGGCCTCACCAAAGGACTTCAGCTTGCTGTCCAGCTCGGTAAAGGCCTTTAAGCGGTTGTTCAGCCATGTCTTATCGTTTTCAAGCCGGTTCACCGGCTGCCGTTCCAGCTCCATCAGTTTTTCAATGATGGAGCCGGTATCCAGGCCTGTGGCCAGGCCGCCAAATTGAATGGTCATGGTTGTATCTCCCGGCGGATCGAATCAGCGAACAGTATCAACAAGATTACCGCTCATCTCCCGGAGCTGTTCGTTTAAGTGCAACAGCTCTTTAGGGGGGATCTGGCGGATCACCTCATCGGTCTCACTGTCAACCACCTTGACGATCAGGGCGTCGGTGTTCCCGTCACGCTCAAAGCGCACACTGTACAGTCCGTCTTCGGTGATGGCCTTGATCTGGTTGATCAGCTCTTCCGGGGGTGTTTTGTTGCCCTGCAAAGTGCCTTGCAGCTCCTGGTCGGGTTCCTGGCGACGGCGCTCAACCTGCTGCGCCGGTTCATTGCTTCGGGGTGGACTGAGATTGGCCGTACCCATTGCTTCGATGTTCATCTGGTGACCTCCCTGTCATCTGAACGTGGATGCGGAGTCGGGTTGGCTTGCAGTATGGTTCTGCCTGCCAACCGGACAGCACGGCCCGGAGCAGCCGATCAGGCTGCTCCGGGGTACGGGTTTGGGTTAGGAGAGCAGGCTCAGCGCCAGCTGCGGGTTCTGGTTGGCCTGGGCCAGGATGGACACCCCGGCCTGCTGCAGGATGTTGTTCTTGGTCATCTCCGAGGTCTCCTGGGCAATGTCTGCATCCAGGATGCGCGACCGGGCAGCAGCAAGGTTTTCCGATACGTTGCTGAGGTTGGCAATAGTGGACTCAAACCGGTTCTGATACGCACCCAGGTTGCCGCGGATCTCATCAACAGTTGCCAGGGCCGCATCAACAGCCGTGATGGCAGCATCTGCATCCCCCCCATCGCTTGAATCAGCAATACTAATTGCATCCACATTAAGGTCACTCGCAGTGGCACTACCGATAGTGACCTCAATCTTTTGTGAGTCACCGCTATCAGCGCCAACATGAAAGGTCATGGTGGGGGCAGTGCCATCCAAAAGTTTCCTGCCGTTGAACGTTGTATTGTTGGCAATACGGTCAATCTCCTCAAGGTTCTGAACCACCTCTGCCTGCAGGGATGCACGATCCTCCTCACTGTTGGTGTCGTTGGCTGACTGGACCGCCAGTTCACGGATCCGCTGCAGCAGGTTGGTGGTCTCCTGCAAGGCACCCTCTGCGGTCTGGGCCAGGGAGATCCCGTCGTTGGCATTGCGCACTGCCTGGTTCAGGCCACGGATCTGTGCGGTCATCCGGTCTGAGATGGCAAGACCAGCGGCATCATCCTTGGCCGAGTTGATCCGCAAACCACTGGACAACCGCTGCATGGACTTTGCCAGGTTGGTCTGGTTGGCGTTCAGGTGACGTTGGGCGTTTAAAGAAGCAATGTTGGTGTTAACTGTCAGTGCCATGATATTCCTCCATGAATAGTTTTTGGCTTGTTATTTCGCAGCATCCGTGCTGCTGGTTTTCAGTATCTGAACAAACTGGTACAACGATTAAGCTCTTCTGTGGCTGTTGTTGGTTCGTGTCCCTCCGTCTGTTGAGTTGTTTTAAAAAACGTGTGTGCTGGTTGGTTTGCAGCAGCACAAGCTGTGTTCCTTTGCCTCTCTTATCGAGCGGCACGATAGCAATCTTTAGCTCTTTTCTCTTCCAAAAGAGTAAAAAAGATAACTTTTTTAAAGAAATGTGTTTTCTCAGCTGGTTAGACAGGTATAAAAACCTCCTGCTGTTGCTGAAAAGGTACGGTTTGTAAACTTTAAACCGGAAGGTTGAAAAGGATGGGGCCGTATAAGCGGAAAAGAGCAGGCCTGATGCAAGCTGAAAGAGGCGATCTCTTCACCGGGCAGCTGGACAGATACCAGTCCGGCCCGGTGGAGGGGTTTGTCGGTTGAGCGATCTCAGAACAAGAAAAAACAGGTTGTGGTCAAGTGGTGGGCAGCGGCATACGGGTGCTGTAGCGGGGGTCTTCCACAATCACCTGCATGGCCCGATTGGTGGCCGGACTGTACAGGATAGGACCCTGGAGGTTGAGGGTGATCTGTTTCTGTTTGGAGATGGACACAATAACCAGTACAAAGCATGTGCCGGCAGCATCTGTTCCCAGGAGGTTCTGTTCAGCTGTATCAGGGACCACCCGGTAGTCAAGAAAGAAGTTGGTGGGATCGGTCACCACAACGGCAAAATCCGGGTCATCAACACTCTGAATCCAGAACAGGGGCCCCTGTTTTTTATTGGGCATCACCAGAAAGTTTTTCAACTGTTCCAGTCCGATCAATCCTTCCGGAAAGTGCAGGATATGCGATGGATCGTACGTAATTTCACCAAAACGGGTGTGGATGGTCTTCATTTCTTTAAGGCCCTGTCTGCAAGTTTGTCACTTAAGAGGTCCAGGTCGGTCATATCCCAGCCGGCAGCTGCCCCGATGTTTTCCTGCCGGATGCGATCGTACACCTCCTGGCGGTAGATCTTGGTGTCCTGGGGGGCATCGATACCGATGCGGATCCCGCCGTTTTTCACCTCGATAACTTTGACAACAATGGTGTCACCGATGAGGATACCTTCACCGGGTTTTCTGGTCAGCACCAGCATAGCCACTCCTGTTTAAAACCCCGGACCATTGCCCGGAAATGAGGAAGAGGGGAATCCTGCACATACCGTAGACCGTTTGAGCAGTGTGAACCTACGGTTGCCAGTATTCTGTAAACCGGGCTGAATGGCAAGTGGTTTTACCGGTGGCACGTGCTCAGAGATAGTTGAGGATGGAGAGCTGCGATACCTTGGACGTTATGCTCAGGGCGGCCTGCAGGGCGGTCTCCTGCTCCATGATGGCGGTAAAGGTTTCAAAGATATCGGCATCCTCATACCGGGAAAGTATCTGTTGCAGATCAACCCGCGTTTCCTCCTGATGGGCCATGGCGGTCTCCACACGGGCGGCCCGGTTGCCCAGCTGGGCGCGGAGCTGCCGGTTTTGCTGGGCAGCGCCCTCCAGATCCGCCAGGCCGGCCTGCATGTCGTCGCTGCTGTTGGCACGGATCGCCTCTTCAGCTCTGGTGAGTGTCACAAAGAGGTTGTAGCGGCCGGGTTCAGTGGCGTTTTGCGTCGGATCGGCCGGGTCCCAGCTGGTGGTGCCGAAAAACAGGTTGCTGCCGGTCAGGTTGATCGGAATCGTTTCACCGGGCGTGATCTCCAGGGTGGTGGCATGCGCGTCTCCCTGGTAGAGATAGGGCCAGGTTGACGAGTCGTCTGCATTGAAGAGGAGCGGGTCGTAGGCCGGGTTTTCCGCAAAGGGGACGGTGTTCTCCTGGTAGCCGGCAAACAGGTAGCGACCGTTGATTGAACTGTTGGCCGTGGCCAGCAACTCTTTGCGAAGGTTGGCCAGACTGTCGGCTAAAACCGTCCGGTCCTCTTCGTTCAGTGCGCCGTTGAGCGCGTTGGTAACGATCTCCTTGGCCTGCTGCATGATATTTTCCACATGATCAAGATGGCTGTCCGTGGCCTGCATGGTATCAAGCGACTTGCCCATGGTGTCCACGTACCGGTCAACATGGGCCAGCTGCTGCCGTATGTTGAACACCGGGCCCACGGCAGAGGGGTTGTCCGACGGCCGGTTGAGCTTCTTGTTGGTTGTGCCCATCAGACGCATGTCTTCAAGCTGCCGGGAGATGTCGTCAAGACGCGAGCCCAGCATGCGATAGGTGGTTGCTTGAGTGGCTTTCATGGCTTACCTCTTGAGTTCCAGAAGGGTGCTGATCATCTCATCCACTGTGGCCAGAAACTTGGCTGAGGATTCAAACCCCCGTTGAAATTGAATCAAATCGATCATCTCTTCTTCCAGTGACACGCCGGAGTAGCCGTCACGGAGGTTTTGCAGTTGCACGGTGGCATCCCTGGCCCCGCTGAGCGCCAGTCTGTTGCGGGCCGCCTCAATGCCGACCGTGGCAACGATCGTGCTGTAAAAGCTGTCAAAGGTGTCTTTGGTGCCGGCAACCTTGTGGCCGGTTTCCAGTTGCGCTATCCGCAGGGCAGCCTCGTTGTCACCGGGTGCGGCGGCCGGATTGCCTGCTGCTGCAACCTGGGAACCATCGGTCAGCACCACCCGGACGTTGCGGCTGGGCACATCGTTTGGCCCCAGGGTGGCCATATCCAGAAAAAAGTCGCGGCCGCTCACCCCGTCGGAGCCGTAGCCGCTGCGGTGTTCGGTATTGATCGCCTCGGTGAAGTCACGGGCCAGGGTGTTGAGATCCTGTCGAAGACCGGCAATGAACTCGTCGCGGATCGTAAACATGCCCTTCATCTTGCCGCCCAGGTTTTCGGGAAACACCTCAAGGGTTGATCCGGCAACCTGCAGCTGCAGATGGACATCCGTGCCGTTGGACACCGTGGTGATGGTTGAGGCCATATTCCCCTGCACCAGGGGCATACCGCCGGGCAACAGCAGATTGACCATGCCGCGGTTGTCGGTATAACTCTGTACGCCCAGGGCTTCCGACAGCTCATTGAGCAGGACATCGCGCTGGTCGCGGGCCGCATTGGCCGATTGTCCGGCAACCTCAACCATGCTGATCCGTTCGTTGAGTCTGGCCACCTCCGCGATCTTTTCGTTGAGCCCGTCGATTTCAGCGGCAATCTCCGTGTTCATGTTCTGCTGGATGGTGTCCAGTTCGGTGGTGATACCCTGAAAGGCGTCTCCTAGAAACTGGCCGCGCTGAATGACGATGTCGCGCTCCACCTGGCCGTTTGGATTGGTGGTCAGCTCTCGCCAGGCGTCAAAGAACTCGTTGATCTGGGTTGCCAGGTTATCTTTTCCGATATTGAACACCCGCTCCAGTTCGGCCAGGGAGTTTGATTTGCCGGTCTCTTCGCCGTACTCAATGGATTTGCTCTGCAGTTGCTGGTTGATAAAGAGGTTGTAATCCCGGCTCACAGAGGTGACCGCCACTCCCTGACCGATGAAGAAATCCCCGAAGTTGAGCGCAGGCACATCCGAGAGGTCTGCCCGTTGTCGCGAGTAACCGGCGGTATTGATGTTGGCGATGTTGGTGCCGACAACCTCGATGGACTTCTGATTGGTCAGCAGACTCGTCTTACCGGCATTGAGGGCGTTGAGCAGGCTGGTCATGTATCGGTTCCTGTTCGTGGCTGCATAAGTTTAGCTGGTTAAGGGGCAAACCTTTTACCGCCCCCGGCTGGGCAGGCGGATGATTTTCCCTGTTTCTCCTTGTATCGGCAGATTCGTGGCAGGACTTAAGTCCCTGACCGATTTATCCGTACCAGACAGAGCAGGATGGATAAGTTTGCTGTTTTGTTGCAGCGGGAACGCGGCAGCAGAGAGAAGAAGGAGAAAGGGGGATTAAACGCGTCCGGAGAGAAGACGGCCGTTGATGATGCTGTCCTGAGAACGTGCGTGCTGGCTGTAGGTGACCGGCACGGTTTTCCGGCCGAAGAACTCCATGGTCTCCTGGATCCAGTTTAAAGTCGCCCGGAAAAGATAGGCGTTGCGGCGGTTTTCCTGCCGGATCTCCTGGGCGAAGAGCCGGTCGTCGGGGTGCAGATCAGTGACCCCGCTCAAGGCATGGAGCAGTCCTTCCTTGCGCTTGACATCAGCGAGCATGGCGTTGATGTCAAGCGCCTTGGCATGTTCGCGTTCCTGGCGGATGGTATCGCGCAACTGAGTGAGCAGCATGCGAACGGTTTCTCTTTCCATGCTGTCAGCCATCCACCAGAAATCGTAACAGACTGGAGGCAACCTTGTTTAAGTCAGGATCGTACTGGCCGCTGGCCACCTGTCCTTTCAGGGCCTGTACCCGGGCGGCACGTTCCGCCTCTTCAGCTTTGGCCGGACCCGAAACATGGCCTGCACCATGAAGGGAAGAGGCAAAGGAGGCCCCTTCTTTACTTTCGCTTTTCGAGGTTTTCTGTGTACCTCCGGTTGCGCCTGTTTTGTTGAGACCACCGATCTGTCCCACGCCTCGTACTCCAAAAAATTCCACAGTCATCGCGTTCACCTCAGGATAGAATCAAACCGCTGCCCTGGCGTCGGTAACCCATGTATCCAACTTCTGCATAACTGCATCGTAGGTGGTATAGGAGATGTCGGGTAACCAGCCGCCAAATGCTTTTTTTGCCTCGGCAAACCCCTGATCAATGCCTTTTTTAACGGCATCGATATGTGAGGGGTTGCCTCCTGCCAGACCAATGGCAAACTGAAAGATCCGCTCTGAGGTCTGTTCAACGCCAAAGTATCCGTCTTCGCTCACCAGCTCCTGCGCCTCTTCAACGGTAAGGGTCTCAAGGCTGATCTCGCCGCTGCCGGTGGCAATGGTGGTGTTGACACCTTGCTCCCGCAGCAGGTTGGCAACCAGATCCCTCAGCATGCTCAGTTGGGCGTTGCTGCCGGTATTCACCTGCAGGTTTTTTGAATAGGTGAGGGGTGGAGAGGGTTTTTGGTGCAGACTGATGTTGTCATCGGGTTGGAGTTGGCTGTCAGGAGGACGTAACCTGGAGTCAGCTGATAGACCAGCACCTGGCTGCTGACTGACAGGCAGGCTGCTGTACTGCGGGTTGGGGTTGATGTTCATCATGATTTTTCCTGCCTCCGTGCAGAGTATTTGAGCCGTCCTGGCTCGTTGGACAGGAAGTTTTTCTTCCTGTTGACTCTCTATCGGCTGGTGCTGGAAAAATCTTTAGGGAGGATTGTATTTTTTTTACAGAAGGTGAACAGATTATTTTTCCGGGGGCAGATTTTTTTCCATCTGGCGGTACATCTGCTCGGCAATACCGATGCTCTGCGTCCGGGCCATGGTTGCGGCGAGCTCCTGATGGATCATCTCTTCAAACATCGCGGTGGTACTGTTCTGTGCAAACAGACTGTTTTCCGGCACGGTCTTGCGCATGGCCTGAAAAAGTGACTGAATAAAGATCGCTTCAAAATCCTGGCAGGATTTTTTCAAGGCTTGCCGATCCATATCTGCAGACTGCCTGTCGGCAACAGGATTGGTGGTCATGGGAGGAAGGATAGGCGTTAAGAGTGTTTTCATGGGTCTGTTGAGAGTCTGTTGTCAGAGAATAATGAGTTCACCCTGCAGGGCACCGGCAGCCTTGATGGCCTGGAAGATGGCAATGAGATCCCGGGGGGTGGCACCGATGGCATTCAGGGCCCGGGCCACCTCACCTAGGTTGATGCCCTTGGGCATGACAACCAGGTTACCGGCCTCTTCGATAACGGCCAGATCGGTTCTCGGGGTGACAGTGGTCTGCCCTTCCGTCAGGGGATTGGGCTGATTGACTTCAGCGGATTCCGAAACCACCAGGCTGAGGTTGCCGTGCGATACGGCAACCGTGGCAATACGAACCTCCTGCCCCATGACAATGGTGCCGGTTCGCTCGTTGACCACAATCTTTGCCGGGCCGTCGGGTGCCACCTCGATCTTTTCCACAGCAGAGATAAAGTTCACGTTGTCGCCGGGATAGTGGGCAGGTTTGCTGACCCGGACGGTTCGTGAATCAATGGCTCTGGCGGTCCGGCTGCCGAAACGGGTGTTGATGGCCTCGGCGATGCGGGTTGAGGTTGTGAAATCGGTTTCCCGCAGCTGATACAGGATGTCGCCGGCAGCAGGGAGCTCGTAGTCAACCGCCCGTTCCACAATGGCGCCGCCGGTGATGCGGCTGGAGGTGGTGAAGTTCTTCTGTGCCTTGGCCGCCTTGCCGCCAAAGGCAATACCGCCCGCAGCCAGCGGCCCCTGCGCAACCGCATAGGTGCTGCCGTCAGGTCCTTTTAAGGGGGTCATCAGAAGGCTGCCGCCTGACAGGCTTGAGGCATCGCCGATGGAGGAGACCTGGATGTCGATGAGAGAACCCGGACGAACAAAGGGCGGCAGCTGCGCCGTGACCATGACCGCGGCCACGTTTTTGGTCTTCATCTGTTGAAACATTCCATCAGGCAGTGCCATGCCCATTCGTTTGATCATGTTGATGATAGCCTGCTTGGTGAACACCGACTTCTTGATGTCGTCGCCGGTGCCATTGAGGCCGATGACCAGGCCGTATCCGATCAGTTGATTTTCACGGACACCTTCAATATCGGCCAGATCTTTAATACGGGTGGCCTGGGCAGAGGTTGCCAGGCAAAGCAGAGCCGCGATCAGGAGAAAGGCGGTGCGGTACATTGATGAGCAGGGCATGATACAGTTCTCCAGTACAATCAGAAGGGCCAGGTGTGGTCAAAAATGCGGGTCAGCCAGCCGGGTTTTTGTTTGTCGGAAATTGCTCCCTTGCCGGTGTAGGTGATCTGCGCGTTCAGGATGTTGCCGGAATCCACAGTATTGCCGGCTGTCACATCGTGCGGCCGTACAATCCCGGTCAGGTAGATGATCTGATTCTCATTGTTCACGGCCACTGACTTGCCGCCGCGAATCTTGAGGTTGCCGTTGGGATACACCTCCACCACCTGAGCGGTCAGCGTGGCAGCCAGGTTTTCCGCCCGGGTTGTTTTGCCCCTGCCTTCAAACTGGTTGCCGGTGCTTGCCCCGATCATGGACGAGGGGGTGATTCTGGTTTTTTCCTCAACGCTTTCCTCCAGGCCGAAAAAACTGGAGATCCCGGCAGATATGCTGGAGTCACGCGATGTGTCGGTGGTGGCCTCCTTCGAGGCCTTTGCCTGCTCCTTAATAATGACCGTTACAATATCCCCCACCCGACGGGCCTTCACATCGGCCAGCCAGTTGCTGTCATCACCATTCCACAGGGTGCCGGGCGATTGTGGCCTGGGGTTGGCAACCACCGGTTCCTCCAGAGGTTCCACTGTGGTGATCTCCTGAACATGGGAGGCACAGCCACTCATACCATAGAGAAGCAGTAAAAGACTGAACAGGCAAAAAGCCCGGCCCGGATGCTGTCTGAAGGCCGGTGTATGTTGAGATGTGTACAGGCTGCGCATGGTTAAAACTCCACAGTAACAACGCCGGGTCCCTGGACCCGGGCGTAGATCATCTTGTTTGAACTGATGTTTTTGACCGTAATCATCTCACCCACACGGCCGTTGGTTCGTGCCAGTCCATGAGCAGAGACCAGCATGGTCTTTTTACGCGCCAGGATCTTGACCATCTCACCGTCTTTAACAACCGGCGGCAGGACAAGATGATCGGCCTTGAGCACCGTGCCGGCAGCCACGGTGCGCGCCATCTGCTTACCGATAACCTCGCTGATTTCTGAAAAAGGGGCATCAATGCCGGTGATGTCCTGACTCTGGACAAGGACATTGGCCGCTGACAGGATATCGCCACGTTGCATGCCGGTTACCGTGGTCACCACCTCGGCCTTTACCTCCAGCCTGCCGCGTACCACCTGGGTACCGGCCGGTTTGCCGTCAACCAGCAGGTGAATGACAAAACTGTTGCTGCCGACAATACCGGGTTTGGATGGCGTTACCTGCCAGCCCAGCTCACCGGGCGGCACCATCACCTCCTGAGGAGCATGGATCGGGATGAAGAGTATCTCGGCCGCCTTGGGCAGCAGGTCACTCTTTGCATCGATATAGGCGGTGATGATGTCAAAGAGTTGTTGTTGGTGAAGGATCTGTGTTGTCCGTTCAACAACCGTGGTCGGGCTGCCCTGCCAGTCGACATCAGCCACTTCCGGGCGGTTGCGTAAGCCGGTGATTACTGCCGCTGTCTGCAACTCCTTGGTCTTGCCCGGTGGTGGTGCCACGCCGACCACCAGCCGGCCGATCTGCTCTGTCAGATCCCCGTCGGGGCTGATATCGGCAATATCAGCCAGCATAATCCGGGCGGCGGTCACTGCCGCTGTTTTTTGGAAACTGACGGTTACCGGCGCCGCAAGACAGGGATGATGCCACAGCAGACAGCAAGTTGTCAGAACAAGGAGCTGAACAAGAGAGCGCATCACACCATGTTGGTAACAGTTCGCATCATCTCGTCTGAGGTCGTAATCACCTTGGAGTTGATCTCAAACGAACGTTGTGCCGTGATCATCTGGGTCAGTTCTTCCACCAGGTTGACATTGGAGTTTTCAATATACCCCTGCAGCAGGGTGCCGATACCGTTTTCACCGGGGGTGCCGATGAGGGCCGGTCCCGAGGCCTCGGTGTCACGAAAGAGGTTTTTACCGATGGCGATTAGTCCGGCGTCGTTGACAAAGTCGGCCAGATCGATGTTGCCCAGCTCGGTGGTTATGGTGTCACTGCCGAGGATGGCGCTGACGGTGCCGTCCGGGCTGATGGTGATTTCAAGGGCATCTTCCGGAATGACGATTTCCGGTTCAACGGGGTAGCCGTCCGAGGTGGTGATCCTGCCGTCTCCATCGAGTTTGAGGGTGCCGGCTCTGGTGTAGGCGGTTGTACCGTCGGGCATGGAGACCTGAAAGAATCCGGTCCCTTCAATGGCGATATCCAGCGGGTTGCTGGTCTGCACAATATCGCCGGTTGTGAAGATCTTCGTGACAGCAGCAGGTTTTACCCCCAGCCCCACCTGGATTCCCGTGGGTGAGGTGGTATCCGCGGAGGTTGGAGAACCGGGCACCTTGACTATCTGGTAGAGCAGATCCTGAAAGTCTGCCCGGCTTTTTTTAAAGCCCGAGGTGCTGACGTTGGCCAGGTTGTTGGCAATGACGTCCATGTTGAGGTTTTGAGCAGACATGCCTGTTGTTGCCGTCCAGAGAGATCGCATGGTTTTACCTCGTGTGCGATGTTTGGTGGAGTAAGGAGCAAAAAGAGATCTTAGAGCGAACCCAGTTCATCTTGTTTTTCACTGATTTTGGCAAAGCTCTCGATGGCTTTTGTGTGGGCTTCAAATAACCGCTGGGCAGCAATCATGGCGGTCATCTCTTCCATCATGTTTACATTCGAGGTCTCAAGAGAGCCCTGGATAACACGGTACTGCTGCATGGGCTGCGCCTCGCCGCTGTCCAGCCGATACAGGTTGTTGCTGATCTTCACCAGCTCCCTGTCGTCAGGCACGGTGAACACTGCCAGCCGGGCGTCGGAGAGGATGCCGTTGACAGCAATCTCGCCGCTTTCACTGATGGCAATATCCTTGCCTGAGGTGGTATCCAGCTGCAGCGGTGCATCGCCATTACCGATAACCGTATACCCGTCTGCAGTCTGCACCAGGCCGTTACTGTCCACCACAAAACTTCCGGACCGGGTGTACAGGGTGGTGTTGTCTTTCATGATCTTGAAAAGACCCGGACCATCGATGGCCACATCCAGAGATCGGCCGGTGGTCCGCAGGCCGCCCTGGTTGAAATCGGTTGCAGTGGTCCGGACACGGGTATGGTTGATGCCGGCAGCCTTTTCTGTCTGTTGCGTGCCCTTAAGGATGGCGGCAAAGCTCAGCCGATCCTTTTTAAACCCGGCGGTGCTGACGTTGGCCAGGTTGGCGGCAATGTTGTTGATGGCCTGCTCCCGTGACACTGCTCCACTGAGCGCGCTGTATTTTCCGGAACCCATGAGTAGCGTTGTTTCAGGTTGAGGTTGGTTCTGAGGCGATCATACTGTTCTTGTCGGTTGCCCGGCCGCCTTTCTTAACGGTTAAAGCCGTCATCCGGTGTCAGTGGTTGATTTTGGCGACCTGACTTAAGCTCAGGAGCTGTACGGCCTCCACGGTTGAGATATCAAGAATGGCGGCAATCTCCTCTGCTCCCAGTCCCTGAAGTGCCAGTTTGCTGAGAATCCGATACTTTTCCGGTGGTTGTTTATCCAGCTTTGCCAGATTTTCCAGCCGGGGACGCTGCAGTCCGGTGGTGAGGCTGGCGATTTTCAGGCTGGTCTTGAAACTCTCTTTATCGGTTTCAAAGCCTTCATCGGCAAGAGCTGCAGCGATTTTCTCCTGGAGCACCACAAGTCTGCGGGTTTCCTCTTCTCTTGTAAAGCGTTGTTTCCTGATCAGGAAGAGGATAACGAAACAGCACAGAATGACCAGACAGGCAACGGCTAAAGCCGGGAACAGGATGTCGGACATGGCTTGTACTTCCCCTCGGGTTTTATGGTTCGTAGAGATCGGAATTAATGAGCTTGACGCGCAGCTTCAACAGGGCCTGACTGTGGAGCTGGGAGACCCTGCCTTCAGAAACCTCAAGTATCTCCGCTATCTCCTTCTGGGTCAGTTCTTCGTAGTAGTAGAGCGCCACGACCAGCCGTTCTTTTTCCGCCAGCTCTTCTATCAGCTCCGCCAGAAGCCGGCTCATCTCAGACTGCTCGATGAGTTCATTCGGGATCGCTCCACTGATATCTTCAAGGTTGTCTAAGAAACTCCGGCCCTCTTCGGTATGATCCAGGGTCTCATGCAGACTGACACAGCCGAGATGACTGACCTCGGTTAACAGGTTCTGATACTCTTCAAGGGATATGTCCAGGGCGGCAGCCATTTCCAGCTCATCGGGTGAGCGCCCCAGACCGTGTTCGAGGCGGAGCATGGTCTGGGTGAGCAGGTTCTGCTTGTCGCGCATGGTGCGGGAAAACCAGTCGAGTCTGCGCATCTCATCAAAGATGGCTCCACGGACCCGATACTCGGCAAAGGTCTTGAATTTGGCCCCTTTGCCGGGATCGAACCTGTTGGCAGCATCAACAAGGCCGACCATGGCCGCACTGACCATATCCTCTTTGGTCATGAAACTCGGCACCTGGGGGATCATACGTTGTACCACCAGTTCGATCAGGGACATATTGTCTCTGATCAGTTGAGAACGGTCGTCAAGAGGGGGGACTGGTGGAAGCATGGCAACGGACTCTGTGTAGAATGATGGGGGTGGAGGTCGTCATTTCGCGTTGAATTCCAGAAGGCGTTTCCAGAAGAACTGGATGGAGCCCTTTGGCTGTATGGTTTGTGGTTCCTGGGCAACGGTTTTGGCCAGGGCCTTGAAGGCATGGCTGGTTCGGCAGTCCGGAAAGAGCTGCACAAGGGTCTGCTGCTTGCGAATGGCATCGATCATCAGTCTGTCGCGGGGGATCGAGCCGATGTAGTCAATGGAGATGTCAAGGTAACGGTTGGCCACCATGGTGAGTTTACGGTACACATCCAGGGCCTCTTCCTCGCTTTTGATACAGTTGACAATCAGGCTGAAGCGTTTTTCATGGTGCTGGGTCGAGAGCAGCTTCATCAGTGCGTAGGCATCGGTTATTGCTGTCGGATCGGGCGTGGTGACCACCAGGATTTCCTGAGCAGCCGTATTGAAGTAGGTGACGTTTTCTGAAATACCGGCTTCAGTATCAATGAGCACAAAGTCAAAATCACTGTTCATACTCTCCAGCGCATCCAACAGACGCATCTTCTGCTGACTGTCGAGCCGTGTAAACCGCTGCATCCCGGAGCCGGCAGGCAGAATCTTTATGCCTTCCGGGCCGTCAACAAGGATGGCTTCCAGATTCTGGTGACCGGCAAAAAAATGGTTGAGGTTGTAGCCCGGTGCCAGACCGAAGACGACATCGATATTGGCCAGTCCCAGATCAGCATCAAGGATGAGCACCCGCTTCTCCATGCGGGCGAGCAGGATGGCCAGGTTGGCGACAACAGCTGTTTTGCCGACCCCTCCCTTGCCGCTGGTGACCGACAGGACGCGGGTTGCCGGGCGACCGGGATGGGGTGCTGTTGGGTTTGAGTGGTTCATGTCCCGCAGGGTGCTTGCCTGGTCAGTATGATGGGTATGCTCAGCCATGGTGCAGATTTCCGTGATCGTTTATAATAAGGTCGGCGATGTCGGCCGGAGACGGCATCAGCAGGTCTTCCGGCACTCGCTGACCATTGGTCAGAAAGGAGATGGGGGTGTCGCTCTTGTAGTGAATGTTGAGGAGGACACCCAACTGTTCACACTCGTCGATTTTCGTGAAGATAAAGTTACTGATGGGCAGCACTGAAAATCGGCGGATCGTCTCTTCGACCTCTCTTTCCCGGGTGGCAGCCGAGAGAAGCAGGTGATGTTCAATGTTCAGCTGTGGTTTGAAAAAAGATGCCAGTTCCTGGATATCGATGTTGTTGCGCGGATTGCGCCCGGCAGTATCAATGAGGATCAGGTCCATCTCGCTGAACTTTTGCAAGGCCTGTTCCAGTTCGCCCGGATTAATCACCACCTCCAACGGCAGGCGCATGATCTCCCCGTACACCTTCAGCTGTTCGACTGCGGCAATACGGTAGGTATCAATGGTGATCAGACCGATACGCCCGTTAAACCGGCTCAGGTAGTGTGCCGCAATTTTGGCCAGGGTAGTCGTTTTACCGACACCGGTCGGCCCGATCAGGCTGAGACGGTACTGGCCGGTCCGGGGCCGTTGCAGTATCTGTTCCGTACTGAAGAGGCGGGTGATGGCGGTCTTCAGCACCGCCTGCGGGGAGTCGCTGCCCGGAGCACCGGCCTGCTCAAGGGTATCTCTGGTAAAACGGGCCACCACTCGCGCGGTTTCCTGGTTGATCCCGTAGCCGGTGAGAAATTCGGTGACCGGATCAACCGCGGCAGGTGTGACGGTTGGTTGACATGCCTGCACAGGTGAAGGGGTGACGGTCGCTGCCACAGGGGTGTCAAGCCGGCTGATCCGCTGCGAAAGGCCGCTGACCAGGCTGCGCAGCTCGGTCAGTTCATCCTGGATCTCCCGGGAGACCGGTGGCGGTTCTGCAACAGGAGGAGTGGAGGAGGGCTGTGGGGCAGGCTCACGCCGGGCCCAGAGTTCATCATAGGATATGTCGGCCTGCGGGGGAATACGTTTTTTCCGGACCGGAGGTCGAAGCGGGGAGAGGTGCGGTTGCCGCACCTCCGGCTGACGCCAGTCCGCGTCAACAGCAGCAGTGATCTCCATGATCGGTTTGCCGAGTATGCCGTTGCGGATCGTCCGTGTAGAGAGGATGAGTGCGTCCGGGCCCAGGGCCTCTTTCACCATCTTCAGGCCGGTGGCCATGTCCGGTGCCTCAAAGACTTTAACTTGCATTAACGGTCACCATGCCAACGGATTGGATGCGGATGTTTGAAGTGATTTCATTGTGTGACAGTACCATCAGATTGGGAAAGTACTGCTCCACCAGGCGGCGGACATGCGGGCGGATCTGTGGAAGAACCAGCAGGATCGGCTGCTGCAGGCCGGTTGTTGAGGTGAGCAGTGTGTTGAGGTTATCAAGTATCTTTTGTGCTGTTGTCGGGTCCAGGGCCAGGTAGCTGCCGCGTTCACGATGCTGGACAGCTGTCTGAATGGTCTCTTCCACCTTACGGTCCATGGTCAGTACCGGCAGTGTATTGTCGGGCTGAACAAGATTTGCAGTCAGTGATCGCGACAGGGCATGGCGCACATATTCGGTCAGGATGTCGGTATCCTGGGTGAGTTGAGCGTAGTCGGCCATGGTCTCCAGGATGGATCGGAGGTCACGGATGGAGACATTTTCCCGTAGCAGATTCTGCAGTACCCGCATGATGGTGCTCAGATTCACCACATGGGGAACCAGTTCTTCAGTGAGTTTCGGATAAGTTTTGCTGAGATTATCAATCAGATTCTGAGTTTCCTGACGGCCCAGAAGTTCATAGGCGTGTTTCTTGATTATTTCGCTGATGTGTGTCGCCACCACCGTGATGCAGTCCACCACGGTGTAACCGGCAATCTGCGCCTGTTCCCGTTTGTCTTCGGTAATCCAGGTGGCCGGAAGATCAAAGGCCGGTTCCCGAGTGGGAACCCCCTTGATGGTTTCCGTTACCAGACCCGGATCCATGGCCATGTAGTAGCCGGGCATCATCTCCGCAGTGGCAACCACCACCCCTTTGAGACTGATGGTGTACTGGTTGGGGTTGAGTTGCAGATTATCTTTGATATGAATCGGCGGTACAATGAAACCGGTGGTCAGCGCGAACTGTTTGCGGATCGACTGGATACGGGTCAGGAGCTCTCCGTCCTGGTTGGCATCGACAAAGGGGATCATACCGTAACCGACCTCAAGCTCAATCAGATCAACGGTGAGCATCTTCTCATAGTCCTGATCCGGTTTGATCACCGGCTGAGGCTGGTGCTCCATCACATCGTCCACTGGTTTGGCGGCCTCTGCTTTGTCCAGGTGATAGGCGCTGTAGCCGAGAATACCCGACAGGACGAGGAAAGGCAGGAAGGGCAGGCCGGGGATGAGCGCAAAGCCGAGGAGGATGGCGGCGACAACCCACAACGCCTTGCTGTGGCGGGTGAACTGGCTTTTCATCTCCGCGCCGAAATCGTTACGACCGGCTGACCGGGTCACCAGCATGCCTGCAGCCGTGGAGATGATGAGCGCCGGGACCTGCGAGACCAGGCCGTCCCCGACGGTGAGGATGGTGTAGTTTTTTGCAGCCTCAGCCAGGGACATGCCTTTTTGCAGCACACCGATAATAAAACCGGCACCGATGTTGATCAGGGTGATGATGATACCGGCGATGGCATCGCCACGTACAAACTTTGAGGCACCGTCCATGGCGCCGTGGAAGTTCGCCTCATCAGCCACTTCTTCGCGCCGCTGACGGGCCAGGGTCTCATCGATCAGGCCGGCATTGAGGTCTGCATCAATGGCCATCTGCTTGCCGGGCATGGCATCAAGGGTGAAGCGGGCGGCAACCTCGGCAATCCGGCCGGCACCCTTGGTGATGACGATAAAGTTGATGATCACCAGAATGATGAAGATGACCAGACCAACCACATACGATCCGCCGACCACGAACTGACCAAAGGCCTCGATAACCGACCCGGCGGCGTTCATGCCCTCGTGGCCGTGAAGCAGGATCAGGCGGGTGGAGGCCACGTTCAGGGCAAGACGAAACAGGGTGGTGACCAGGAGGACGGATGGAAAGATGGAAAACTCCACCGCCTTTTCCGTGTACAGGCTGATGATCAGGATGAGGATGGCAATGGTGATGTTCAGGGCCAGGCACAGATCGAGGATGAGCGGCGGCAGGGGGATGATCATCAGCAGGAGGATGCCGATCAGCCCCACGGAGGCCATGATGTCACTGCGCCGGAGGAGTTCTGCCGGTCGCAGCCGGGCCAGTAGTGTTGAAGTGTTCACCGCTTGCATTGCTTATCGTCTTTTTAAGGAGTACACATAGGCCAGAATTTCCGCAACCGCCCTGAACAGCTCTTCAGGGACGGTCTGACCCACCTCAACCCTGGAATGCAATAATCTTGCCACCGGCGGGTTTTCCACCAGGGGGACGTGGTGGTCTTTGGCAATCTCCCGAATCTTTTTTGCAACCAGATCCCGGCCTTTGGCCAGGACAACCGGGGCGCTCATGCTTGTGGCATCGTATCTGATTGCAACCGCATAGTGGGTTGGGTTGGTGATGACCACATCAGCCGTGGGCACGGCGGCCATCATCCTCTGTCTGGCCATCTGCTGCTGGATGGAACGGATTTTTGACTTGATGTGTGGATCGCCCTCCGTCTCCTTCATCTCTTCCTTCTGCTCCTGCTTGGTCATCTTCATCTTCTGTTCCATCTCCCAGCGGACAAAGGCATAGTCCAGAACAGCCAGAACGATCATGACGCCGGCCACCTTGGCCATGACCAGGGCAGCGGTTTTGGCGAGAAAGATGATGGTGTGCTCCACCGGCGCATCGGTGAGGAGCAGGACCTTGTCAAATTCACTCTGCACGGTTTTGAAGGCCACCCAGCCGATGAGACCAACCTTTAACAGTGACTTGATGACCTCCATTATCGAGCGCTTGGAAAACAGTCGGGCCATTCCCTTGATGGGATCCAGTTTCTTCAGATCCGGTAACAGCGGCTGGGTGGTGAAGAGCCAGCCGATCTGCAGGAAGCTGGCAAAAAAACCGATCAGCAGGGCCATCAGAAAAAGCGGCAGCAGGGTGAAGGCCAGGGTGGCGCCGAGATAGTAGGCCAGCTGCATTATTGAGCTGGGTGTAACCGCATATTCTCCACTGGCCCGCCAGATAGCAGCTACGGCTTCTCTGATCTCTGCCCAGAAGATCGGCGCAAATCCCATCCAGAACAGTAAGATCAGGGTGAACATGGCCGCAGTCTGCACCTCACGGCTCTGGGCGACCTGTCCTTTTTTTCTGAAGTCGGCGCGTCGTTTCGCTGATGGGGTTTCTGTGCGTTCCCCGGTACTGTTCTCTTCGGCCATGGGTGTGTGCGGATCTGAAAGTTGCTGAAAAAGCTTCCGGCCGATGCACCCGGATCGATGAGCCGACAGAAGCTGTATGTAACGGGGCTAGCAAATTATGCACCCGGATTGCGGTCATGCTGCTGATTAAACAGCCCGTGGTGTTGTACCGGTCGGAGGCGGTCAGCCAAGTAACTGCAGGAGGGTGAGGATATGTTCACCGGTTAAGTCAAATTCACGACGGAAGACGGAGAAGATGGCGCCGAGTGTCAAACTTATGACTAGAAAGGTGATACCGATATTCAATGGAAAGGAGAGCATAAAGACATTGAGCTGCGGAAAGACCCGGGCCAGGATACCCAGCACCAGGTTGACGATGAGCAGTAAGGCAAGAATCGGTGCACTGAACCTGACACCAAGAGTAAACATGTTGCCGGCCAGTTTCATCAGTTCCTGAACAGCTCCCCCGGAAAAGTCGAGTGTTCCCGGGGGCAGCAGCACAAAGGATTCGATGATGGCATGAAAGAAAAAATGATGCATGTTCAGGGTGAGAAAGGCCAGCATGGCCAGAATGTTGACAAACTGGCTCATGAGCGACAGTTGCTGGGTGGTTTGAGGATCAAAGATATTGGCAGCGGCAAAACCCATCTGATAGCCGATGACGGTGCCGCCGAAGCTGATCGCCGCAAAGATCATCTGCGTGACAAGTCCGATCAGGGCGCCAAGGAGCACTTCGTTAACCAGCAGCAGGGCAAGGCCGGTCAGTGTGAGCTGTGCTTTTGGTGTGTAAGGGGCGATGAGAGGAAAGAGCAGCAGACTGATCATGACGGACAGACCGATCTTGAGCCTTCCTCCAATCTGACTGCCGCCAAAGACCGGGATGGCGGCAATGATGGCGATGACCCGAGCCAGGCAGACCAGGAAATCCTGTGTCTGCTGGAATGGAATAAACGGCAGGTCCATAGCCTTTATCCGAGCTTGCGGTTAACGGCCGACCGAGGCGATCTGCGTTATAGTGCCGGTGGTGAAGGTGACAAGCACATCCATGATCCAGGGACCAAAGATCAGCAGCGTGATGAAGACAGCAACAATCTTGGGAATAAACGTCATTGTCTGTTCGTTGATCTGCGTGGCGGCCTGGAAAATACTGATCATCAGACCGATGACCATGGCCGCAATCAACATCGGCGCAGCGGTCAGCAGGATGGTCTGTACCGCTGCTTTACCGACATGGATAACTGTTTCAGGGCTCATGGGGGATGACGGGATTTGGTTGAAATTTATACAAAGCTCTTCATCAGAGAGCCGACCACCAGCTGCCAGCCGTCAACAAGGACGAATAACAGCAACTTGAAGGGCAGCGATATGATGATCGGCGGCAGCATCATCATACCCATGGACATCAGCACCGAGGCCACCAGCATATCGATGACCAGAAAGGGGACGTAGATCATAAAGCCCATCTGAAAGGCGCGCTTTAACTCTGACAGCATAAAGGCCGGAATAAGGATGGCAGAGGAGAGTGCCTCTTTGTCTGCGGGCTGTTTCTCTTTGGTCAGGTCGATCAGCAGTTGCAGTTCACTCTCCTGAACCTGGCTGAACATGAAGGTGCGCATGACCTCCATTGAGCGGCTCAGGGCCTGCTGCTGGGTGATCTGTTCCTGCATGTACGGCTGCAGGGCCTGCTGGTTGATGGTGTTAAAGGTCGGCGCCATGACAAACAGGGTAAGAAACAGGGCCAGTCCCAACAGTATCTGGTTGGGCGGTGTGTTCTGGGTACCCATGGCCTGACGCAAGAACCCCAGAACAATGATGATGCGGGTGAAGGCCGTGGTCATCAACAGGATTGCCGGTGCCACGGTGAGAACGGTCAGCACCAGGAGGACCTGCAGTGCTGTGGAGACCTCAGCCGGAGTACCGGCATCACTGATGCCGAAGGTGACTGTGGGCAGGTTGACGGCAGAGGCTGCTGCGGGGATCAGAAAAAACAGAAGGCTGAAGAACAGGAGGCGACAGTTCATGAGTGCTCGGCCAGCAGTGAGGAAAAATCAGTTGCCTGTTTTTGCGGTTCAGAGCTCTGGTTGAGCTCGGCAAGTAAGTGGATGGCGTCGGGGCCGACGCCCAGCAGGTACTCCCGGCCACGGACCTCCACCAGGGTGAGCGACGATTTGGGGTGTATTGGGCGTACTTCCACAACATTGATGATGTGGTTGCCTCCTTTCTTTAAAAAGAACCGTTTTTTTGAAAGTCCGTACAGGGCAAGGATCAGGCCGATCACCACCATGAGGGCCCAGGCTGTCTGGAAAAGTGTTCCGGCCGGGGTCGGCGGTGGAGCGGCCCAGGCAATCTCAGGCAGGATGGTGAGAACGAGCAGATAGAGAACGTGCATGGATTATCCCAGATTTTTGATGCGATCCGATTGACTGACCACCTCGGTCAGTTTAATGCCGAACTTGTCGCCAACCTTCACTGCCTCTCCCCGGGCAATCAGTCGGGCATTGACATAGAGGTCCAGTGGTTCGCCTGCCAGTTTGTCGAGTTCAACCACATATCCTTCGCCCATCTGGAGCAGGTCCCGCAAAAGGATGCGCACTCTGCCGACCTCCACCGACACCTGGAGCGGCACATCGTAGAGAAACTCCAGCTCCCGGCTCAATCGGCTGAACTCCTGGTGTTCCGGTGTTTTCAGGTGATTTTCCTTCAGGAGTTCAGCTGTCTCTTCAGGGTTTAACGTGTTGAAATGTTGCGCTTCCATTGTATCGGGTGCTTCCATGGACGCCTCCTCAGCGTTGACTGTAGCGGTTTGTGATGTGAATGGCCTTTTTGCCGTTGCGTATGCCGGTAACGGCTCGGAAGAGCGGTTGATCTTCGATGAGAACTGTCAACGGTTGATCAGGGTCGTAGTTGAGGTCAATGAGATCACCGGGCTGTAGCTTCAGGATATCGGCAATGGACATGTCGATCTGTCCGGATCGGGCGATCACCAGACTATCGACGTTCAATGCTTCATGGGCAATTAACTCGGTCCAGGTGTTGGCAGCGGCCTGGGCAATGGTGACCAGTGACTTGAACTTCTCGCGGAGCGGTTCAAGGGTCAGATAGGGGATGATCATCCGCACCTGACCGCAGAATTCTCCGGCCAGGCTGACATTAAATTGCGTGACCAGAACCTCCACCTCTGGCTCAACAATGCTGACCAGGCGAAAGTTGTTTTCAACCTTTGTCAGCAGGGCCTCGACTTCGACGACCGGTTTCAGGGCACTGCTGAGTTCGGTACAGATGTCAGCCATGATGGTCTTGAGGATGGCGATCTCAATGGTGGTGAGATTCCGGCTTAAGGAGATCGGTTCGCTGGACTGCGAGGAGCCGAGCATGATCTCAAGCAGTGTGAAGGCCAGCAGTGTGTCAAAGTGAAAAAGACAGCCATACTTCAGTGGTGGAACACTGTAGATGCCGACAGCCCCCTGAGCCTGCAGGTCAACTAGACTCTGCTGAAAATCGGTGGTGACGATCTCCTCGCGTTCAACGGTGAAGCTGCGCATCATGGCATTGGTCAGGCTGGTTGAAAACTTGCGGGCAAAGCTGTCAAGCACGATATCAAGATTGGGGATACGCATCTCCCCGCTGATATGCGATCGTTCATAGACCTTGAACAGATCAAGCGGTTCTGAAGCCGGGTTCGTCCGGCCGGGGAGCTGGTCATCTGCTGACTGATCAACAGAAATTCGACCGGCCCTGATGGCTGCAAGGAGTTCAGCGATTTCTTCTTTTTTGAGGATCGTTTCCACGGAGTTCACTGGACCACAAAATCGGTGAGATACACATTGCTTACTTTGCCGGTTCTGAGGAAAGAGTTGATCTTACTTTTCAACTCTGCCTTGACCTGATTTTTTCCTTGAATGTCCTGCAGCTCCTCAAAGGTCTTGTTGCCGATAAGGAGAAGAACGGCATCACGGATCTGCGGCATCCGTTTGCCGACCTCCTCAACGGCACTCTCCCGGTCGAGTTCCAGTGACAGCGAGGCCCTCACATAATGGGCAGTGTCGGTACCGATGATATTGACGATAAACTCATTGATCTCCACTATCGGGCCGATGCCGGCGTCTTCCGGAATCGGCTTGATCAGGGCAGCGGCCTTGCTTCCTTCTCCCTGCCGGCCGGGTTCCGTTTGTTTTTGCTGCTGAAGAAAGAAGTAGCCGCCGCCTCCGATCAGCAGAACAGCCACGGTGACACCGATCATGATGACCCATTTCTTAGAGCTTCGTTGTTGTGTTTCAACTGTCTTATCGTTTTGGTTTTCTGCCATGTTGCGGTCCTTTTAAACTGTCATCAATAAAGGGTACTTGTGAAAGAGGATAACCCGGTGGTGCTTCACGGGTTGACTGTTTGCAGACACCACTGCTTATGCAAGTTGAATGCCTGATACAGAGCCGTGCTGTGCTGTCATGAAGAAAAGAACATGGGAGAGAAAGCGCTGCAGGCTGTAAAAAAGAGAGGCCCCGTGTCATGACAATGACATGGGGCCTGGTGTCGGAAAAATGACTTTACGGCGGATCAGCGTTTCAGATTGATCAGCTCACTGAGCATCTCATCAACAGTGGTGATGATCTTCGAGTTTGCCTGAAAACCGCGCTGGGTGGTGATCATCTGGACAAACTCCTGGCCCATGTCAACATTGGACAGTTCAAGGGAGTTGGTGAATACTTTACCCAGTTCCGGACCCGGCAGGCCAACCCGGATGGAGCCGACCTCGGAGGTGGCTGTATAGCGGTTGGCTCCGGCGAGTTTCAGGCCGCCCGGGTTTTGAAATTTGGCAAGCACCAGTTGCGAGATGTTGATCTGCCGGCCATTGGAGTACGAAGCCACCACTGTTCCCTGGTTGTTGATAAAGACGTTGGTCAGTTCACCGGCCGCGTACCCGTTCTGTTCCTGACCGATGATCGCTGAACTGCTGTCAAACTGTGTGCAGTCAAAGGTAAAGTCAATAACTGAAGCAGCTGCACCGTTTCCCCAGGCAGGCAGGTTGATCTGCACGGTGAGGGGGTCAGGGAAATCGATGTACAGACCGTTTGCATCGAACTGCAGCTGTTGCGAAATAGCCTGAGGAGCGGCGGTGTTGTTGTCAACGGTGTATGCCATGTTCCAGAGGTTGGTGCTGTCATCTTCCAGCTGCCAGTACATGGTTATAAGGTGCGATTGTCCCAGGGAGTCGAATATCTGGGTGGAGCCGGAGTAATTGTAGGTTGTCCGATCGGTCGGATCAATGGGTATTCCTGTTCCGATAACCCGGGAGTTTTCGTCCAGGTTGGTGGTCAGGGTCAGCGTGGAGGTAGGGTTGGCCGGGGTCAGACCGAGGTTGACCACCCGAATGTCGGTGGGATCTTGTGGCAGAAGCTCGCTGTTGTTAACAGGATCAAATGTCATCCCCTGCACGCGTAAACCTTCGGGATTGATAAGGTAGCCATCCTGGTTAAAGCGGAAAGAACCGGCGCGGGAGTAGTAGGTTGTGTCGTTGCCTGTTTCTTTGAGCAGGAAAAATCCAGTACCCTCAATGGCGACATCCGTATTTGAAGAGGTGGTTTCAAAGGTCCCCTGGCTGTAAATAGAGTCAACAATGGAGAGGCCGACTCCACGGCCCACCTGGGATGCGCCTCCGGAGCCGTAAATATTGCCTGATAAGAGGTCGGAAAAGATACTGCGGGATCCCTTGAATCCCAGGGTGTTGGTGTTGGCGAGGTTGTTGCCGATAACGCTCATGGCTTGCGAGTTGGTGTTAAGTCCGCTGATGCCGCTGAACATAGCACTTTGAATACCCATGACAAACTCCTAGGTGATTGATGTGAGAGGACTGGTAATGTGAGCAAATAGCGTATCAAGGGGGAGGGCGACACGGTGTTCTCTGCAGATATGCCCTGTACCCTGTTATTGTCTGATCGGCTGCAACGCTGCTTTTTTTTAGTTGTTTTTCAGCCTGCGCTGCTCTCTGCCGCCGGTTGGCTCTTGTTATAGGCCCCGTGGATGGATGAAACCGTATATTCGCCAAGGGCAGTGACGATTTTTGCCTCTCTGCCGCTTAAGTCAATACCGGTTACCTCTGAACGTACCAGGGGGGAGACCGCGGCACTGTAGCCGTCGGCACCGGTAGCGTTGATGACGATGGAATAGGTACCGCTGGGCAGGGTACTGCCGCTGCTGTCTTTACCGTCCCAGGTCAGGAAGTGGTTGCCTGCGGCCAGGTCGTCGGCTTGCAGGACCGCCACGGTCTGCCCGAATGCGTTCTGGATCGACACCGAGGCATCGCTGATGGCTCCATCGATCTTGTAGCCGATCTGGAGCGGATTGCCCTGAAAGGAGAACTCGCTTTCCTCAACCACAACCTCCTGGCCGATCAGACTGAGCGAGGAGAGCCGTTCGGAATTGTTCTGTGCCACAGCCAGCAGTTTCATGGAATCGTTGAGATTAAACAACTGCTCCAGCTGGCTGTACTGCGCCAGCTGTGCGGTGAACTCAGTGGGGTCTGAAGGGTTGAGCGGATCCTGGTGTTGCATTTGGGCAACCAGCAGGGTCAGAAACTGTTCCTGTCCCAGGGCGGATGTTTTGGTGGTGGTTGTCTTTGTTGTTGCCGCGGTGTCGGTGTTGATTACGCCGGAAACAGATGTCATGATGTTCTCCGTACCTCAGATGAGGACATTTAAAATATTGCTGGCTGCGGACACAGCCATCTCTTCATCACTGATCGAGGAAGAAAACGGTTGTTGGGCGATTGAGAGACCCGGAAAAGCTGCTGCCTGCTGCCGAGCGTCACGGCCCTGAAATCGTTCGTCACCGGTTTGCTCCTGCGTTGCCACGGTCACTTCAACCTGCTGCAGATGCAGTCCCTGTTCTTCCAGAGCATCGCGCAGGCGGGGCAGGTGACGGTCAATCATCTCCCGGGTCTGCGGGTTCTGGGTCAGAATGTGCGCCTTCACATTGTCCTGCTCCACTGTGATGGTCATCCGTACTTTTCCGAGCTCCTGCGGGTTGAGGCGCAACACCACCTCATGAGATTCCAGGCGGTTATTGATGGTGAGGTGCGCTGTTATCTGGTCCACCACCGTACTTTCCGGCACCATGAGTCCTGAGGGCAGGTGATAGAATGCTGGCTGCCCGGGCGGACTGATTGTGGCCGGCCGGCCGGTGCTCAGCGGTTGAACGAGAACCGGCTGGTGGTGGTGAACAGCCTGCTGCAGATCGGTTTTTTGCCAGACAAACTGTTCGTCAGGTCCTTTGTTCGATTGTGTGGACAGATTATCGGGTTCGGGATTCTTCTGCGACTGCTGGGCATGTATGTCCTGTTGCTCGCTGAACTGTCCCGCTATTTTGCTTAAGGCCTCTTTAGGAAGGCGCGATTGGATATAGCGTGTGTCGGCATCCAGGCGCGGGGTGGCGGTTAAGGAGCCGGGAACGGCAGTCCCGTTGTTTTCATGCTCTTCATCACCACCAAGGGCCTGTACAGCGATGCTGTGCTGCCCGCTTGCATCGTGGAGCTCTGGATGGCTGTCAATCAGGGTCTCACCCATGCCGGTGGCTGCCCCGCCTTGCTGTAAACCGGAGGTAAAGGCCTGTGACAGGGGATGGCGGCCATGTAGTGGTCGACCTGTCATCTCCCCAGTGGATGATTCTGTCTGTAATTCGGTCGGCTCGGCCATCTGAGAGACTGCTCTGCTGCCGGACGGCTCTTCGCCTCGATTGAGCTGCTCCAGCATGCGTGTGATCGCTGTCTTTTCAGAACGGGTATCTGTGCTGCTGTCTGCCTTGTGGCTGCTCAGGTGTTCCGGAGGTATCGGCTGCACGTGCTCCTCAGCCGGAGAATACGGATCAGCGGCCGGTGCTTCTCTCTGCCTGCCCGCCGAAGAGCGGCTGTTTTTTTGTGTGGAGCTCTGCTGATTACGGGGCACATCCTTCTTCCCCTTGCGCGTAGAGGCAGGGGTTGATTGTTTGTCAGAGTGTTTTTGCTGTGCTGCGGATTCCAGGTGGTCGGCAAACAGACTTTTCTGTTTATGACCTGCAGGTGCCGCTCCTGAGAAGGCGTCAAAGGATGGCCGATCAGAGGGGATGAAGGCAAGGGCGGACAGGGACATTACGGTGCATCCAGAGTACTGAAGCCGGTGGTCAGCCTGGCGGCTTTTTCACGTTCCATACTGCCGAGAATCTTTGCTGCTGACTTGGTTTTCATTTTTGCTAAAATGGCGATTGCCAGCTCCTGATCGATTGATCCCATGACTGCGGCGGCTTTCTCCGCCGTCATTTTTTCGTAAACCCTGGCCAGCTCGGTCACCCTCTTGTTCTCCTCTTCGCTTTTCTGCTCCAGAAGTTTGGCGATCTGGTCGCGAAGCCGGGTGAGCTGGTCGATCTTCTTATCGACCTCAACCTCCATTCTCTTTAATTCCTTTTTCCTGTCCTCTACATTTTCCTTTTCCTGGGAGGTGAAAGATACGGAATCACGGATATTTCCCATGATCCGCCGCTCTTCCACCGATTCGTACTGCTGCTGTCGGTCTTTCGGGCCCGGTGCAGCGGATGAGCGTTCCTCTGCCCATACCTGGGCGGCAACAATTCCCAAAAGGAGACAGCAGATAAGACAGTATCGTTTCATGGCAGGCTCCACACCCTGTTGCAGCTTATAAAAAGCATGTTGATGCGCATGGTTGGATCAGCGCTTTCTGCGTTCATGGGAGAGTACGGCGATCTCATCAAGCATGGCCAACTCCTTTTTTTCTAAAAATCCGGCATAGGCGGCATTCTGCTGTTCCTGGAGTTTTTCCATGATCTTCCGGTCCTGACCGGCCCTGATGAGCTGTTGCTGTTTAACGGTCACCTGGGCCTGTTGCTGTCTGAGCTCATCGTGGAGTGTTGCCAGCTTCTCCTTGAGCAGATCGATCTGATATTCGAACCGCAGCAGACGATCAACAGAAGTGCCGGTCTCTTTGTCACGTTGTATTTCCAGAAAAAGATGCTGGAGATCTTCTTCGACCTGCATGATCGACTGGTGCAGTTTTTTTTCAAGCACACAGGCCTGGTGAAAATCCTGACGGGCAGCATCTTCCACCTGTCGGCGGTAGTTGAGGACCGCATGGAGACGAAAGGGTTTCATGGTGTGTTCTCAACATTATCGGTCTTTCTGCGGCCATAGCCTGATCGGCCGCTTCTCCTGCGATCGCCCGGTTGACGGTCGCTGACCAGTTCGCCCAGAGCGGCAATGGTCTCTTCAAGGTTGGAAGATTCATCAAACCCCTGGGTAAGGAACGTATTGATGGCATCGATCCGGGAAATTGCATAATCGATCTTCTTGTTGCTGCCCGCGGCATAGGCGCCGATGTTGATCAGGTCTTCCGACTCACGGTAGACAGCCAGAACACTGCGGGCTTTGCCTGCAAGTTCACGGTGCCGGGGCGTGGTGATATCACGCATGACCCTGCTGGTCGACATCATCACATCAATGGCCGGATAATGGTTTTTGGCGGCAATACCGCGTGACAGCACAATATGACCATCCAGGATGGAGCGCACCGAGTCTGCCACCGGTTCGGTCAGATCGTCGCCATCCACAAGAACTGTATACAGGCCGGTGATCGACCCCTGGTTCTGGAAGTTGCCGGCACGTTCCAGCAGCTTGGGCAGGGTTGCGAACACACTGGGTGTATATCCTTTGGTGGTGGGCGGTTCACCGATGGAGAGCCCGATCTCACGCATGGCCATGGCAAAACGGGTGACCGAATCCATCATGAGCAGCACGTTTTTACCCTGGCGGCAGAAGTATTCGGCAATGGCTGTGGCAACAAAGGCACCGCGCATCCGAAGCAGGGGGGACTGATCCGAGGTAACGGCAATGATGACCGAGTGAGCCAACCCTTCCGGCCCCAGATCCCGTTCGATAAATTCCCGGACCTCGCGGCCGCGTTCGCCGATCAGAGCGATGACGTTGACATCGGCCTTGGCATACTTGGCCATCATGCCGAGCAACACACTTTTACCGACGCCCGATCCGGCCATGATGCCCATACGTTGGCCGATGCCACAGGTGAGCAACCCATTGATCGCCCGGATACCGAGGTCAAGCGGCTGGGTGATGGCATCTCGCTGCATGGGGCCGGGCGGCAGTGAGTACAGCGCCTTTTCATGGGGAAGATACAGTGGCGGTCCCTGGTCCAGTGATTCGCCCATGCCATCGAGAACTCGACCGAGCAGACCGTCGCCCACCCGGATGGAGGCCTGTTCTTTTTTTATCCGGATGAGGCTGCCCGGGCCCAGACCGCGTACTTCTCCAAGGGGCATGAGCAGTGCCCGATTGTCACTGTAGCCGACAATCTCTGCGGGCACGGCTTCTCCTCCCTGCAGGGGCGTGATTTCACAGAGGGATCCGATCGATGAACGCGGGCAGGAGCCCTCGACAACCAGACCGACAATCCGGTGCACCTTGCCGTACACTCGAATCGGTGAAAAAGAATGAAGAGGAGAGGTGTCAATGGGCATAGTTAAAGTTAAAGATGAGGGAATCGTATTTGTTCAACAGATGGTTGCTGTACACATCATGACAATGACCAACTGTTCTGCCGTCTAATTGGCAGACGGTGAGGAGTTTTCAACCTGGTCCGGCTGTGAGCTGCGCGTTGGAGTTTCCTGATCAGGCTCCAGGGGCGGGACCAGGGCCTGTTCCACCACAAACTCCTTCAGGCCGGCCAGCTGTGTTTCCACCGTTGCATCCACTGTGCAGACCTGCGATTCCAGCAGACAGCCGCCACGGGTTATCGTCTCGTCTGTTTTAAAGACAACGCGTTCAATACCGCGAACAGCCGCCACCATTTCCGGTGCCTTCTGTTCGGCAATCGCAAGGTCTGCCGGATGCAGGGTCACATGATACTCTTCACAGGCAATGGCCTCCTCCAGGGCGGACTGCAGAGCAGCCGCGATGGTATTGCGCGGGGTCTGCAGCTCCTGGCGCACAATCTTTTCGCAGAGCAGCATGATCAGGTTGATGTACTGTGTCTGGTGCTGTTGCAGAAGCACGGTGCGTTGCCGGCTTAACTGGTGACAACCGTCAGTGAATGCAGCGACGGCCTGTCGCATCTCTTCCTGGTATTGGGCGGCAAGGTCAGCCATTCCCTGTTCATAGGCCTGCCGGCGGACGGCTTCCACATCAACAGCAGGAGCAGGGGGAGGGTCCGGCACCTCTGATTTCAGCGGCTTGTCTTCAGCGCTCACCTCGGCCTGCGGCTGCGGCGGTTCTTCCCTCTGTGTCTGCAACGGCACCGCTTCCTCCGCATCTGTCTGCACGGGGGCGAGCTGCTCATCGACAACAGCTGCAGGCTCGTCCGGAACTGTTGCCATGCTCCGGCGGATGAGTGTGGTCCGGGTAAAGAGCTGATCTTCTTTAAAGACCTTAGACAAACTCATCACCACCATCCTTGCCGAGCGTCAGCTTGCCTTCCTCTTCAAGTTTCATCGCAACCTTGACAATGGTCTGTTGCATGACTTCAACCTCGGAAAGCCGTACCGGACCCATGGCCTCCAGGTCATCTTTGATCATTTCAGCGGCACGGGACGACATGTTGCTGAAGATCTTGTGCTTGATCTCATCGGAAGCGGTCTTCAGGGCCATGGCCAGTGCATCGTTGTTGATCTCACGAAGAATCATCTGGATGGAGCGGTCGTCAAGCGCGCACAGATCCTCAAAGGTGAACATCAGTTTGCGGATATCTTCAACCATCTCCGGATCAACCTCTTCCAGGTTTTCCAGAATTTCAGCGTCAAGGTTGTCGGTCATTGCGTCGAGGATCTCCACCACCTTCTTCAGGCCGCCGACCTGGCGTTGTTCATGACTGCTGACAACAATACCGATCTCCTTGCTCAGGGCCTCTTCTATGCGATCGATGACTGCCGGAGAGACCGTATCCAGGGTGGCTATTCGATGGATGACATCAGCTCGTATCTCTTCCGGAAGTTTGGCGATAATAGCGCCGGCGTGTTCTGTGGCCTGGGTTGATAAAACGAGTGCCAGTGTCTGCGGATGTTCACGTTCCAGAAGACTTGCAACCATGGAAGGTTGCATCTTGGCAATGGTCTCCAGGGGCCGGGACTCGGTACCGGCCACAAACTGGCGCATCAGACTGTTCTCTCTGCTCTTGCTGCCGGCACCGGCAATGAGTTTTTTGGCAAACTCCTGACCTTTGACCACGAGTCCCACCTGTCCTTCTGCCGCCATCTCGAAATCCGCCAGCACCTGGGTCTTTATATCTTCAGGTATATGTTCGATATCGGCCATACATCTGGTCACCTTGAAGATCTCTTCATCGGTGAGCTCCCGCAACAGTTTGGTGGCCGCCTCTTCCCCCAGGCAGATGAGAAGAATGGCAGCCTTTTTTAATCCGGTTAATTTTTCCAATGCAGCCATAATGGTCAAGGTTTGAGTTGAGAAAAAAAGTCTGCTGCAGCCGCCTGATCATGCCGGTCTGAAGCTGCAGAAGGTTACCCCTGCTCACGGATCCAGCTCTTGAGTACATGGGCACTGAACACCGGATCGTTGTCCACCCCTTTCCTGATCTTTTCCAGGATGTCCAGAGGTGGTGATTCCATGGCCGTCCTGTAGGCTGAGCCGCCGATCAGGGTGTCAACAGCAGGATGACCGCTCTCCGCATCAGTGAGCGGCTCACGTGTCTGTTCAGCCTCCATCTGCTCCACGGTTTTGAAGTGCTGGGTCACATCCTTGCGCAACACACTCATCAGGGGTCGGATCAGCAGCAAATAGAGAAGAAGACCGCCGATCAGGACAAGACCGTAGCGAATAAACGGCAGGTAGTGATAGAGCCGGTTATCCAGACCATCGGTATCGCTCTGTTCTGCAGAGGCAAGAAAGGGCATGGAGGTCACTTCAATCTTATCACCACGGGAACTGTCCAGGCCCAGAGCCGATGCCACCATGGTTTCAACAGCCTTTATTTCACTGGTCGATCGGGGTTCTGTTGCAGACGGTTCTTTGTCTTTTGCCGGTATAACCTTATCAGCGATCAGGACAGAAACCGAGAGTCTGCTGATCGTGCCAATGGGATTGGTTGTTTTGGAGACAACTTTACTGATCTCATAGTTGGTGATGCGCTGGGAACGGCTTGTCGGCGGAGTGGTACCGGATATTTGCGTACCAGGACCTTCCAGGTTGGATTGAACTCCAGGGATACCGCCGGTGATTTCAGAGCCAGATTTTTCCTCGCTCACCTGTTCACTCCGTACCACCGGTTCTTCAGGATCAAAGGTCTCTTCGGTCTTTTCAGTTTTGGCAAAATCCAGTGTTGCACTGACTCGTACCATGGCATTCTGCGGGCCAAGCGACTTGTCGAGCAGGGCCTGCGCCCGATCTTCAAGCCGCTGTTCAATCTGCATCTGAAACTCGAGCATGTCGGGTGACAGGGCATTGCCCATACCCTTGTCACCGATGCGGGAAAGCACAGTCCCATTCTGGTCTATAACAGTGACATGCGAGGGCTCCAGCTCTTCTATGGAGCTGGAAACCAGATGCACAATGCCCTCGATCTGCGGTTCACTCAATCGTTTGCCTGGAGCCAGTTTGATGATGACCGAGGCAGTGGCCGGTTTTTGCTGATCCCGGAACAACCGTTTTTCCGGTAAAGCCAGATGCACGCGAGCTGATTCCACCGGGCCTAAAGAGGTGATGGTTCGCGTCAGTTCTCCCTGCAGCGCCCTGGAATAGTTGACCTTCTGAACAAAATCAGTGAGCGCAAACGACTGCTTATCAAAAATTTCAAATCCCACCCCGCCCCCCTGGGGTAAACCAAGGGTTGCCAGGCTCAGTCGGGTTTCATGAATATTTTTGGCGGGAATGAGGATGTTGTGCCCATTGTTGGCAAGCTGATAGGGCATGTTCTGGCCCTTCATCCACTCAACAACGGCAGAGGCATCTGCGTCGGCCAGGTTGCCGTACAGGAGCTGATAGTCTGCGGTTCGGGCCTGCACGATAATCCAGGTGAAAAGCCCGAGCGTGATGACGGTAACCGCACCCAGGGCGATTTTTCGTGACAGAGGCCAGCCGGCTATAACGGTTATCAGGTTTTGCCAGCCGGCTTTTACTTTTGAAGCGGCATCATTCTGTTCGGCCATGAGAGGTCTCTATGTGATTTTGCATGTCTGCTGGACAAAGATGAACGAAAAAACAGTTCGGGTTAAACCTGCATGCGCATGATCTCTTGATAGGCATCAATGGCCTTGTTGCGAACCTGGACCATATAACGCAGAGAGATGTCAGCCTTTTCCATGGCGATCATCGCGTCATGCAGATTTTTTTCATCACCGGTGTGTACCTGCTGGACGGCCTGATCCGCAGCCTGCTGCAAGGCGTCTGTCTGGCCGACCATGGCTGTCAGCATGTCACTGAAGCTGGTTTCCGCCTGGCGAAGCTGAGACTGTGGTGACTGAGACGGTTGTTGGATGGTGGTCAGGGCTGTAAGGGCCTCCATTGCTTATCTCCCGATTTCAAGTGCTTTAAGCGCCATGCGTTTAGCTGATTTGATGATGGTGGTGTTGGCCTCGTAGGAACGGGTGGCCGACATCATGTCAACGGTCTCTTTGAGCACACTGATGTTGGGCAGCTCCACATACCCGTCTTCCTGTGCATCCGGATGAGCAGGATCGTATATCCGTTGCGGCGGACTGGTATCTTCCACGATCTGAGCGACTTTTACCCCCTGGATACCGGTTTGACCGGTGACCGAGGCATGCAGGTGCTGTTTGAAAGACAGTGGTTCGGTCTGGAAGACAACGGACTTTTTCCGGTAAGGCCCTCCCTCCGGCGTTGAGGTGGTCTCAGCATTGGCCAGGTTGGCGCTGATGGTGTTGAGCCTGGTGGTCTGTGCCTTCAGACCCGAGGCCGCGATGTTAAAGGTGGTGAAAATGTCCATACAAGACTCCTTAAACGAGGTGTAAAGCTTCTGTAAATTTAGGCACCGCCGTTGGCGGCATACTTGAGCAACGCGATTTTTTTGTTGAGCATGGTGACCGCGGTCTCATACAGGATCTCATTCTCCGAGAGTTTGACCATCTCCTGATCAACACTGATGGTATTGTTGTCACCGATACCGGTGGTGTCCCGGCTGATGGTCACGGTTCCGTGAACGTGCTCAAGACTGTCCGGCGCCACCGGGATGTGGCCGGCATGGGTGGTGACACTGCGCATCCCGGTATCGGTTACTGCACCGCGCAGCGCCTCTTCAAAGGTAAATGACTGGGCTGCATAACCGGGGGTTTCCGCGTTCGCTATGTTGGAGCTGATAATTTCCTGATTTTTTGTCCTGAGATCCAGAACTTTATGCAGCAGCTGCATGGTACGGTCCAGTTGATGTATGCTTGACACAGGTATCTCCAGGTAGTGGCATCAGAGCCGGGTGGTTGGGGGTTTGTTGGGCAAAAGTTCCAGAATCTCCGCTTCTTGACGGGCCAGTTTTCTCCACAGAGGGTCTGATCCTTTGTCGGCTACTTCTTGAAACAGTTTAAGTGCCTGCATTGATTTGTCTTGTTGTGCAGCAATCTGTGCCAAGCGGAACAGTGCCTGGTCATCGGTCGGGGCATGCTCTCGAACCTGCTGAAACAACGGCTCGGCCAGAGTCGGTTCACCCGTCTGAAAGTACGATTCCGCCAGCCGGCGCAGGGAATCTGGCGGCAGCTCTGAGCGGAGAGCAGACTGGGTGAGGGTGGCAATCACATTTTGCCAGTCATTTTTTTCAAAGTACAGGCGTCCTTTTAAAAGTTCTGTTTCGAGAAACTGCGGCTGGGAGGTGTCTTTGGTCAGCGTAAGGGCCTGCTCAAGCTGGCCGGAGGCATACAGTGCCTGCATCTTGTACCTGTGGATGGCTGTCAGATCTTTACCCTTGGGGTAGCGTACCTGATAGCGATCCGCATATTCCTGCACCTGCACAAAGAAACCCGAGGCAAACAGCTCTTTGATAAGCGGCAGATAAACAGTTTCTTTTGTTGCTTCAGGGGAGACCTCGAAAAGATACTGATAGGTCTGTAAGGCCTGATCAGTCAGGCCAAGTTGAGTGTAGGCACGGGCGAGATCATACAACACGTCGGTATCAAGCCAGCCGTGTATAAAAAGTTGTCTGTTCTGTTTGGCCAGGACCAGGGCCTTGACATACTGTTCACTTTGCACCAGCTGCTGAATGAGAACAGGCAACTGCTGGATCAGCAGAGCAGCTGTTTCGGTACGTAACGCACCGGATTGAAAGCTGCGAAGCAACTGCCTGCACTGGTGCACACTCTTTTCATGCTCCTTGGACAAGGCATTGACCAGAGCCTGTTTAAAAGCACTCTCTTCACGAAGGGGGATTGACCCGGCCGTGGTTGCCAGGGTCCCGTAAGTCGCTTCAGCATCCCGTGCCTTCAGCCGGTTCGAAGTGAACTCAATGTCTGTCTGCTTGAGGGTGGCACGCATGCCGCCCTCTGTTTTCGGAAAGGCCTCCCGAATCTGCTGGAACTCCTTACTCCCCCGTTTTGCCATGGCGGGAATGTGCAGCTGCGACATGGCCAGCCTGAACAGCACCAGGTCTGACTGTGGCTTACCGGTCAGCAGGTCGCTGAGCCTCTGATAGCATGTGGCGGCCTCACTATAAACACGGGCAGAGTACAGTGCGTCTGCAAACCGGGCAAGTGACATGGGATCAGTCTGCAGGAGTGTGGATCGACTGTTTATATCCAGGTAAGCAGACAGGGCATCGTCCTTCCGGTCTCGTGCGGCCAGCAGATCCGCCCGGCGAAGATCCCGTATCTGCACCAGGACCGGATCACTGCTGATGACGGCATCGGCCAGCCGTTCATCCGCCTCGGTGAAACGGCCTGCCATGATGGCCATTTCCGCCTCCAGAAGATGCAGGGATCCGGTGAAGGGGAGCGTACCCAGTGTTTTCCGAAGGGTGCGCAGCTCATAGTAGGCATCAATGTACTCACCTTGTGAGGCCTGCTGGTAAATAAGCAGCAGATTGGCCAGGCCGGCCATGAGTGAATCAGGATACTGCACCATGATCTTTTGGAGCAGGATATACGGTTCTTGGTATGCGCCGGCCCTGGTCAGGCATTCGGCATAGGTAAGAACCAGTCGCTCCTTGATTTTCTCATCGAGGCTCTGGGTTAACCGTTCACGCAGAAGCGGGCCGAGTTGTTGCCATTGTTTGTTGAAAAACAGGCGCTGCATCTCTTCGGGCAACCACTCATCCAGAGAAGATTGAGGCAAGAGCGCCTCTGCCAGGGGAGAGGGGGGCAGATGAAAGTGCGGAGGGGTGATAATCTCCACCGGCAACTCATAGGCAGTGAAAAAAGAGCGCCAGTCTTTTGAGAACTGTGTTGCCTCCACCGGGTTGAAGACATCATCAGAGGTGTGCTTGACCACTGGGATTCCGTGTAGTTTAGATGACACCTCCGGTGTTGAGGCGGAAAGCTGGTTGCCCAGCAGAATGTCAAGGGTCAGCTGCCGGGTGTTTTTAGTACTGGTGACATTGACCAGCTGCGGTGGATAACGAAAATAGAGGGAAACAAACAACGACTTCTGCTCTGTTCTGGTCGTCAGTTTGATCATCCTGCTGTCTGTTGCCGGTGTTTTGAAGTCCGCAGCCAGGGTGGTGTCAATAAATTCGAGATCAACTCTCCGTCCGCTGGTTGCCATCTTATAGGCAGGCAGCGGGTTGACATTAAAGATTAAAAAAATCCGGGCTGGCTCATCGCGGCGATCGATACCGTTAAGAACGGCAGCTGCCGCAGCTTCATTGACAAACAGCAGTGTCGCAACAGCGAGCAGCAGATGAGTTATGAACAAAGAACGGGTCATACGGTCTGTTTACCTCTACTTTTCATGGTGTTTTCTTTTAAGCAATAAGTGTTCCATCCCGTTTGTGATGTTCACCGGTATTTTGATTATGATGGATTCAATGACCGTAAGAGCAGTCTACATGCCTGTTGTTGTTTATATGTGACGGTATTTTGGCAGATCCGCCACAGAGTGCTTCTGGGGACGAGTCAATTTGCAGACAGAGACGGGGGAGGAAAAGCCGGGAGAACGGCAGTTCAGTGGGATAGCGATGAAAGAGCAGATATACGGTAATGAACAGCAAATCTGGTAAACTTTTTGCTTTCTGTAGTGCATCAGGTCTATGCTGAAGTTGTATGCAGTCGCCGGTGTTCCGGCAGCCTGTAGACGTTGCCGGCGTCAACAGCAACCTATCGGCAAGTAGGTAACCGGTGCAAATGTACCAACCTCATCGTTGAAGCGTGCCGAAAAAAAGTGTTTTCTTGTCCGGGAAATCATGTCGCCCTGGAGAAGAGGCAGATCCCCTGACAACTTTTGAGAGAAATGAGCAGAGTGCAACCAACACATGATATGGATCAGCACCATACATTGGTCGATGATGTGCTGCATGGGGCAACAGTACAGGTCTGTGAGGAGGTCAGTGCCCTGTTAAGCGGTTCTCTTCAGGTGACTCTTGAAAAAGGACTGCTGTTAAACAAGAGACAGTGCCTCGAAAAAATGCAGGGCAAACAGGTCATGGCCCGGCTCACGGTAACAGGTGAAGAGGGGACGCAAGACGCCTATTTCTCGGTGCCGTTGAAGACTGCTGTCTATCTGGGAGGTGCACTGATCATGCTTCCCATGATGGCACTGGATGAGATGGTTGCTGCTGATACCTATGATGACGATGTGCAGGATGCCTACAGTGAGATCGTCGAGATCATTGCCGCCGGGTATACGGCTGTTTTTGCGCAGCAGTATCCAGGCAAACCGGAGCTTGTCAAAACAGCTGTGGAACCGGTGTCACCGGCGGAGATCGATCCTGAAGCAGATGATCTTGTTGCCCGGCAGACCTACTATTGCATCCATGGTCACCTCCAATACAATGAACATGATATCGGCGAGTTGCACTTTCTTCTTCCTGCCGGCGTTGTCGGACTGGCGGAGGAGCGGCTTTTTGCAGGGCAGCAGGAGTCTTTCGGAGAGGAGCAGGTGCAACATCCGGAACATGACTATGTCTCGGGTACGGTCAATGGGACAGTGCCGACCTCTACACTACAGTCAGGTGTTGATGCAAGTAGTGCGGATATCCTGCTGGTGACAGATGATGCGCAGGGTGCTGAACACATGGCCGCTGTTTTAGCGGAAATGGGGTTTTCCTGCCGTCTTCTATCGTTTAAGGATCCGATTAACAGCGTGCCCTCTGCTGAGGTGCAGCTGATTTTTTTAGTGATGCGAGAGCCGAGCGAGCAGGCCTTTGGTGCGGCCATAAAGATCAGTGCAACCGGTCTGTCGGTTCCCATGGTGGCGGCAGGACCTGTCTGGACCAGGTCGCTGGTGCTCAAAGCGGTGAAGTACGGGGCCTGTGACATACTTATCACACCGGCATCCGCCGGGGATATCCGCGAGATACTGGCGGTTAACTTGGTGAAAAAGTTATCAGAACCTGCCTGATCTTCTTTTCATTCTTCAGCCCAGTTGTCGGTGAGTTCCTTTTTTTTGATTTTTTCCAGGAGGGTGGTGCGTTTGAGGTTTAACAGACGTGCCGCTTCTTTTTTGTTGCCCTGCGTTATTTTCAGGGCATGGACAATCAACTGTGTTTCAAAGTCATTGACCAGCGCATTAAAATCAACTTCACCCTTTACCCATTCTTCTGATACAGGGGGCGATGTGGGGGAGAAAAGCTGCGACTGTTCCCATCGCGTCTCATTGGCGGTCTGTTGCTGAGATGCGCTCGGCGGCGAGGGGGCAGATGCGGTGAGGGGATCACGATACTTATCGGGCAGATCGGGATAACCGACGGTGGCACCACTGTGGAGGATCGACATGTGCTGGATGAGATTTTCCAGTTCACGGACATTGCCGCGCCAGGAATAGTTTGTCAGGGATCGAAGTGCGGACTGATCGAATCCGAGAAAAGGATTCTTTTTACTTTTGCCGAGAAGTTCAATAAAGTGTTTCACCAGCAGCGGGATGTCCTCTACTCGTGCACGCAGCGGTGGAATGGAGACTGGAACAACATTGAGGCGATAGTACAGGTCCTCGCGAAAGCGCCCTTCAGCAACCATCTGTTCAAGATCACAGTGGGTGGCTGCAATGATACGTACATCCACGGCTATCGGTTTTAATCCGCCGACAGGTTCGAACTGCCGTTCCTGGAGCACTCTCAGCAGTTTCGCTTGCAACATCGGTTTCATGTCACCGATTTCATCGAGGAACAGTGAGCCGCGATGGGCGTACTCAATACGACCGACTTTGGGGCTGACAGCACCGGTAAAGGCACCTTTCGTGTAGCCGAACAGCTCGCTTTCCAGCAGGTCATCAGGGATGGCTGCGCAGTTGACCGGAACAAAGTGATAACTGCTCCGGGGGCTGTACTGATGTATGGCCTTGGCAACCAGCTCTTTGCCTGTTCCTGATTCACCCTGGATGAGAACAGTGCTGGAGCCATCCTGGGCTAACTTGTCAATCAGCTTAAACAGCTGCTGCATGACTGGGCTTCGACCGATTATGCCGCAAAACATATCACTGGACATGGCGTATCTGGAAGGTATCTCCACAAGTGTATACGTGATCAGACGTGTGTTCTTTGCTTGTTTCTGCTGTACGGGGCATCAACAGAAAAACGGTCCCCAAGGGCTCATCGCCGGCCTTTCTCATGTCAATATTATGACAAACAAGGGGTTGCCCGCGGTTTGCGCATCGAACGTGTATCTGTGTTGACAATCAACATATTTTCAATAAAACCGTCTCTGCCTGTACGACTGAAAATCCATGACTGTTGCTCATGGGCACCAGAAGTGAATCAGACGTAACAGAAAGCCATAAAAATACGATTTTCTGATATGCTATCATAAATGAACCTCGATGTACAAGAGACTTGCCCTCAAACGTGTCATTATTTTGACGGCGCTGGGGTGACAGACGCTGTTCTTCCTCTACTTTTAGTTGACAGGCAAGCTGAGCCTATGCGGTTGTTGGTCGGATTTTTTAAAGTGCTGATCCTTTTTTGGGTGCTTTTGTGGGCAACAACCGTTGGTGCCTGGGAGGGTGTGGTGACGAAAGTTCTTGATGGCGACTCAATGTTGGTGAAACAGAAAAAGCGAACAGTCACGGTCCGGCTGTACGGCATTGATTGTCCCGAATACAACCAGCCCTATGCGTCTGCCGCCAAGAAGACGGTACAAAAGATGGTTCTCGGTCAAAAGGTGCGGATACAACCAATGGGTACTGATCAGTACAGGCGAACGGTCGGCCTGGTGACGTTCCGGGGGCAGATACTCAATGTTGAGCTTGTCCGGCGAGGGTTGGCCTGGGTGTATCCCCGTTACTGCAAAAAACAGCCCCTTTGTCGTCAGCTGCGTGACATCGAAGGCGTTGCCCGGACAAACAGAATCGGGCTCTGGCAAAGATCAGCCCCGGTTCCTCCATGGAAGTGGAGACAGCATCGCCGCTGATTGGCAGTCCGGTGCAAGAGACAGATGCCGGAGCAGATAGCGTATTTTTCGTCGACCGGTACCGGCGGGCGGCACGGATTACAACTGTGTGCCCCTCTGATACAGGAAACAGTGTATCGGTACCCGTGGTGTTATTCAGGTCACCTCAGGCAGGCCACCTGAAAGATGATCTGTCTGTGACGATGCAGAAAACCTTTTTTCAGAACAGCGGGTGATTTTCAATACTTTGTTGTTTACATCTGCTTCATTCCGACTAAATTTGAGCGGGCTATCAGTGCTTTTTGTTGAAGGCTCAGGAAGATTCAACAGTATCCCAATGTGAGCAGTCCGGCAATGAAGGGGGTGACGTCGCAAGAGGGGTGCAGCAGAAGTGTGGTAGAGGGGCCGATGTACGTCTTTTTGAAAACTCTGTTGTTCCTGCCTGTCTCCCCGGTGGTGCAGATCCTGTGAAACCGGAATAAAGGTACATTGAGTCGGAGTCTGTATACATTTGAGAACTTGCTCTTCTCATGGTTTTGCGGTATGGTCGCACGTTACGTTTTAAATGAGGAATCATTCATTTTACCGGCTGCAACCACAGGATGCTGCATTGAATACCAAAGTCTTTTCGTTACTTTTTTATTGAAGGTGTGAAATGAACATTAAGGAGCTGGAAGAATTAACCAATGAAGGGGTGGATCACCTTCCTCTGCTGGAGCGTCGTGCATTTTTACGCGCCGGACTCGCCATCACCGGATTGTTCATGGGGGGGACCATACTGTCGCTGACCTCGATTCGTCGTGCAGAAGCTGTCACCGGTCCGATTCCGAAGAATGCCGACTATCCGTACAAGCCTCATTACAGCATGGTTATGCGGCAAAATCTGTGTATTGATTGCGAACTCTGCATGGACGCCTGTGTGCGAACCAACAATGTGCCGTCGTATGGCTGGAGAACGAAAATCCTGGAGCGGACCCGTCATATCGGGCCGAAAGAACAGGAGACCATCTTCATGCCTATTTTGTGCAACCAGTGCAACGAACCACCCTGTGTCCGTGTTTGTCCAACAGTGGCCACCTATAAGGACAAAACCACAGGCATTGTGGTCATGGACAATAAGAAGTGTATCGGTTGTAAAACGTGTATGGCCGCCTGCCCGTACAATGCCCGGTACTACAATGAAGAGACGCGGGCTATTGATAAGTGTAACTTCTGCCTTGATACCCGCCTGAGCAAAGGTGAGAAAGACCCGGCCTGCGTTGAGGCGTGTCCTGCTGATGTCAGAGTTTTCGGCGACCTTAACGATCCGGAAAGTGAAGTGTATAAGTTGGTGCACCAGCCGGAGACAACGGTATGGGTGCTCCGGCCTGAAACCGGAGCTTTGCCGAACGTTTTTTATATGAATGTGGTTTTGGACGTTTAAAGGGGAAAGGAGAAAAAACCATGAAGGGAAAAACATTGTTGATGGCTGCATGGGGTGTGATCTTTGCGGCGGGAATATTATTTGCTTCAGACAAGGATGCAACCGTTCCTTCCGAGCCGGCTCAAGAGGCCGCAGCTGCCAAAGAGTACGAATCGTTTGGGGACACCAAGATTGTTATCATGGAGGCCGTTAAAGACATGTTCAGCCATAATTCCCACGTGGTAACGGCTGGTATCTCCTGTGAAAGCTGTCATCCCAGCCTGTTTGAACGTAAACGGGGGGCGGGCAAGGCCAAGGGCGATTACAATCACACCTCGTTCGATGCCGGCAAATATTGCGGTGCCTGCCACGACGGTGATGCTGCCTTCAGCACCACCGGTCAGCAATCATGTAAGGTGTGTCACGGCAGTGATATGCAACAGCCGGAAATCATCGTCTTCAACCGCCCGGTTAAAGGGGTTGTGTTTGACCATAAAGGGCATGTGGACATGGGGCTGAACTGTGCAAGCTGTCATGACAAGGAATTTGAAATGCGTATTGGGGCAGCCGAGGAAACCGCACACAAGTTTCACATGCAGGCCATGTACAGAGGGCAGTACTGTGGTGTCTGCCATAACGGTAACATAGCCTTTGCCGCCAACACCCGGTGTACAACCTGTCACATCGGTATCAAAGGGGTTGAGAAGATGCTCAAAAAGAAGAACGGCGACTTTGAGAAAAAGGGCTGAGTCTTTACCTCTAGTCAGTTTCCAGGGCGGACCACGAGGTTCGCCTTTTTTGTGAAAAACTCTGTTGTAATCGACTGTTTTTTGTGTAATTTTTATTGCGGAGCGGTACAGTTTTTATCGGATTCCCCTTTTCTGCTGAAGTGACGAGGAGGACGCACAGTGTTCCTCCGGATCAGATGATTGAAAATCCCTGTCGATCGTTTGGTTAACGAGTGACAACCGGTGAGTCGCCGTGACCATACCCGTTGTTTAGACAGACTCTGTGAGATCGTAAAGGAGGCAAAAGATGGCAAGGCAATTTTCCCTGGATATCACCGCTGAACCTGAAGTGGCCAATTCGTTGGTAAAAATGATGTCGTTTTTTTTCGGCTTAATGTTGCTGGTCGGCGTCGGTGTCGGGTTAGCCGGGTTTATTATTGGTCATGAGCATATTTTCAACAACACCCGGGAGGTTCCATGGGGTCTGTTGATCTCCACCTATGCGTTTTTTGCCATCACTTCAACGGGTCTGTGTCTGTTGGCGGCGATAAGTCATATATTCGGCGGTAATAAGCTCGCACCGCTGGCCAACCGAATGGTGTGGATCTCCCTGATCACTATTCTCAGTGGCTTTCTCGTCATCGGCATGGAGATCGAAAACCCCTGGCGTATGGCTATTTACAACGTCATCTCACCAAATGTTACTTCGAATATCTGGTGGATGGGCACCCTGTACGGTATGGCTCTCGGGTTCATCCTTCTTGAGTTCTGGCTGATTTTAACCGAGCACTACACGTTGGCCCTGGTACTCGGTGTTTTCGGCGCCCTTGCCGAGGTTGCCGCTAACACGTGCCTTGGTGGAGTTTTCTCCACACTGGCTGCCCGGCCCTTCTGGTATGGGGCGCAAATGCCTGTCCTCTTTCTCGCCTGTGCCTTTCTTTCCGGAGCGGCAGCTGCTATTTTCTTTACGCATCTGGCCTATATCATCCGTCGCCGACAGATGGAGCCGGCGGTGTTTGCCGGTGTGCAGGCTGCGGGTAAGGTTTTGTTGCTGATGATTGTTTTGGTTGCTGTTGGTGTCTTCTGGCGGATGGCTTCCTTCTATGTCGGTGGTGTCAGCGATGGACGTGTTGCTGCAGATGCCTTTTTCAAGGGGCCCATGTCAATCAGTTTTTGGGGGCTTGAGGTTGGGGTCGGCCTTGCAGCTCCGGTTGTGCTGCTTGTCCTCACACGGATGAAGAGTCTGTTTGCCATGTCTGCGGCAGCGTTGATGAGTCTGGTGGGCATGTTCGTCGCCCGCTTGAACATGGTGACCGGTGGTCAGTTTGTACCGCAGTATCTTGGGTATGATGATTTACCAACCTATTTGGATTATACTCCCTCCGGATGGGAGTGGATTGTGGTTTTGGCAGGTATCGGTTTTACCGGTATTGCCTTTCTCCAGGGGGAGCGGTTTTTCGGTAAACGTTTTACCGAGCACGACGCGCATTGATCGAAACGCGACTCAGAATCCTTGCCGATCATGACTGAGTATGGTCAGGGCTGAACAGTCATTGATGAGAATACCTGGAAAAGGGACGATGATACGGACTGCGCCGGTTATGTCGATACCTGGAAATTCAGGTGTTAAAAATAGGTGCGGTAAACTTGACATTGTTTTATTTCTTCAGTATAAAAAACAGTTTTAAATGTTAGCTTTTACTATTTTTGTGTTTAAAGGAGTGAGAAGTCTTCATGGCAAATCATAAGTCAGCAGAGAAAAGAGATCGTCAGTCTAAAGTACGCCGTTTGCGTAACCGGATGAGTAAATCGACAATGAAAACCGCTATTCGTCAAGTGGAAGAGGCAATTGTCTCCGGATCTGAAGAACAGGCGAAAGCAGCTCTGCAGGCAGCCATCCCGGTTATATACAAGACAGCAACCAAAGGAACTGTGCACAAGAACACTGCTGCTCGTAAGGTTTCCCGCCTGACTAAAAGAGTGAACAAGATGCAGCCTCTTGCCTGAAGCAACAACATATTTGTTGTCTCCTTCACATTCATAGGCCATGGGTGCAGTGCATTCCCATGGCCTTTTTACTTCTGACGTACCGCCCTGGTTTTTGAAGAGATGAGCAAGGCTTTTGTCCGACTCTTTCCAGAGACGGGAAAAGACGGTAAAGGGTATGTTGCCGCAACAGGGCCGGTGGACCCCCGGATACCTGCATCTACCGTTTGTTAACTCCTGATATTCAGCAGATTCTCCATGTATTTTCCCGAACAGCGTACCTTTGTAGAGTTGATCGAAGATTTCGATCTCGTTCCGGTCTATCGTACTGTTATTGCCGACCTTGATACACCGCTAACCCTGTTTGCCAAGATTGCCGGTGGTGATCCGTATGCCTTTTTGTTTGAGTCCATGGAAGGCGGGGAGAAGTGGGGGCGTTATTCTTTTGTCGGGTTTGATCCTCTGCTTATCTTCACCACTGTTCGTGATCAGGTGCAGGTCAGTTTTCCCGGGCATGCTGAAAAAAACGAGCATCGGTCCGGGGTTGATCCTCTTGAAGAGTTACGTCGTCTGCTGGCCTCTTTTGTCGTACCCAACACTCCGGGGCCGGCCAAATTTTACGGAGGGGCGGTCGGCTTTCTTGGGTACGATATGGTCCGGTTCATGGAGCATCTGCCGGATCCGCATCGTCCCGGTGATCTGCCGGATTCCTCCTTTCAGATACCGAGGATGGTTCTCATCCACGATGCAGTGCAGCAGAAGCTGACCATTGTCTGTAATGTCTGGGCTGAAGATTCGGAAGATGCGGCTCATCTGTATGCGGATGCCTGTCAGCGGATCGATGCTGTTGTTGATCGTCTGCGGCAACCTGTTGACCACCGATGCATTTCCCAGGAGCGGGCCGTTACCCCGCACCAATTTACCGCCAATATGGATGAGGCCGGTTTTGTGTCCATGGTGGAACGAGCCAAGGAGTACATCCTTGCCGGTGATATCATCCAAGTGGTGCTCTCGCAGCGATTTCATTGCACATCCACCCTCAACCCCTTCGCTTTATACCGGGCCCTGCGCCACATCAATCCCAGCCCCTACCTGTTTTATCTCAGCCAGGGAGAAACCGTGCTGATCGGTTCATCGCCGGAGATACTGGTACGTTTGGAAGAGGGCAATATTGAACTGCGGCCGATTGCCGGTACTCGCAAACGAGGGATCACAGCAGCAGAGGATCATGCCCTGGAGCAGGAGCTGCTGGCTGATCCCAAGGAACGGGCCGAACATCTGATGCTGGTTGATCTCGGTCGTAATGATGTCGGCAGGGTGGCACAGACCGGTTCAGTGACGGTTCGTGATCTCCTGGTGGTTGAGCGATACAGTCATGTCATGCATCTGGTTTCCGGAGTACACGGTACCCTGGTGCCCGGCATGGATCAGTTTGACGTGTTATCCGCCTGTTTTCCTGCCGGGACCGTGAGTGGTGCACCCAAAGTACGGGCCATGGAGATCATTGACGAGCTGGAGGTGGACCGTCGCGGACCCTATGCAGGGGCTGTGGGATATTTTGGTTTTTCCGGCAACATGGATTTCTGTATCACCATCCGCACCTTTATCCTGCACGGACAGGATCTCTGGATTCAGGCCGGGGCAGGAATTGTTGCCGATTCCAATCCTCAGAGTGAATACGAAGAGACCATCAACAAGGCCATGGGGCTTCGGCGTGCTGTGGAACTGGCGGAGAAGGGGTTCTGAGCCATGATCGTCATCATTGATAACTACGATTCGTTCACGTACAACATTGTACAGGTCCTGGCCGCCGCTCCTTCCGAAACGTTTGCCAATGGGCAGTCTCCTGAGATCCGTGTGTTTCGTAACGATGCGGTGACTGTGACCGAAATAGAGGCACTGCGTCCGGATCGACTGCTCATCTCTCCCGGTCCGGGGACACCCGCCAGGGCAGGGATATCCATGGCCGCTATCCTTCATTTCAGTCAGCATATCCCTGTACTGGGTGTCTGTTTAGGACATCAGGCCATAGCCGAGGCCTTTGGCGGCAGAGTGATCCGGGCCTCTCGTCTCATGCACGGGAAGACCAGTCCGATCGACCATGACGGTCGCGGCGTGTTTACCGACCTGCCTGCTCATTTTGCCGGTATGCGGTATCATTCGCTGATTGTCGATGAAGCGCTTCCCGAATGTCTGCAGGCCACTGCCCGCACCGATACAGGTGAACTTATGGGGATTCGGCACAGATCACTGCCGGTTGAAGGTGTGCAGTTTCATCCGGAATCCATCATGACCGAGTCCGGGGGGCGTCTGCTCCACAATTTTCTCCGTCCGGACTACGAAGAGCTTGTACGAAAGCGATCCTGAAAATCATCCTGCAACAGTGAGGGGAGAGCATGATTAGAGAGGCCATTGCCAAAGTTGTTGCTTTGGAACATTTAACCGAGCCGGAGATGGTCGAGGTGATGCAGGAGATCATGAGCGGCGGGGCGACCAGCGCGCAGATCGGCTCCTTTATGACCGCCCTGCGCATGAAGGGTGAGAGTATCGATGAAATTGTCGGTGCGGTCCGGGTTATGCGGGAGAAGGCAACCTTCATTGATACCGGGGTGAATACCCGGGCCGGTGAGGTGCTTATGGATATCGTCGGCACCGGTGGTGACGGCTCCGGCAGCTTTAACGTTTCAACCACCACGAGCTTTATTGTCGCTGCTGCCGGTATTCCGGTGGCCAAGCACGGCAACCGTGCCGCTTCTTCACACTGTGGCAGTGCGGATGTGCTTGAAGCACTGGGCGTTGATTTAAGAATGCCGCCGGAAAAGGTGGGAGCCTGTGTGCGGGAGGTCGGCATTGGTTTTCTCTTCGCCCCCATGCTCCATGGTGCCATGAAGCATGCCATCAGGCCCAGGCAGGAGATCGGTATCCGTACCCTGTTCAATATTCTCGGTCCCATGACCAATCCGGCCGGGACCAATGTTCAACTGACCGGCGTGTTTTCTCTGCCGCTGACCACTGTACTGGCCGAGGTTTTTGTACGGCTTGGCATGCAGCGTGTGATCATTGTGTGGGGAGAAGGCAACCTGGATGAGATGACTATTACCGGGGCAACACACATTGCCGATGCCTCCAAAGGCAGGGTGACCAACTCGGTGCTGACCCCTGAGGAGGTTGGCCTGCACACCGCACCCATGGCTGCCATTCGCGGGGGGCGGACCGCAGAGGAGTCGGGGAGACAGGTTCGGGCCGTGCTGGGTGGAGAAAAAGGCGCCAAACTTGATATGGTCCTGCTCAATGCCGGTACAGCCCTGATGGCCGCAGGCCGGGTCGAATCAATACTTGAGGGTATAGACCTGGCTCGTACAATCATCAGCTCCGGTGCCGCACTCGATAAACTCGAGCAGTTGATCCAGTTCAGCAAAGGGTGAGGTTTATATGATACTTGATGCCATTGTCGCTCGAAAGTATGAAGAGGTGGCTGTCCTTAAGAAAAATGGTTTACCGGTGATGGAGCGACCGGTTGCCCCTCCTCGCGGCTTTTTACAGGCACTGCTGGCAACACCGTCGGTGGCGATTATTGCTGAGGCCAAAAAAGCCTCACCTTCCAAAGGGGTTATTGAACCTGATTTTGATCCGGTACGCATAGCCCGCAACTATCAGGACGGTGGTGCCCACTGTTTATCGGTGTTAACCGACGTTGATTTCTTTCAGGGGGCGCTCATGTTTATTCCCCTGGTGCGGGAGGCGGTCGAGCTGCCGGTGCTCCGCAAGGATTTTATTATCGATCCACTGCAGATTGAAGAGGCCCGGGTGGTTGGTGCCGATGCGATTCTGCTCATTGCCGCTGTTTTAGAACAGGAGCAGCTGCGCGATTTCCGCCTGCAGGCCGAATCACATAGCATGGATGTTCTGGTTGAGGTGCATGATGAACAGGAGCTGAACACAGCTCTTCAAAGCGGTGCCCGGCTCATTGGTATCAACAACCGTAATCTGAATGATTTCTCAGTCAGCCTGGAAACCACCTTTCAACTGTTGCCGATGATACCGGCGAGTGTTCCGGTGGTGAGTGAGTCGGGAATCAGATCGGTTGCTGATATGCAGCGCTTAAAAGAGGCCGGCGTCAAGGCTGCGTTGATCGGTGAGAGTCTGATGCGGGCCGGGCAGAAGGATCAACTGCTGCAGAATTTTCTGGCCGTATGAGCGCACCCGATCGTATCCGTATCAAAATCTGCGGGATGACCCGCCTTGCTGACGCACTTTGTGCTGCAACAGCCGGTGTTGACGCCCTGGGGTTTATTTTTTATGAAAAGAGTCCCCGGGCCGTCTCGCTGTCGGCGGCAAAAGATATCATCAGACAACTGCCGCCCCTGGTTGCCGCTGTGGGTGTGTTTGTGGACGAAAAGCTGGAGCAGGTTGTTCGTACTGTCCGTGCGTGCGGCCTGACCCATGTGCAACTGCACGGTGCGGAACCACCGGACTACTGCCGGCAACTGGCTGATAGCGCTGCATCCTGCCGGATAATCAAGGCCGTTCGAGTCGGCACGCACAGCACGTCTGCAGATATTACCCCTTACAGGACTGCGGTTCACGGGTATCTGCTTGATACCTATGAGCACAGCAGGGCCGGCGGCACCGGTCAAAGATTTGACTGGTCTCTGATCGATCAGCTGCAGCTGGATCGGCCCTTCTTTCTGGCCGGTGGTCTTGACTTGAAGAATATCAGAGTCGCACTCAAACAGGTCACCCCCTACGGGGTTGATGCCAACTCAGGTCTGGAAGATGCACCAGGGCTGAAAAATCATCATCGTATCCACAGCTTCATCACCACAGTCCGTGGTTTTGAGTGTGAGCGTCTAGCGAGCCAGCAGTAGAGCGTACCGGAATCCCTCGTTTTTCAACCCCTGTTCATACACTTTTGCCTGTTTGAGTGAGGTGCTGGCAAAGATCATCACCCTGTACAGGTTCATGCCGGCTGCCGGATACTGCTGAATAATGACATCACGACCCCGTCTGGCAAAGGCCTTGGCCAGAGTCCTGGCGTTTTCAACCTGTACAAAGGCGCCCACCTGTACATAAAAGTTGCCTTTGTCAAAGTCCGGGATGGGCGGCGGTTTGATTTTTGGTTTGGGCCTGCTCACCTCTTCACCTGTCCTGCTGCCGGTTTTGGCAGCCACCAGGGGCTGCTCTTCCACCTGCTGGGCGCCTAAAGCAACGATCTCCACACGGGCGGTCCCCCGACCGATCACACCCAGTTCCTGGGCTTTGTTATACGACAGGTCAATAATGCGTTCCTGAACAAACGGGCCGCGATCGTTGATACGCACAGTGGTGGAACGCCCGTTTTCCAGATTTTTCACCAGCAGCATGGTGTTCATGGGCAGGGTTTTATGAGCCGCTGTATCGGCGTGCATGTTGTAGGTTTCACCGTTGGATGTCTTGCGGCCATGAAACGGTTTGCCGTACCATGAGGCTATACCTCGTTCAACATAGCCTGTTGCCGATGGAATCGGATAGTAGGTGATACCGTTGATAACGTAGGGTCGCTGGGTGGCCGGCATCCTGGATTTTTTCTTACCCGGTGCGGACACACCTTTTTTCGGCTCAGCCTGTTTTGTTGCACAGCCGAACCCGAGGCAGAGTACCAGGCAGAGTACAAAGGTGTGGATACAGGATCGAAAGACAGAGCAGGCAGACATGTGGTTACGGAGTGTTTTTCGGAAGCAGGTGCTGAAAACGGTCACGATAGAAGAGGCCCGCCGGACCGGTGGTGTGGGGTGTGTACGGCCGAAGCCCCTTGCCTTGACCGGTGATGTTGTCAAAGGGTACGGTGGCGTCGGCTTCAATCATGGACAGGTGCAGATCAAGGATAGGCCGGAACACCTTGATGATGCCGTCACTGTCCTGGTGAATCTCCATCTGCTCCCAACGCCGTTGGCTAAACCCCTGGTACCAGATGCCCGGCCTGGCTGTGCCGGTTAAACCGTCGCGCATGGTCAGAGGCCACTCGTCTGAATAGTGGAGGTTGTGTTCCAGCAGCGCTTCCACCTCAGAACTTGACTGTACAGTCAGCCTGTCCCAGGCGTCGTGGTCTTCGTGTTGAGATAAAAGCAGGTGCGTGGAACCGTCGTTGTAGCTCCACTGGCCGTGGCAGACCTGGCAGGCCACCTTTTGCCCGTACTGTTTGTGAGCCGGGTGCTGCAGCAGTGGAACCAGATGCTCTTTGTCGGCAGTCCGACTGCGGACAACCAGGGTTTTGTTGCGTACACTCACATTGGTCAGAGCCGGTACAGCCTGGCCCGGTTGCCAGCCGTGACAGGTTCGGCAGGTGAGGGCTATCGGCGTTCCATGGCCTATCTTCTGGTGACAGTCAATGCAACTGAGCCCGCGCTGGTGATGAATGTCTGTTGACAGCTCGTGCCACTCAACACCATAGGGTCGATCCGGTACATTTCCCGGAGTGGTCGTGGTGTAGGGGGTGCGATACTCCCAGTTGTAGTCGTGTTCGTACCGGCCGTAGTAGTCACTGCCCACATAGTTGCCGTAATGGCAGCTTAAACACTGTTTATCCGTGGGCACTGTAAAGGCATGGCTGTGCAACGAGCCGTCCTTGAAGGGGAGATGACAGGCACTGCAACCAGTGCCGTGGGTAACAGCTGCATAGTCATCACCTGCTGAGTAGACGTGACAACGCAGGCATCGGCGGCGCAGCATATCGTCGGCCAGGGCCAGAGGGCTATCAATGGTTGCACTCTGGGGGATGTCCAGGGGCGTGGTCAGGGTGTTCTGGGCACCAAAGTGGTGACGAACCGTGTTCACCTTATTGGCAAGGGTGAAATGCAGTGATTTGGCAGCGGTGGCAAGTTGTTCGGCATGACAGCTGCCACAGGTTTTCTGCATGTGGTCGGGATGACTGGGACGGGCCACCAGACCGGCATGTGAACGGTCTGCATCACTTTGCTGGTCAACACCCTGATGACAGCTGGTACAGGCCAGTTGATGGGCAGCATCCAGCCTGATGGTGTCGTGGCACTCCCGGCATCCGGTTTTAACCGGTGCGGCAGACTGTTGAGTTGAAGCGGGCTTCTGAGGTGTTGGCGGTTCAACCTCGTTGTTCTGGCAACTGCAGAGCACCAGCAGAAATGTCAGTATCCAGAGAAAAGTGTAATTCATATCCTTGACACTATAGCATAAAATTGCTACATCAAAAATCCTTAAACCACATTTTTCAAGCTCTTCCCGCCCTGTACGCCGATATAGCTCAGTTTGGTAGAGCGGCTGATTCGTAATCAGTAGGTCAGCGGTTCAAGTCCGCTTATCGGCTCCATACTTCAAGCACTTGGCAAGCACTTGCCAGGTGCTTTTTTTGTGCGCTGCAACTGCGAAAAAACATATTCGTTTACTGCTGTTTTATAAAGCTTCTTGAGTATCAATCAGGACGATATTGTGCTTAACACAGCACAGTCGGATGTGGCTGCATTGAGACCATTGTCATTGGTAAGAGCTCTGCAAAGTAGGATGTCAAATCCTTTGCGCGTGGGACCTTACGCCCTCATGTGCTTGTCACTATGACTGATGAAAGCAACGCTTCCCTTCCCTTGGGGTGGAAGAATGAACGGGAGCCGCTGTGGAGACGATTCCCGCAATCTCAACCTCTCTTCGGTCAACTCCATACGCAAAGGCGTGGTGCTTCCATCCAAAGAAATGCAAGCTGTGCTCCAATCTCCAATCGCACCCACACCGGAAAACGAGCTCAGAGGGCAGAGAGGCTTACCAAATTGTCATTGAGACAATCCTGTCCCACCTTGACCTTGCTTCTCTCTGTCTTGGAACATCCATGCTGGAAAACGGCTTTATCGACATAGACATGCGAACCATCGTCCGTGACTCCGGCATCGGCCATTCGCGTTGTGACCGAGCTCTTTTTTGAATTTCTGAACTTTGGCCGATGCTCCAGAGAGAAAGAGCCAGGGCCACACAAAAATTGCAGCGCCGAGCCATGAAAGCGCAACGAAAGATAACGGATTTCATGCGCCGAGTGACCATAGGGCTTAAAAATCATTTTTCAGCCAGACCTCAACGCTCCAAGGCCGAACAAGAAAGACGAGAGGAGCTTTCACGGCACTGGAACATGATGTGTGCGAAATACATGCTTGCCGATCTCGAATCAGACGAGTGTCAACGACGAACAAACGCGGAACTTGGACTGCCCGCCGACTACAGCCCCGACAGATACGCATAGCAGAGCTTGCGCGTCTGGCCGTATGGAATTCTCCTGACTTTCGGGCTGTCCTTGGCCTTGTCCCCCCTGCCAAAATCGAATTTTCCGCCCTGGATTCTCCAATAAGCGGTTTTGCTCCAGTGCTATGCCAGCGCCACAAAAAATAAGTGTCGCATAGTTGGCTCGTAGGTGTCGTGCATAAAAACCAGGAGGCAAAAATAAACAACACAATGAAATAAAAAATGGAGTTAAATACCCCATAAAAAAGGGGCTCTTGTCTTGCGCGATAAATTATCCCATAATAACTATGCGTCGGAAAAACATTGCAAATTACAAAACCATGACGGTCTAAAACAGGAGAAAGATTCTGTGCGAGTCGTGTCCATAAAAATAAATAATTTCCGTGGAGTGAAATATTCTTCCTTGTTGCTACCTCACCATGGAGTTCTTATCGGCGATAATAATGTCGGTAAAACAACGGTATTAGAAGCGCTCGATCTCGTTCTTGGACCTGATCGACTTCACCGACAGCCTGTCATAGACGAGCATGATTTTTTTAGAGGCCAATATACACTGAAACCCCAGAGGGAGATTACCGCTGATTCGCCTGCTGAAAAAACTGATGGTAATCGCACAGAGGCAGTATCTAACATAGAGACAGATGAGCAAGTGCCTCAAATTGAGATTGAAGTCATTATTGCTGCCCTTAACGGTGAACAGAAAAATAAGTTTGGCGATTATATCGAATTTTGGGATTCTAAAACGAATCAGTTATATGACAAGGCAGATCCTAAGGGTGTAGACACCCCCACGATTTCAGAAGTGCTTCGCGTTACGTTTATCGGGTCATACGATAAAGACGAAGATGATTTTGATGGAAAAACATACTTTACTCGTAGCCTGCTTGAAGATGATAATCCCGCATTGTTTAACAAAAGACATAAACAACTATGCGGTTTTTTGTACCTTCGCTCTCTTCGCACTGGTTCCCGCGCTCTAAGCTTAGAGCGAGGTAGCTTGCTCGACATCATATTGCGCCTAAATGAGGTCAGGCCACAAATGTGGGAAGCAACGCTAAATACACTTGCGAATTTACCGGTCGGAAGTGACCCTGAATTAGGAATTTCTCCAATACTTGAGAGCATTAACGCTGCATTGAAAAAATATGTTCCTAAAGAATGGGGAGTCGAACCACATCTACGAGTATCAAATCTTACTCGAGAGCATTTACGAAAAACTATTACAGCGTTTATTGCAACTGGTGACGGTGACCATGCAGCTCCATTCTATCGCCAGGGAACGGGAACAATTAATATGCTTGTTTTGGCAATGTTGTCACAGATTGCTGAAAATAAGCAAAACGTCATATTTGCTATGGAGGAGCCCGAGACAGCAATTCCACCTTACGCGCAAAAACGCATAGTCCATGAAGTTCGTAAATTAGCTTCTCAAGCCATTTTTACCTCTCATTCCCCGTATGTGCTGGAAGAGTTTACAATAAAAGAAACGGTTGTTCTTTCCAGAGATAGCGAAGGGCTCCTAACCCAACAAAGCATTGTACTCCCGGAGAATGTGAAGCCTAAGCGTTACAGGCAAGACTTTCGTATCCGTTTTTGCGAAGGATTACTTGCTCGCCGAGTCCTCATCGTGGAGGGAGCGACAGAAGCGTCGGCGTTTCCTGCTGCCTGCCGTCTTCTTGCCGAACTTGAACCAGATACATATTCGTCACTTGAGGCTTTGGGGGTTTGTGTCGTTGATGCCGGTGGCGAAACAGATATCCCTGGTGTAGCGCAACTCTTTAAAAAATTAGGAAAGCAGACCTTCGCTCTTTGCGATAAGCAAGGAGAGACAAATAAGAAACTGATTGAGGAGCATGTTGAACAACTTTTCATGCATGATGAAAAAGGATTTGAGAATATGGTTCTCAAAGGAGCGACAGAGGAGTCTTTAAAAGCATTTTGCAAGCAACTCTGCTGGCCTCAGCATTTAACTCAACGATTCCCCGACCCCGAGAACAATGTGTGCTGTGCTCTACAAGAATATTTTATTTGGGCGAAAGGCTGCTGGGGCATCGCGGATTTCCTCTCTCAAAGGAGCCTAGATGAAATTCCCGAATGGATTCGAAATACGGCTATAGAACTGAAAAACGCTTGTGCCCCGGCTAGTGCTTGCCACTGTGTTGACCCAGAACCGGAGCTTACTCCGAAAGCTGATGGCAATGAACCTCACTAAAGGTCAGACTGCTATAATGCAGGCAGATGGACATTTACTTGTCACTGGGGGGCCAGGCTCAGGCAAAACGACGATATCCATTCTAAAAGCCTCGCAGATTGCCAGTCAAAATCTTTTGCCTGGGCAAAAAGTCCTATTTCTTAGTTTCGCTCGCGCAACTGTTTCACGGGTAATAGAAGCTATTGAATATGAGCAAAAAATTCCAAAAGAACAAAAAAGTTTTATTGTTGTAGATACATATCATTCATTTTTTTGGCGTATCTTGAAAACATATGGTTATCTTATAGGGCTACCACGCAGGATAAAAGTTCTTACTCCACCGAATGAGGCAATCGCACTTTCAGTAATTAGATCAGCTTTCCCGTCCAGAAAACTTACCGATATACAAAAGCTAGAGAAAAAAAATGCCGAAGCAGCAGAACTGCTACGCTTAGCAAAAGAAGAAGGAAAAGTTTGCTTCGATCTATACGCACCGAACACGTACCAGATTCTTCAAGGTAGCAAACGAATATGCCATTTAATTGCGAGCAGATATCCAACAATTATTCTTGATGAATTTCAGGATACTAACGCCGCACAGTGGAGTGTGGTGCAAAAACTAGGGGGCGGTTGCAGGTTGCTCGCTTTAGCAGATCCAGAACAACGTATTTACGATTGGATTGGCGCTGATCCCGCTCGCCTTGATCACTTCCGAGAAACCTTTATTCCTATAGAAGTAGACCTTAAAGATGATAACCATCGAAGTGGCGATACGGAAATCGCTATGTTTGGGAGGGATGTCCTCGCCGGGAAGTTCAGAAAAAATGCTTATAATGGTATTGGAATAGCTCCTTTTACTCCCAGCAGAGATCCGGCCATGACAAAGCTGATAACAACTGTCTATAGCTCCCGCAAACGCCTTATTGACCAGGGAATTTCTGGATGGTCCTTGGCGATTCTTGTTCCGACAAAAAAAATGACACGATTAGTTTCTGAGGCTTTTCTGCAACCTCCAGCAAAGTTGACTGTGATCCCTCATTTTGCTGCTATCGAAATGGAAGCTGCTATTCTTGGAGCAGAGGTAATTGCTTTATTGATGCAACCAAATTCTGGGACTCACCACTTTGAAGAATTTATTGATTTAATGTGTAATTATTTTCAAGGTAAGGGTGGCGATGAACCGACACAAGGCGCTCTACAGGAGGCAGACAAAATACGTAAAAACTACGATGCATGGGTGGATGCCCACGCAAAAGGGAAGACGCTGCGCAAAAATAGTATCCTCATCAACATGCACAATGTCTATGAGCAGGCCTGTAGTGTCGCATTGACTGGCGACCCAGACAAGGACTGGGTGACTATCCGGGGCATTCTGGAAAAAGGAACTTGCCCACGTCTAAGGGAAATTTCACTCGAAGTGCGCAATTTGCGCCTGCTGCAGCGCGGTTCGCAGCTTCGCCAGGAGCTTTCTCAGGATTGGCTCAGTCACGGGGTTTACCTTAATGCTTTAGAAGTTGTCAGGCGTGCTTTTGTTCAGGCACATTTTGATTTGAGAGCTAAGCCTGAATCTGGCGTGGTCGTAATGAATATGCACAAAGCAAAGGGGAAACAGTTTGATGAAGTCATAATATTTGAAGGTTGGCCTGTTCAGCATAAAGGGCAAACTGTTAGTAATCCCGACAGGATAGTGCGGGCAAACTCTATAGAACAAGCCAATTCCCAAGCCCGACAAAATTTTTGCGTTAGTATTACCAGGAGTAAGCGGCAAACAACCATATTGACGCCAAAAAATGATCCGTGCGTTTTGCTCCCCAGCAATGATAACGCTTAGTGAGGGGTGCCCTAGTCCACCCGCATAAACTCTGCCGACGTGATCATCCTTGGATGGGTTATGCCGGAGTCTAGGAAATCTTTATCTCCAGTGAGTATTCCATCAACTCCTGCGGCCAGCGCAGCAAGATAGATCGGGCGGTCATTCAGATCGCGGATTTTTTGTTTATCCCTCACACCTTCCCCTGTCTCTTCCGGCGTAGACACAATCTCAACCGAGAGTGTCAGCAGAGAAAGAAACCGTTCAAAGTCCGATATCTTGTGGGGGAATTTTCGGTTGTACACACGGCGCATTTCATCCAATGAGTAGTCGCACACTACAGCATCATGCGGCGGGCTTACCGCTTTCATGAACGCCCGTGCCGGTACGCTGTCCGGAAACAGAGCGGCGGAAATCAGGATGTTCGTATCAATGAGGCAGCGCATCAGTCCTGTTCTTCAGAACGCATTTTTTTGACCAGATCAACAACATCTTCGTCCGAGCGCAGCCCGGCCTTTGCTGCTTCGCCTTCCATCGAGGATTGCAGCATCTTCATGGCATAAACGGCGGAATTCATTATGATCACCTGATTGTCCTGGCTAATGAGCGTTACCCTGTCGCCTGTTTTGACCCCAAGCACTTCCCGAATATCTTTGGGCAACGTGATTTGCCCTTTTGCCATCACCTTGGCGTTACCAACAAGAACGTTTTGCATAAAGCTTTGCCTCCTGCAAGCATAAAATCCCTACTTATCCTAAAAGTAGGATAATAGTTGTTTGGCAAAAAAGCAAGACCACGCCGACATTTTTCTTTCCCCCAACCATGTCAGCACCTTGCTAATTTTGCAGCAGACTGCTGCGAAATTGGGGGATTGCCGCCTCTGATTTTGCCCGTTCTTGCAGGACATTCTGTTAAGCGAGTATATTCTTTAACGGAGGTGTTCGATGACAATGAAAACAAAATCAAGCAAGACCAGGCAGCGGTATTCCCAGCAGTACAAGACAGAAGCACTTGCCCTTGCCGAAAAGGTTGGGGTTGTGACAGCAGCTAGTCGTCCTTGAAAAAGCCTTTTTTCATATTGCCGGGGCGATCGCTCCGGCACCCTTTTTTTGCCCATCGAAGCGGCACCAGAGGACCAAAAGCAATCCGGTAAAAAGAAGAAACAACCTTTCCCTCAACTTCTTGAGGATAAGACGGATATTGTGCCCTGCTCCACAGAGCAGGGCATTGATTTTATCGCCCAACTCACCCAGCAGGTAATTGCGTCCAAGCTTGCCATCCGCCTTCATATGGCCGATCACCGGCTCAACGGCGCTGCGTCTCTTGAGTTCCTTCTTCATCTGCGGTGTCATTCCCCGCCTGCGACCGGAGATCAACACCTGGGGTTCTTTGATCTTGTGACCACGGTAGCCCCGGTCGACAAAACTGCGTTGAACGGTGCAGCCGGTGATCCGCTGCACCTGCTCAATGGCCCTGCCCAGGGTGTGGCCATCATAGGGATTGCCAGGTTCAGCCAACATGCCCACCACGAAGTTGTCTCGATTGGTGGTGGCCACGCTCACCTTGACCCCGAACTCGTACTTCTTGTGTGCCTTGCCCTTGGCAATGCATTCGACTTCCGGTGCATGCAGGCTGTAGAGCTTGTTCTTGTCCTGTTTCTGCTGCGTCAACAACCGCTCAGCCAGGGCAAGCTCGGGAAGAAGCACTGGGCCAAGCGCCTGCTGCCCTTCGATCTTGCGCACAATGTCCCGATACACCCTGCCCAGATAGGTCTTCAGCCGTTTTACCTCCCGACGGGCTCTTCGGGTTTGGCGGGCGTGAAAATACCGGCCGGCCTTTAACAAGGCCTGACGTCCAAGACGGGAGTAACTCTGCCGAAGACGAATGCCCCAAACCGCAGCCAACTTGACCAGTCGTTCCCGACTGCGGTTGTACAATCGTGAATCGGTCGGAAACGCCACCGCCTTTTCCTGAACAGTCGTATCAACAATCACTCGCTCCAAACTGGTCGGCGCAACCGCTCCGCTTGTCAACCCCGCCTTTATCGTGAGCTGCAGGATCAATTCCGATCCCTGCTCACCTATCCTCTTTCGCCAGCGACTCAACGAAGACGGATCGATCGGCAGTTCATGACAAAAGTACTCTTCCCCGCAGAAATATTGATGGTACGGGTTCTCCACCCACCGCCGTACCGTCTCTTCGTCTGACGTGTTGAACGCATGGCTCAGATAGGTCAGGCCTACGAGCAAACGAATCGGGAGCCCCGGCCGGCCTTCCTCAGAGTACAGCTTGCCAAACTCGCTTTCAAACACTCCCCAGTCGATCAGCCCACTCAGCCGGTACAACTCATGACGATGATTGAGAATGCTCTCCAAACGGTTGCGGAACATGTCCAACTGGGGGCTGGAAATCTGCTTCTTCGGCTGCATCGAAAATCACCAGAAATTGAAGGGGAAAAGTGCAATATCCTGCAATTTACAGTGCTATATTTTTCAATTTTTATCCATATATTCCAACTCGTTGAGAGTTTTTCATGGCCGACCAGCTAAGCAATGAGGGCTTCATGAAAGCTGGCTGTATTCCTGGCGAAGCAAGGCTCATTATGCGCAAGATCGAAGCGGTGTGGAAGAATGACTTTTTGTTGAAAACGCTCGGCTCAAGCGCTAGCTGGCGGAGCAGGCCGAGGAGCTGGGTATCGTAAAAAATGCTGCAGCATACTTCACCAAAAGCCTGAAGTGAAGTACGCCTTTATGCATAACCATACAGACGAATTCAAGAGTATTTCCATGAGTCGTGTGTTGGACATCTCTCGCAGCGGATTCTACCTCTGGCGGCAACGAGGAGAGTAGCCAACAAAACGACAGCAACAGTGCATAGCTCTTGACAAACTGGTTGTTGATGCTTTTGTAGCTCGGAAAATGCGGGCAGGTTCGCCCAGGCTGATTCTTGACCTGCACGACCGGGGCCACGCTTATGATCGCAAAACAGTCGCAGCCGGCATGAAGCGGCAGAATCTGCGGGTAAGGCAACCACGAACTCGAACCACAGTCGAATCAGCTCTTTAACCGAGGGGCAGAGACAACACCGCTGATCGCCGAAACCTCCTCAGTGGGGAAAAGTAAAATCAGCACGTCGCACCACAGTTTCAGAAAGTCCAAAGAAGGGGGAGACGCTATACCGCCGCGCATTCTGGCTCCCTCCATGATGCAGACGATGAAATCCATGCGGGTAAGCAAGGTATCCTTGTCCTGTGCAGGGAAGTATTCCTTCAGCAGGCGCAAAAACGCTTCATGCAGGCGGGTGTTGCCGTTGCGAAGAATCTGCTGAATGTCCGGGTCTTTTTCAGCGCTCAGCCAGGCTTGGAAAAAGGCCCTGCGGAGATCACGGGGCAGGAGCATTTCAAAGGCCAATTCCCCGGCAAGGCTGCGAAGAAAGGCTTTTTGGGCATTTTCCGAGGGAACTTTTTTTCCCTCTCTGGTTATCCCTGTGGCAAGAGCGAGTAGACGTTTTTCTCTGTCTTGATAAAATTCATGAAGAAGAGAGGTCATGGGAAAATTTTTGTCGTGGTTTTGCGCGACAAGGGGAGCGGTAGCCGGTTTTTCGTTTTGTCTGGGATTTTTGACAATCATGGCTTACTCCTCTCAGTGTGTTCAGGTGTGGCGGGCAGGATATACCCGCTTGGCGTCATGGGGTTGGGCGGGGAGTGCTTCATCAGCAGGATAAGCAGCAGCGCGCCGAACCCTGCCCAGAAGCAGAAGGTATACGCGTCGCGAAAGGCCAGAACGTAAGCTTCCCGACTGACAACACTGCTGATGGTGCTCAGACCGCCCGTAAGAGCTTCCCGGACTATTTCCCGCCCTGGATCGATATAGTGACTCAGCCATGCCGCGTGCATCGCTTCTCTTTTGGTGAGCAGGGTGGCAAGAACAGCCGAGGCAAAAGTCGGCCCTACAACGCGGGGTATCTGCACATAGGCGAGAACGCTGACAATTTCTTTCGGGTTGCCGTTACCTACGGAAATGGCCATGACCGCGAGAAAGCCGAAAGACGTACCCAGCGAGAAACAGAAAACAATGGACAGAAAGTCTCTGGCCACCCATTCATGCGTGATGAAAGTGCCCATGAAACAGCCTACCATCATGCAGGCTACGGCGAAAGCCAGCACCAGCCGGGCCTCCATCCGGCGAATAAGCCATACGCTGGCCGGTAGAAGAACAACTTGAGCGGCAACGATAATCCACAGAAACTGCCCGGATTGAATACCTTTTAAATGTCCTACCGTCCCCAAGAAATTGGGGATAAGGTAGGCACTGCCGAAGCTGACCAGGGAGTAGAATATCCCCAGGGTCATGGGTGCGATAACGTTTGCGTGGGCGACCACTCGCGGATGGGCAAAAGGATTGGGAACCACCAGCTGCCACAGGAGGAAGACTCCGAACAGGAATATGCCCCCGCCGATCAGGCCGATGATAATCCAGGAGTCGAACCAGTTCAGTCTGTTTCCCTGGTCAAGTCCGGCGAAAACGAGGGTCAGTGCCGTACACATCAGGATGGCTCCGATTCTGTCCATGCCTTTGAAAGCCTCGGCATTGAATTTTTGTTCCGGGATAGAGAACAGAACAAGCATCACAAGCAAGATGGAGCTCACCGCCGACTGCCAGTAAATGAACTGCCAGCCGAGGTTTTCCACATAAAAATCCGCCATGGTCACGCCACTGTGCAGGCTGACGGTCAGTCGGGCGGTATAGAAGGCCACGGCGACGAGCCAGTATTTCGGGGCAAGGGAACGGAAAATGGTGGTGAGCGTTGCGGGCACGAAGCAGCCCAGGGTGACGGCGGCAATACCGTTGAGCAGCAGCAGACTGCGTTGATCCTGCACCATGGGAATGCAGATGCAGACGGCCGCGAAAATGAGGCCCGGCCAGAGCAGAACTTTGCGCGGCCCGAAAATGACAACGGCCATGGGGATAGCAGGGGCCACCATCAGTTGCAGGGCGTTGGCTACTGTGCTGAGAATGGACGCTTCATCTCCCCCGAGGCCCCATACACCCCGCAAATCCATAAGAGCCATGGAGAACAGGCGGGTGTGCCAGGAGGTCATCATGGTGCCGGTCAGCACGGCGATAACAGCAACAACAGGTCGGAGGGGAATATCACCCCGGAGGACGTTTTTCAGGCTTTCATAAAAAGTACGCTCCCTGGGGAGTGGCCCGTTGTGTTCTGCTGCCTGAAGAAGGCTCATTGCGGGCCTCCGTTACCGGTGTCGACTTCGGTGGTGACAGACATACCGACGCGCAGAGAGGTGGTAAGCTGCTGACCTTTCTTCAGGACTATACGGACGGGAATACGCTGAACCACCTTGGTGAAATTGCCGGTGGCGTTATCCGAGGGCAACAGGGAAAAGGTGCTGCCGCTGGCAGGAGATATTCTTTCCACTATGCCTTCCAGGGGGGCATCGGGAAAAGCGTCCACCCGGACAAGAACCGTCTGGCCTTCGGCCATACGAGAAAGCTGGGTTTCCTTGTAGTTGGCGATAATATACGGCTCAGCCTCGTGTACAAGAGCGGCAACCTGGGTTCCGGGGTTAACGAGTGTGCCGACCTGGATTTTGCGTGAACTTACCTGACCGTCCACAGGGGCGATGATGCGGGTATAGGCAAGGTTGATCTTCGCGGTTTCCAGATCGGCCTGCGCTGCTGTAAGGGATGCCTGCCGCTGGGCTCTTTCGCCCTCAAGCACTTCAAGCTGTCGTTGGGCGTATGCCACGGCGGCCTTGTTGGCACGGTAGGCGGCCTGTGCTTCGTCCAGGGCTGTCTTGGCATTATCGAATTCCTGCCCGGTAACGGCACCTGTGCTGGAAAGAGCGCGGAAGCGGTCATAGTCGCGTTTGGCAAGATCCAGAGAGGAGGCGCTGCGATCCGCCTCGGCCCGAGCCTGATCAATGGCGGCCTGTTGCAACGCTACTTCGTTGTCAAGGTTCAAAAGCTGGGATTTGCTCCGTTCCAGTTCGGCCTCGGCTCGCATGGCGGTGGCGCGATATTCGTCATCTATCAGTTCCACAAGCAGATCGTTGGCTTTTACCCTTTGGAAGTCCGCAAAATTGACCGACTTCACATAGCCGCTGATCTGGGCGTCCACCAGCGTGACATCGCCCTGAATATAGGCATTGTTCGTATATTGGAACCTGGAAGACGCTTCAAAGAATTCCCAGCGGACGATCATCAGAAGAATCATGACGAGTGTAAGGGCAAGAACAGCCCAGGGGATAAGTTTGAACGAGGTCTTGATTCGGAGAGCCGGGGCCGTGGAAGGCTGGGCACCGGGAGTCTGGGTACCGGAAGTCTGAGTATCAGGAGTTTGAGTATCGTGGTTCATGGTTGTCTATCCTTTATAGTCTTATCCTGGATGGCCGGCATGGGCACACCGGGCGGGTTAGAAAGAGGTTGCAATACCTCCGCCAAGGGCCTTGATAAGAGACACATTCAGGCTGAAGGCGCGGGTTTCAATAGTAATGAAGGACTGCCGGGCTGCGATATAGGTATTTTCAGCGGTCAGTACTTCCAGATAGGTGGCGAGGCCGCCTTCATACCGGGTTTTGGTCAGTGTATAGGCTTCGCGGGCTTTGTCTTCCGCCAGCGTGGCGTGTCCGGTCTGGTCGTTGACGGAGCGGATGCCTGTCAGGGCCGAAGCCACCTCCTGTAAAGCATTGGCAACTGTGGCATCGTAATTGGCCACAGCTTCGTCATATTCCGCCCTTGCGCCGAGGTGTTGGCCCTCAAGGCGCCCGCCCTGAAAGATGGGCAGGGTAAGCGAGGGACCGAAGGAGGCGATTTTCGAAGCCGGGTCGATAAAATCGGACATGCCGATGGACTGAAGGCCGAAAAGGGCGGTCAGATTGAAGCTGGGATAAAAGGCTGCCTTTGTTTCGCCCACCCGATAGGCGGCCGCTTCAGTCTGAAAACGGGAAGCCACGACATCCGGCCTGCGCCCCAAAAGGTCGGAGAGAATGGTTTTGGGCAGGCCCTGTATTTTCAGAGTGGGCCTTTCGGGCAGGTGAATATGCAGTCCGCGATCAGGGCCGGCTCCCATGAGGGCTGCAATGGCGAATTGGGTCTGGCGTATATCTTCTTCAGACTGGATCACCTGGCTACGGGCCGTGGATTCGGTACTTTCGGCCTGCTCAAGAGCTGCTTTGGTTTCAAAACCCTGAGCATGGCGCAGTGAGACCAGGCGGGTGCTTTCTTCACGGATGGCAAGGGTTCGCAAGGCAAGTTCATGCAGGCGGTACTGTCCCATCAATTCGGCATAAGAGGATGCGATGGAGGCTGTCAGGGTCAGCCGTGCCTGCGCTTCATCGGCTCTGGAAGCCTGTTCGCTGGAAAGGGCCGCTTCCAGGGCCTTGCGGTTACGTCCGAAGAAATCCAGCTCCCAGGCAAGGTCAAGGGTCGCTCTGGGGTTGGTGCTCCACCTTTCCATGCCTTCACCGCTAACGGTCTCCTGGTAGGAACGGGTCACATTGGCGTTGCCGCTGATCTGGGGGAGCAGGCTGGAGCCGCTCTGTCTGACGGTTGCTTCCGCAAGGCGGACGCGGGCGGCGGCAGCGGCCAGGGAAGGCGCCTGCGCCAGAGCTTCCTGCATGATGCTGTTCAGCTGGGGGTCGCCATACTGCTTCCACCAGGTGTCAGTGGGCCACTCGGAAGCAATAGCTTCAAAACTCCGGGAGAGTTCGTAACGATCCAGAGGCTTGGGTTCCAGCATGGGGCCGAGGTTGCTCATGCTTGTACAACCCGTCAGAGCGAGAGTGCAGGCAAGGCAGGAGGGCAGGAAAATTTTTCTGCAATGGGCAAATAATATGTTCATATCACTTCCTCAATATGAGCCGGATTATGGCGAGGTCTTGTGATATGATTTACAGAACATCTTGGAATATGTAAAATGAATAGACTGAAGAGAAATTATGCATAAAATGAATTAAGAGGGTTGCATGGAGACCATTGCCTCAATACGCACCTTGGCGGGAAAGGATCTCAATTTACTGGTGGTGTTCCGCGCTGTGGCGGAAACCGGCTCAGTGACAAAGGCCGCGCACCTCCTTTCCCTGAGCCAGCCCGCTGTGAGTCATGCCTTGCGCAGACTGCGGGAGTCCCTGGATGATCCGCTTTTTGTCCGCGGAAAAAGCGGACTTGTGCTTACTTCGCATGCTCAGACATTGATAGAACCGGTAAAGGATGTACTGGCCAGAGCGGATTCCATTTTTGCCCGGGCCAGTTTTGATCCGGCACGGGAAAACCGTGTGTTCAGGCTGGCAGCTTCCGATTTTACCGCATCGACCATGTTTCCCCGCCTGTTTCAGAAGCTGAGGGCCGTTGCACCCGGTATCCGGTTGGATGTCAGCAATGTACACCGGAACGTTTTTGATTTTCTGGAAGAAGGAAGCTTGGATCTATGTTTTATCATTAACAATGTTGCGCCGAAACGCTTTCGCTCTGTGGACCTTCTCAGCGATAAATTTGTGGGGGTTATGCATAAAAACCACCCCCTGGCATCGTCGGCGACACAGCCCCAGGGTATTTCCATGGAAGACTACCTCGCATATCCGCATGTTGAGGTCAGTATTAACGACAGCAGGGACAATCTGTTGCGTAAAAAACTCCATGAACTGGGATATGAACGGAATGTCAGAGCCTTTTTGGCCAACTTTGCCAGCGGCTTGGCAACCTTGGAAGGCACCGACCTGCTTATGACCATACCCCGGCGGCTGGGTGCATCCTTTATCAAGATGTTCGGTCTGGTGGCTTTTCCTTTACCCTTTGATCTGGAAAGCCATACCCACATCGTTATCTGGCACGAACGCACAGATAACGAACCTGGTCTGTCCTGGCTGCGCCAGCTCATCGTCATCAACAGTCAGTTTATTGATTAAAGCCTGACTGTTTACAGACCAGGGGCTCTCTTGCACATGATCTGGTTTTTTCAACTTAATCACGCTGGTACCCGGCAGAGTCATGTTTTTCGCAGTTGGTCGTTTTGAGTTCCACGTAGGCCCGAGACTCCTTTTCAGGGCCGGAATAACTGTTGATGCCGTATGTATCGGGTTTGGAAAAATGCTGTCTGAACATCCATTCATGAAAAATGCTGTCCAAACAGGTGAAGCCACCTCTGTATCCGTTATCGGATACCCCCTTTGAACAACTTGTTTTGAACTTTCTTGCGGGGACGGAAAGGGATAATTAGACAAAATGATTTATTTTGTCTAATCAGTTGGTTATCTAAATGTAGGCGAAATCTTCTTAAAAAGATGTTATATTAAGAAGATGGAGGGATATGCCGATGACGAGAGAACAACAAATCAGCCATAATTTGAAGGCCGTGGAGAACGCCGTGGCCCAGCAAACGCTCGAAGGGTTGGAAGTTCCGCCGGATGTCGTCGCAGAGATGAAGCGAGCGGCCCGAGGCGAGCTTGAGATTGAGGAAGGTATCCGCATCACAGTTCGCAGGTTTATGCATGGCAAAATACGAGGGCAAAGACCATTACCTTGATCCCGAGACAGGCGTTCTGAAAAACAAACTTGGTCTTACGGATGAGGAAGAGCTCAAGGAGGCGGAAGCCTCTTTGGCGGCTTGGCGTAGCTTTCAACTCGCCAACAGCCCCATCAAAGGGCGTTTTGATCTCGATCACCTCAAAGCAATTCACAAACATCTTTTTTGTGATGTGTACGAATGGGCGGGTGAACTTAGAAACATCGATCTGGCCAAAGAGAACAGCTATTTTGCCAATCACAAGCACATTGTTAGCGCGGCACGGCCAGTATTCGAGAAGTTGGCCGATGAAGGCTACCTGAAAGGAGTGGATGCCGCCGCGTTCAGTGCGCGTGCCGCCTACTATCTTGGAGAGATAAACGCCTTGCATCCTTTCCGTGAGGGCAACGGAAGAGCGCAGCGCGAGTTCATCAACCACCTGGCTTACAGAAACGGCTATTTCATCGAATGGAAGAACATAACCCAAAAGGAGATGATCCAAGCATCGGTGGAATCCTTCCACCATGCCGATAACACAAAGTTTGCCGCTTTTATCCGTGATAATTTGCGGGAGCTTCCAGCCTCAGATCCCGTCAAAACAACCCCGATCAAGAAGACCAGAAACCGGTTTGAGCCGGATTAGCGTAGGCCTTTCCTTATCGAGGGGCTCTGTCAGGCTTCCTTTTACGCCTCCATTAGATAAAAGTGAAGTGGTTTAATTCAACCGGACACCCTGCTAAGAGTGAGTTAACCGAAAGTGAGGCGTCCGATGAGTGAGAAAAGAAACAGGCAGCGATTTACCAAAGAATTCAAAGAGGACGCCGTCCGACTGGTTTTGGAGCAGGCCTACAGCGGCATCGAGGTTGCCCGGCGTCTTGGTGTCAGCCCTTCCAACGTGACCCGCTGCGCTGGGTTCGGGAGTATCGTGATGAAAAGCGGCAACTCAGCGAGACGGGAAAGAGCCAGCGCGAGCCCGAGGCAGAGATCTGCCGGTAGAAAAAGAGAATCAGCGGCTGCAGATGGAGCGAGAAGTATTAAAAAAAGCCGCGGCCTTCTTTGCGAAAGAGTCCAACTGAGGTTCGACTTTATCCGGCAGTATAAGAAGGCCTATCCAGTGGCCTTGATGTGCAAGGCGCTGGTGAAGATCTGGATTTGCTGCCGGCTCATGGGTTGCTCATTGGTTATGTATGCCACACGTTTTTACTCATCATCCGGTTTGGCTGTAGATGACAGGGCGTTACGATGATACATTTATGACCGGGATTATCGCACAGGGTTTTAACAATCGTGCCAAAACAAGCTTTGGGATTTCTTATTTTCATCCTGAACTTTTTAAGTATTGTGTATGCAAGGAGCAAACGTAAGCTTATCTGTCAAGTAGACAGTTGAAAAATAGAGTTTTCAGCGTTTTTTGACAGACAATCCGCAGGTGTCAGATCCCCAGGGGAATCGTGTGCCGCTGTTCGTTATATTGGCTGTTCCACCAGCAGGCAGATTCTCTCATCTCATTCAGATTGCAAAACAGGTACAGGTCGAGAACTTTGTTTCGATACGTCTTGTTAAAGCGATTAATGAATGCATTCTGATTTGGCTTGCCGGGTTGAATGTACTACATCGACATCCCGGTTTTTTCGGCCCAGTGTTTCTGATTCAGGTTCAGTTTGCAATAAATGCGATAGATCCGTTTACGGTTTCCGCTCTACCGACTGCGGAGATACGTGCAACATTTCGAGAAGCCCCAGGGATGATGCTTTTCAAGCAGCGTACTTCTTCCGGTTTTGCCTGGAACCACGATTCCATCTCCTGTCAGAAGATTGAATGAACTTTCATGATACGTCTCCTTATCAGGAAAACCAAACCAATGATATTCTTCGAATCTTCTTTTCTGTATATTTTATGCGACAGCAGCACTGAACAGTGGTTCAGTCCTTTCACGGATTTTCAGGATGACGGTTCTTTGCGTGTTTTTTTTATAAGACAACAGTGATTTCTGGTGTACATAAAAGGTGGCAGCACAACAGCAGAAAAACGTTTACACAAAAGGAGCGCGACAATGACAACGACCAATACTTTTACTGCCCTTGTAGTTGAGAGAGAAGGTAAAGAGCTGGTTTCGTCCTTGAAACAGCTGAGCGTGGATGATCTGCCTGATGAGGATGTACTGATTCAGGTCGACTATTCAACCGTGAACTATAAAGAGGGGCTGGGATTTGCCGATCGAAACAAGATATTTCGCATCTTTCCCATTGTGCCGGGCGTTGATCTGGCCGGTACGGTGGTTGAATCAAAGTCTGTCGCCTTTAAACCCGGTGATAAGGTTGTTTTAAACGGCTGGAGTGTCGGCGAGCGCTATTGGGGCGGCTACTCGCAGATGGCGAAGATCAGATCTGATTTTCTTGTCCATCTTCCCCAGGGAATGGACACGAGAAAGGCCATGCTCATCGGCACTGCCGGGTACACAGCCATGCTCATGGTTATGACGCTGGAAGAGGCCGGAGTAAAGCCGGACAGCGGGCCGATCCTTGTTACCGGTGCCACCGGTGGCGTGGGGGGTAATGCAGTGGCTATCCTTCACAAGCTGGGCTATGAGGTGACAGCACTGACCCGATCGCAAGACCCTTCCGTTCATGAATATCTGAAAAAGATCGGAGCCCGGGAGGTTGCCTGCGGTGAGGAGTGGTCCAAGGCGCCGGCACCGCTGGAAGCCCAGAAGTGGGCAGGCGCCATTGATAATGTCGGCAGCATTGTGCTGGCGCGGATTCTGGCGGAGCTGAAGTATGGCGGCTGTGTGGCAGCCTGCGGACTTGCCGGTGGATTTGATCTGCCGACAACTGTTATGCCCTTTATCCTGCGCGGTGTGAGTTTAAGAGGCGTTGATTCGGTGAGTTGCCCGACACCTCGCAGAATTGCGGCCTGGGAGCGACTGGTCACTGATATTTCCGACGAAGCCCTGGCAACAATCAACACCGTCATCCCGCTGCAAGACGTCCCCCGGTATGCCGGGGAGCTCCTGGCAGGAAAAATTACCGGCCATCTCATGGTTGATGTCAACGCTTAAGCGTCAACTCAAAACCAGCAGTACACACATGAAAAGGAGGAGATAATGGGTACAGTAACAGCAGGAGCAAAGATTCCGTGTCGTGTCGCCAGAACCCTGGATAAGGGCGATTTTTCCCTCCTGCACCAGCTCACCTGGTTCAACATGGCGGTTCACAGTAATGCCGAGTATGCAAAAAACACCTGGTTTAAGGAGCGTTCACTGGCCGGGCCTCTTATTTTTTCGGTGGTTGACGGCCTTGTCCATCATGCGGATACGATTGCCGAGTTGCTGGCACAGGATGGGTATGAAATCTATGCCTACATCGGTGTGGACAACATGAAGATCACCTCTCCGGTCTTGTTTGGCGATACGCTTCGTGCTGATGCTGAAGTTGTTGACCTTCGACCAACGAAAAACCCGGAACGGTTTTTGTTTATCTACAAAAACAAGGGATACAACCAGCGGGATCAGCAGGTCATTGAATATCAGACAACCATGCTGGTTATGAAAAAGGCCTGATGAGAAACGCTCCCCTCACTGAGATCGCTGTGCAGTGAGGGGAGTTTGTGTGTTGTGCCGTTAAATCGCTTTTCCCTTGAACTGACTGGTGTAGAGGTGGTGGTACAGACCCTGTTTTGCCAGGAGTTGCTGATGGGTGCCCTGTTCAGCAATGCGGCCGTCATCAATAACCACCACCAGGTCGGCATCCCGGATCGTGGAGAGCCGGTGGGCAATGACAAAACTGGTCTGGCGTTCCATAATGCGCAGAAGCGCTTGTTGAATGCGTACTTCGGTGCGTGTGTCCACACTGCTGGTGGCCTCGTCAAGAATAAGAATTGAAGGCCTGGCGAGAATGGCCCGGGCTATGGCAAGCAGCTGTCGTTGTCCCTGGCTGAGGTTGCCCGCCCGTTCAGCAAGATCGGTGTGATAGCCGTGGGGTAACTGCCGGATAAAGTGATCGGCATCGGCAAGTCGGGCTGCCTCGATACACTCCTCATCACTGGCCTCAAGTCGGCCGAAACGGATATTCTCCATTACGGATTGGGCAAATAAGAAGGTCTCCTGTGGCACCAGACCGATCCGTTGCCGTAACTCCGAAGGGGCAAAGTCACGCAGGTCGTGGCCATCCAACAGGATGCGACCGCCGTTGATTTCATAAAATCTCGTCAGAAGATTCATGACCGTGGTTTTGCCGGCACCGGTCGGCCCTACCAGGGCTACGGTCTGACCGGGTTGTACACTCAAACTCATCTCCCGCACCACCGGATGATCCGGCAGATAGCCGAACTGCACCTGTTGGAAGATAACTTCGCCTTGGATCGGATCCGGCAGGGGTTTTCCCTGATCGTTTTCCGGTGGAGTGTCAAGGATGGCAAAGATACGCTCTGCCCCGGCCAAGGCAGCCTGGATGGAGTTATAGATGTTGGCCAGCAGACGCAGTGGCTGAATAAAGTTTTGGCCATAGGTGATGAAGGTGGCAATCACTCCCACAGAGACCATGCCGCGCAGAGCCAGACAGCCACCCAGGGCTGCAAGAATAATCACAAAAAAATTACCGAGCACGCCGGTGACCGGCATAAGCAGCATACTGTAGGTGTTGGCATAGACTCCGGCACGGTACACCTGTTCGTTTTCCTGCCTGAAGGTGTCGATCACGGCCTGGTCGCGGCCAAAGGCCTTGATCACCTTTTGTCCGGAAATGGCCTCTTCGCTGATGGCATTGAGGTTGCCCAACCGTTCCTGCAGCTCCCGATAGCCTTTACGGGTGTATTTAGCCACAAAACGGGTAAAGCCAAGGAGGATCGGCACAACCAGAAGCGTGGCCAGTGCCAGCCGGAAATCAAGCACAAACATGGCAATCACAATACCGACCAGCGACAGGGTACCGGCAAGCAGGGTGGTTACGTTTTGCGAGACCGCCTGATTAACGGCATCGATGTCGTTGGTCAGCCGGCTCATCAGTTCGCCAGCGGGAAGACGATCAAAAAATACCAGGGGTAACCGCTGGATATGGGTAAAGAGGTTGTTGCGCAGCTGCTGTAAAGCCTGTTGCGAGACCCCGGCCATAACCCAGGCGGCAGCCAGTTGAAACCCATTGGCCAACAGATACACAACAGCCATACCGGAAATAATGGGCAACAGCCCATCGGTGATCCCGGCGCTGATACACTGGTCGATAGCCCGGCCCATCAGATAGGGACCGCCCAGTCCGCAGAGGGTGGCGCAGATAATACTGCAGGCAACCAGTGTTAACCGGATGGTAAAGGGGCGCAGGTAGGGTAGCAGTCGTTGCAGTGCTCCCTTCGGGTTGACTGCGGTTTCGATCCGACCGACTGCACCCGGTCGTGGCGGTGCCAGACCTGCTCGGGCTGAGCGAGGAGCCGACTCTTGACTCATGGCTGCACCGCCTCTGAGAACATCGACGCCGACAGCTCAGGGTCTCCGAGCTGTGAGGCATAGATCTCCTGATAGATGGAACAGTGCGCAAGAAGTTCCTCATGGCTTCCCTGACTGACAACTCTCCCTTTGTCAAGAATAACGATGCTGTCTGCTGCTAGTACCGTGCTTACCCGCTGTGCTACCAGCAGACTGGTATGAGCAAAGGGCAGTTGAGTCAGGGCCTGCTGCAATCGTGCTTCGGTGTCTACATCAAGGGCGCTGGTACTGTCGTCAAGAATAAGCAGCCGGGGTTGGTACAGTATGGCACGGGCAATGGCAACACGCTGCCGCTGCCCACCGGAGAGATTGCCGCCGCGTTCTTCGATACGGGTTTCATACCTCTCGGGAAGACGTACAATAAAGTCATGGGCCTGGGCCGCACGGGCAGCGGTTTCAACTTCGGTTAAGGTGGCCCCTGGTTTTCCATACCGGATGTTGTCGGCCACAGTGCCGGAGAAGAGAATGGTTTCCTGCGGCACCACGGCAATGAGAGCTCGCAGATCCTGTTGACGAAGCTCTCGAATATCCACACCATTGACCAGAATGCTGCCGCCGATGACATCGTAAAATCTTGGTATCAGGTTGATAAGAGTCGATTTACCGGCACCGGTGGCACCCAGTATGGCCACTGTGCTGCCTGGTTTGACTGCAAGGTCAATGTCACACAAGATCCATTCGCCTTTTTCACCGTTACCTGCAGGATCAACCTGATTGTAGCGAAAGCTGACTCCACAAAAACTGACCCCCAAAGGTCCTTCCCCCAGAGCAGACAAGGGTGTTGCAGCGCCTGTTGCCATATCCGTCACTTCAGGAACTGTCTCCAGAAGTTCTTTAATACGTCTGATTGAGGCCAGACCGTTGGCCCAGGCATTGGAGAGCATGGCCATCATTGCCAATGGGGTCAGGGTGGTCAGCAGGTAGTTGGTAAAGGCGACAATCTGTCCCACTGTCAGCTCGCCCTGGATTGCAGCCAGCCCGCCATGCCAGATAACCAGGACAATACCGGCGTTGACACACAGGGTGAGCAGTGGTGACATGGTGGAGATGGTTCGGAGAATACGAATTGAATAACCGGTAAAAACGGTGTTGACCTCACTGAACCGTGCGCGTTCGTGATCAGCACGGACAAAAGCCTTGATAAGACGCACGCCGGAGATATTTTCCTGAAGTACGGTGTTGAGGCGATCAAACTGCTGCTGCACCATTAAGAATAAAGGTTCCATGCGGAGCATAAACACGGTGACAATGGCAAGCGTCAGCAGGATTAACGGCAGCAGCCGCAGAGCAAGAGAGGGGCTGGTATCCACCATGAGGAGGAGGCTGCCGAGCATGAGCAGGGGAGCCCGGGTGCCGATACGCAGACTGATGTTGACAATCCGTTGCACTGCAGCAGTATCACTGGCCAGTCGAACCATCAGACCGCCGGTCTGCATGCGGTCAAGATTGCCAAAGCTTAAGTCTTGAATCTGAAGAAAGACCGCCTCACGCAGGTCGCGGGCCACACCTTCACCGACCTTGACCGACAGGTAGTTGTTGGCCACTGCCATGGCAAGGCTGAGCAGAGAGATGCACAGCATTAAAAGTCCGGTGTAGAGCACCACCTCCTGATCGTGGACGCGAATACCCTGATCAATGATGCGTTGAACGAGCCGGGGAATGGAAAGGTCAAAGATCACCAGGCCCACAAGGCAGATAAGCGCACCAATGGCAAGACGTTTGTACGGCTTGAGAAAAGGGAGAAGAAACCGGAGAGCTTGCATTGGTTTGGCAGATACATTGCCCTGCTTAAAGCACAGGTATGAAGGATATTTCAGAGAGAGCTTCTGTCAAAGGTTGTTAAAAGGGTCTGTTTTCCATAGTGTTCAATGGCACGATCAATGGCCTGGATCATTTGCATGCTGTCTCGCGGCAGCAGACCGTACAGTTTGACCAGGTTTGTGGGATGGTTGCCATAAAAGGGAACATCGTCTAACCGGATACTGCGAAGGAGCTCTTTTTCCTCTTCAAGGATCTCATACTCGGTCGGTGGTTGAAATTCGCCTCGTTGAGTTGCCTGGTGTAACTCTGTGCCGTTAAAGAGTGCAAGCGTACCGGCCCAGATCAGTTTTGGTTTTGTCTCATTTAAAAACAACGCTGTTTGGCGGGCATTCTCCATCCCGTTACCTTTGCCGGCAACACCTAACATGAGCAGGGCCATATGGTTGATACCCACCGTGTTCAGTCGCGCAAGTTCTTTTTTGGCTTCAGCAACCGAGTGCCCTTTGTTGAGGCGTTGTACCACGCTTTCACAACCCGATTCAATGCCGATATAGAGGTCATTTATGCCGTATGATTTAAGCTCGCGTAACTGGGCATCTGTTTTGGTGCGAATGTCCCGAATAGATGCGTACATGGTGATGGTGGTACATTCAGGAAAGTAATGGTTGATGCGCTGGGCAATGGCAACAAGGCGGTGGGCAGGCAGTACAAAGGCATCACCATTGACCAGAAAGATACGTTTGGCCTGCCGGTAGATCTGACGCGCTTCGATGAGATCGCGCTCTATCTGCTCCAGGTCTATTACCCGAAACCTGACATCACGGTACATGTTGCAAAACGTGCACTTGTTGTGCGCACATCCGACTGTTACCTGCAGCAGCATGTTGTCTGCTTCCATTGGTGGTCTGTAGGTGGTTCCTTCAAACTGCATGGCTTTTCTCCATTGTAACGTTCCGTTTGTCCTGCATGTGGTCTGGGATATCCGGGCTGCTGTGCAGGGTGAGAACGGCTTGATCGTGTTTTATATATTTTCCCCCAACAGACAGCAGGGGGCTGTTGTTGTCGAGAGGTACATGTGTTTGGTCTCAACAGTATCAGTAATACGGTCAACATCTTTTGTCACGGATGTCGCGTCATGAAGCCTCTGCCGTGGTTGCAGGAGAGTGAGAGCTGCGGACGAATAGAGTCACTGTACTGTTTTGACAGATATTTTCGCAAAGAGTGGTATCCGGGATACAGGAAAGTATTGATTGCACGAAAATGACCAGGGTGTTTTATTCGGGGGAGGTAAAAAAACACTTGACTTCAACCGGTTACAGGTCGACCATGAATCATGACCCCTTGCTGACACGGGGCGTTGTTGGGCTTGTGTACCATTGCATTTGTTATCGAGAAACTACATAATTATTTGTTAGAACTCACTGGAGGTCGTCATAATGGCTGCAAGAGACAGATACACATCTGAGGTAACCTGTCCAGAGTGCGGAAACAAGGGCATAGTCCACATCTCCGAGGATGACTATACCTTCATGAGAAACCAGCGCAGAGCTGTGGATCGTGTGGAGGGCGAGTTCACTGCGGAGGTGGATCGTGATAATAGGATTCACGTGACATGCAAGTGCGGACACGAGATCCGCTAGGTGGTCCCTAACCCTTAGAAGGCCACTGGTTGTCAACAGATAAAAGTATCTGGGAGCAATGAATTCATCACTCTGCGGCCAGTCGAGAATGGACGACCCTCTTGCTCGTCGGAGACTGGGTTCCATTCGTGAGCTCGCCGGGAACGAAGGCCGGATGGTTGCGGCAAGGATTTTGTTGCCGTGCAGGTCGATTCTGCAGCAGTGCTTGTGCTGCTTGGCGTACAATCGCCCGAGAAGGTATCCTTGCAAAGGGTTTGCTGATACTCCCATTATAGCGGAATGGTCCGCTGGGTGCTCAGGGGGCTTCTCTAGTATCAATTCACCCAAGCCGACGTCTTTGATGCGGCTAAATTCAGACGTTAGTACATAAGTTGGGGAATATTAATGGCTGATGATATGGAAGAAAGAAAAACGATATATGGCAACACCAGACAAGATCTTCTTACGCGCAATTTATCCAATTCAGAAAAATACGATAATGCAATTCTTACTCTTTCAACGGGAATATTAGCAATTTCTCTAGCATTCATTAAAGACATAGTGCCTCTAAATAAAGTATCGTATATTTATTTACTTATAACATCTTGGATCTCGTTTGGTTTGGCAATTGTGTCAACCTTAGTATCGTTTAGATTAAGTCAACTTGCTATAAATCGTCAACTTAAGTACGCTGAAAAATATTACCTTGATAAAGAAGATGAATATTTGAAAAAAGAAAATCGTCTCGCAAAGTATACAGAATATTTAAATTATACTTCAGGTATATTTTTTGTTGCTGGTATAGTGACAACTATTTTATTTGTATCAATAAATATTTCAGGATAAAATAACATGACTAAAAAAATTACAAAAGATGGTGCTTCTATACCAAGATTTCAGAAAATACAAACAGAAACAGGGAAAAGAGGTGCAACAATCTCCGAATTGCAACCCGTAAAAACACCTGCAACAACCACGCAGGGATCAAATACTCAAAGCTCCCAATCACAAGGGACTACGAAAAAAGAATAAACGTGTTAACCCGTCAATACAGTCGATCGCTAACACTCCAGTTTTTTCGCCGTTCGTGGCGGCTGTGCGCCAAGAGTCGTGGTACTGACTTCGTCAAGCACCTTGCCCTGTCGTTTTGCACCAGAACAGGATACTTGACCGGACACCACACACTGATCATTCAAATTTCGTTTGTCTGATCGGCGCACGACACCGGTCAGCACCACAATTAGGACTTTGCTATGACATCACAAGCACTTCAGGTATTCGAGTGCGCTATTCAAGACGCCACGGAACTCCTCGGCCACTTCGATACCCTCAATACGCAACCTCCGCCACCAAGTGCGGAAGTTCTCAAACGCGCCAGCCTAGTGCCCCGTGCGGTTAGTGTCGTCTTTTAATTTTGAGACCTTTTCAAGTATCACCGCTGCAGTCTTTGTCCATGTGAATGGCTTGGCCGATCTGTTATTGTGCTGCTTGATGAAGCGGTGGATTTCATCTCTGAGATCTTTGACACTTGTAAACACCCCTCGGTGGATGGCTCTGCGCTCCAGTTGGCCGAACCAGCTTTCAACCGCATTCAGCCATGATGCACTGGTTGGTGTGAAATGGAACGTAAACCGAGGGTGAGCCTTGAGCCATTGCATCACATCTGCCGTTTTATGGGTACTGCTGTTGTCCAGTATGACATGGAGGGCAACCTCGGCTGGAACGGCCCTATTCAACTGCCGCAAGAAGTCGAGAAACTCCTTGGCTCGATGCCTTTTGGTTGTTCGGCCAAGCACTTGTCCGGTTAAAATGTCGAAGGCAGCGTATAAATTGGTGGTGCCATTTCGTTTGTAATCATGCGTGCGACGCTCAATCTGGCCGGGCCGCATGGGCAACATTGGCTGGGTACGATCCAACGCTTGAATCTGCGTTTTCTCATCAACGGAAAACACAGCCGCATTTTCAGGTGGATTCATGTACAGGCCAACAATATCGATTACTTTTTCAGCAAAATTCGGATCATTGCTGATTTTGAAATTTTTAAGCCGATGCGGTTTTAAATCGGCTGCATTCCATATCTGTCGCACCTGCCACGTGGTGACCTTGGCGGCTTTGGCCATAAGGCGAACACTCCAATGGGTTGCCTCATGAGGAATGCACTCAACTGTCATCCGCAAAACTTCTTTGACCGTTGCATCGGTCAGTTTTTTTGGCTGGCCGCTACGAGGACGATCGACAAGCCCGTGGATGCCATACTCTTTAAATCGTTTCCTCCATCGATAGATTGTGCGAAAAGTTGTCCCTAATTCGACAATCAAATCCTCGGCAGTTTTACCTGATGCCGTTAAGAGGATAATCTTGGCCCGAGATGCCAGATCTTGGGCTGTTTTCGGTGAGCGCAACAACGCCTCAAGGTCTTGGCGTTGTTCGTCTGTTATCGTAAATTTCTCGTGTTTGCGTGCCATACGGCACTATAACACAAGAAATATTAAAAGACTCTATTAACCGCACGGGACACTAGTGTCCCGTGCGGTTAGTGTCGTCTTTTAATTTTGAGACCTTTTCAAGTATCACCGCTGCAGTCTTTGTCCATGTGAATGGCTTGGCCGATCTGTTATTGTGCTGCTTGATGAAGCGGTGGATTTCATCTCTGAGATCTTTGACACTTGTAAACACCCCTCGGTGGATGGCTCTGCGCTCCAGTTGGCCGAACCAGCTTTCAACCGCATTCAGCCATGATGTACTGGTTGGTGTGAAATGGAACGTAAACCGAGGGTGGGCCTTGAGCCATTGCATCACATCTGCCGTTTTATGGGTACTGCTGTTGTCCAGTATGACATGGAGGGCAACCTCGGCTGGAACGGCCCTATTCAACTGCCGCAAGAAGTCGAGAAACTCCTTGGCTCGATGCCTTTTGGTTGTTCGGCCAAGCACTTGTCCGGTTAAAATGTCGAAGGCAGCGTATAAATTGGTGGTGCCATTTCGTTTGTAATCATGCGTGCGACGCTCAATCTGGCCGGGCCGCATGGGCAACATTGGCTGGGTACGATCCAACGCTTGAATCTGCGTTTTCTCATCAACGGAAAACACAGCCGCATTTTCAGGTGGATTCATGTACAGGCCAACAATATCGATTACTTTCTCAGCAAAATTCGGATCATTGCTGATTTTGAAATTTTTAAGCCGATGCGGTTTTAAATCGGCTGCATTCCATATCTGTCGCACCTGCCACGTGGTGACCTTGGCGGCTTTGGCCATAAGGCGAACACTCCAATGGGTTGCCTCATGAGGAATGCACTCAACTGTCATCCGCAAAACTTCTTTGACCGTTGCATCGGTCAGTTTTTTGGGCTGGCCGCTACGAGGACGATCGACAAGCCCGTGGATGCCATACTCTTTAAATCGTTTCCTCCATCGATAGATTGTACGAAAAGTTGTCCCTAATTCGACAATCAAATCCTCGGCAGTTTTACCTGATGCCGTTAAGAGGATAATCTTGGCCCGAGATGCCAGATCTTGGGCTGTTTTCGGTGAGCGCAACAACGCCTCAAGGTCTTGGCGTTGTTCGTCTGTTATCGTAAATTTCTCGTGTCTGCGTGCCATACGGCACTATAACACAAGAAATATTAAAAGACTCTATTAACCGCACGGGACACTAGTGTCCCGTGCGGTTAGTGTCGTCTTTTAATTTTGAGACCTTTTCAAGTATCACCGCTGCAGTCTTTGTCCATGTGAATGGCTTGGCCGATCTGTTATTGTGCTGCTTGATGAAGCGGTGGATTTCATCTCTGAGATCTTTGACACTTGTAAACACCCCTCGGTGGATGGCTCTGCGCTCCAGTTGGCCGAACCAGCTTTCAACCGCATTCAGCCATGATGCACTGGTTGGTGTGAAATGGAACGTAAACCGAGGGTGGGCCTTGAGCCATTGCATCACATCTGCCGTTTTATGGGTACTGCTGTTGTCCAGTATGACATGGAGGGCAACCTCGGCTGGAACGGCCCTATTCAACTGCCGCAAGAAGTCGAGAAACTCCTTGGCTCGATGCCTTTTGGTTGTTCGGCCAAGCACTTGTCCGGTTAAAATGTCGAAGGCAGCGTATAAATTGGTGGTGCCATTTCGTTTGTAATCATGCGTGCGACGCTCAATCTGGCCGGGCCGCATGGGCAACATTGGCTGGGTACGATCCAACGCTTGAATCTGCGTTTTCTCATCAACGGAAAACACAGCCGCATTTTCAGGTGGATTCATGTACAGGCCAACAATATCGATTACTTTCTCAGCAAAATTCGGATCATTGCTGATTTTGAAATTTTTAAGCCGATGCGGTTTTAAATCGGCTGCATTCCATATCTGTCGCACCTGCCACGTGGTGACCTTGGCGGCTTTGGCCATAAGGCGAACACTCCAATGGGTTGCCTCATGAGGAATGCACTCAACTGTCATCCGCAAAACTTCTTTGACCGTTGCATCGGTCAGTTTTTTTGGCTGGCCGCTACGAGGACGATCGACAAGCCCGTGGATGCCATACTCTTTAAATCGTTTCCTCCATCGATAGATTGTGCGAAAAGTTGTCCCTAATTCGACAATCAAATCCTCGGCAGTTTTACCTGATGCCGTTAAGAGGATAATCTTGGCCCGAGATGCCAGATCTTGGGCTGTTTTCGGTGAGCGCAACAACGCCTCAAGGTCTTGGCGTTGTTCGTCTGTTATCGTAAATTTCTCGTGTTTGCGTGCCATACGGCACTATAACACAAGAAATATTAAAAGACTCTATTAACCGCACGGGACACTAGGCGGATACGGCTGCGTCGCGCCGCTGATGTCCACGTTTCTGGCAGCAGTACCGCTTGTCCACCGTTTTTCTGATTCTCTGCGCGCGTTTGCTTGCTTTGGATGAGGGGCAGAGAATGAAATTAAGCGGCAGGAAACTCACCCCATCCACCACCAGTCCAAGATCATGAGCTTGAATCCTTTCAGGCTTTGGTTGGCGTTGTGGTCGTAGACCCAGGCGAGCACAATTCAACCACCTTGGGACAAGACCGGTCATAGGTGCTGTCGTCGATGATCAGCACTTTCTCCCGTTGCTCGCCGATCAGCACCTTCAAGAATCCCCCCACGTCACCAGGTTCAACAGCAAGGTCCGCCTGGTATACCGAAGATTCTTCAGGAATTCGCAGGTGCTATCCTTCTTAAATCCCGGTTCCCGGTTCTGGACAATACCACGGGGTGTGCTCCTTGCAGTTTGCAGATACCGCTGCCGGCCGACAGGTGTCGGCCACTGCCGTATTTGCAGAAGAGTGAGAGTTGCGAATGGATAGAGTCACTTACTGTTTTGACAGATATTGCCGCCAAGAGCGGTGCCCGAGAGACAAGAAAGAATTGGTTGCATGAAAATGGTCTGATCGGGTAGGTATTAAGAACAGATATGTTGATTATTCAGATACATCGTTCAATATCCCTGTACGGATGGCACCATCTTTTTATGGAGAAGAAACCGATATGAAAATATACTGTCTGGCAATGTCTTTTCTGCTGTCTTTATTGGTAACATCAGTCTATGCGGCGGATGTGGGCAGTGTTAAGAGTGTTGAAGGAGAGGCATGGATTGTGCGGGGTACCGAGCAGATCCCTGCACAGAAAGGGATGCGCCTTCAGGTGAGTGACAGGTTGAAAACCGGCCCCAACGGAGCAATGGGTCTCTTTTTGCGCGACGATACGATCATCTCGATGGGATCGGCCGGCGAAATGGTCCTTGTTGAATTTGTTTTTCAGCCCAGAACAAATGAATTGGGGATGCTGACTCGATTTCTGAAGGGCAGTTTTACCTATGTTTCCGGAATAATGGCCAGGTTGAATCCTGAGTCGGTGAAGATTGAAACACCGGTGAGTATGGTCTCCATTCGCGGCACTCATTTTCTCGTGAATGTGAAGGGATAACCAGGGAGGATGACATGCGACACTGGATAGTGATGGTAGTTGTCTGTTGGTTTATTGCAGGTTGTGCGCCGAAAGAAACGTTTGTCCTTCTGCCCGATCCCGATGGTACAGTGGGCAACATCGTTGTCTCCAATCCCCATGGCTCTCAAACGATGAATGCTGCCCAGCAGGCGGTAACAGTGAAGAGCGAGGCCGACAGCCCCAGTGAAGCCAGGATCATGGAAGAGAAGGAAATTCGTCTGCTGTTTGGCAGGGCTCTGGACATCCAGCCATCGCCCCCGGCCAAGTTCTTTCTTTACTTTCAAAGCAGTTCCAGTCAACCCAAACCCGAATCTGCAACTGAGATCCCCAGAATTCTGGCGGCCATAAAAGAAAGAGGGTCCATGGATATCAGTATCGATGGCCATACGGATCGGATGGGAGACGATGCCTATAACGAGAGTCTCTCTCTTCGGCGTGCGGAATACATTCAGTCGTTGCTGGAACAGTACGGTGTTGATCCAAAGTACATCTCCACCACCTCGCACGGCAAGAACAACCCTCTCGTGCCTACGGTTGACAACGTGTCGGAGCCACGCAACCGGCGCGTTGAGGTTATCGTTCGTTAACCCGCCATGACTGCTTTCCGCAGTTTTTTTCATCACACCACCTTGGAGACGAACAGAGGCGTCTTAACGGTCGGTGTACTGCTCGGCGTGGTTGCAGCTGTTCTTGTTTTGCTTGGGCCCGAGTCGCTGCGGCGCTTTGATCGGCTGGTTTATGATTTCATGCTGCACGGTCTTGGGCAAAAACCCGCCCATCCCAAGGTCCTGATTGTTGATATTGATGAGAAAAGCCTCAGCAGATATGGTCAGTGGCCGTGGCCGCGTCATCTTGTGGCCCGGTTACTGAACACCATTCGGGACGGGCAACCTGACGGCGTTGGCGTTGATATTCTTTTTGCCGAGCCGGACCGTTCGTCTCTGAAATTTATCAGCCAAGATCTCCAAACCTATTTGGGCGACACAGTTGATTTAACAGCCCTGCCCAAAGAGATGCTTGACCATGACTGGGCCCTTTCCCAGGTTGTGCAGCGTGGTCTTTTTTCATTAGGCGTGATGTTCTCCTTTGACGGCAATGGTCGAACAACAGGGCCACTGCCGGACAGCGGTATTAGTGTGACGGTTGTCAAGCGTCACAGTGGGGGGCAGTCTTTTTTTCCTGTGGCCGAGAGTTTTGTTGCCACCTTGCCGCAACTGGCCCAGGCAGCCGAAGGATTGGGTTTTTTTAATGCTGTTCCGGATACGGACGGGACCCTGCGCAGGGTTCCTTTGCTTATTCGTCATCAGGATGTCTACTATCCATCGTTTGCTCTGACCACCTACCTGCTGGCTCAAAAGAAGAAGAGTGTGACTGTTGATTCCAGTTATACGTGGTTTCATTCCGTGCAGGCGGCAGGAACAGACATACCGGTTGACCAGCATGGTTTTGCCGCCATACGGTTTCGAGGACCAGCCAAAACCTATCCGTACATTTCGGCGGCGGATGTGCTTGACGGCACTGTTTCCGCACAGGTTTTTCACAGCCGGATTGTTTTTGTCGGATCTTCAGTCGAGGGGTTGAAGGACAGTCACGTAACTTCTGTTGATCGGCACATGCCTGGAGTAGAAGTGCATGCTACCATGGTCGGAGCACTGTTTGACGGTGATTTTATCTCTCTTCCCGTCTGGACGGATGTACTGCAGGCAGCAGGGGCATTGCTCGCCGTTGTTCTGGCAACAGTCATGATTGTCCAGCTTTCCATCTGGGCCGCCGGGGTAACACTGCTGGGCATTATCTGTGCCATAATCGGCAGTTCCATTGCCCTGTTGACAAGGTATCAGGTATTTCTGTCCCCGGTTCCGATTACCGTTGCTGTTGTCTTTTCCTTCACGCTCCTTTCTCTGATACGCTTTCGCAGTGAAGAGCTTCGTCTGGTTCATCGCGAACGCCAGCTTGCCGCAGCCAAGGATTGTGCCATAGTGGGCTGGGCCTCTTTAGCGGAAACTCGTGACACTGAAACCGGTAACCATATCTTTCGTACACAGAAGTATATACGGGCAATGGCGGAATTTCTGCTTGAGCATAAACAGGTCGATTACCGCCTGCAGCCAAAAGATGTGGATCTTCTGTTTAAGTCTTCTCCGCTGCATGATGTGGGTAAGGTGGGCGTTCCTGATGCGATTCTGCTTAAACCCGGACGTTTGACACCGGCAGAGTTTGAAGAGATGAAGAAGCACACAGTGTACGGTGCCGAAGCCCTGGCCAAGGCTGAATCGGCCTCCGGGCTCACTGATGAAACTTCTTTTTTAAAAACCGCCCGTGAAATAGCTTTGACACATCATGAGAGGTGGGATGGCAGCGGATATCCGTATGGTTTGAAAGGAAAGGCGATTCCGTTAAGCGGCAGGCTCATGGCGCTTGCCGATGTCTACGATGCCCTGATCTCTGAACGTGTGTACAAAAAAGCGATGAGTCATGAGGAGGCGGTTCGGATAATCCGCAGCAGCAGCGGCAGTCATTTTGATCCGGAAATTGTGGCACTTTTTGAGATCATCGAACATGTCTTCAGGACGATCAGTCAGGAGCATGCTGATCATCAGCAATAAATTCTCCACAAAAAATCTTCTTTTTTACCACCTGCCGGTACCTGCTGAACAGTTTTGGCTGCAGACCATTGGTTCAGAGGCCATGGAACCGTCTTTGTTTCTTGCGACCTCCGATACAGTGCAGGCAACAAAGGTGATGCCTGTCCTGCTGAGCCGACAGCTGATCTGACAACCATCATGGTTTGACGGTTGTCAGATCAGCAGAGGGGTATGAAACAAGCGGTGGCTTACTCGGATAAGTATTGAAACCGCTTGTTTTTCTGATCAAGCAGCTGTGCCACCACATAATTTTTCTTGGCACGGGTAAAGGCAGTGTAGCCTTCCTGCTCACAGGCCGGGCAGCAGTCAATGGGCAGCTCAACACCCAGGCAGGTTGAGAGGTGGCTGCTGCTGCTTTTGATCAGCCGTACTCCCCGGCAGCTTTCGCAATCTTTCAGTTCTTCCCGCTGGTTTTCCAGAATACCTTCAGTGTCGTAATAGATCTTACGTTCACGGATAAAGTATTCGCCCTGCTTTTCAAAGTCGCCCATGGGCGGGTGATGGTAACTGTCCAAAACATAGGCACAGGTTTGTCGTATGGTGTCCATGAGATCAGGTGATTCACGCAGGGCAGCCGGGTTGTAATCGGGTTCGCGGATTCCTGAATAGTCACAGCCGGCCATGGCCAGACAGATGCCCAGATTGACATAGGGGAGCGCCCCTTTTATCGAATAGCCACCCTCAAGCACCGCTATATCGGGCTTAAGGAGCTCGTTGAGGCGGGCATATCCCTGCGCGGAAAACTGCATGTTGGTGATGGGGTCGGTATAGTGGTTGTCCTGACCGGCGGAGTTGATAATCAGGTCGGGATTGAAGTCGGCAAGAATGGGGAGCACCACCTCTTCAATGGCATAGAGATATCCCTCGTCAGAGGTCCGCGGCGGCAGGGGGATATTCACGGTCTTTCCCAGTGCCCTGGGACCTCCGTTCTCATACGGAAAACCTGATCCGGGATACAGGGTACGTCCATCCTGGTGAAGAGAGATAAACAGAACGTCCGGGTCGTGCCAGTACACATCCTGGGTCCCGTCGCCATGGTGGCAATCAGTATCAACAATGGCAATTCGTTTGCGGCCGTAGTGCTCTCGAATCCATTCGACCATTACAGCTTCAATGTTGATGTTGCAGAACCCGCGATTACCGTGCACGACTTTCATGGCGTGATGGCCGGGCGGACGGACAAGAGCAAATGCCCGACGTGTTTCCTGTTCAAAGACCAATCGGGCCGCCTGAATGGCACCACCGGCGGAGATACGGTGTGATTCGGTACATATCGCCGATACCGACGGGAAACAGAAGTGAGCCCGCATAATATCGAGATCAGAGGCATACAGGGGGCGGTGCTCACTGATTCCCTCGATATCGAACAGGCCCTCTTCCCGAAACTGATCCTGGGTGTACAGGAGTCGCTCTTCCCGTTCGGGATGGGTAGGGGAGATAGCCCAGTCAAAGGCAGGAAAAAAAATAACGCCAAGAGAGGAGGCAGCTTTTAGCATGATCGCACCTGTGTGAATAAGAGAGTGTGGATGTGGTTGGAGATCAGCATACCTGGAGGAGCGTTGCCGGGGCATCGGCAAGGTGGGTCACAACCGCCGGCCGCACCTGGGCAACAACCCTGATATTTTTGCCGCTGGTGTAACCGCCGTCAACCATGTTGAAGGAGTCGGCCTGGGTTATTTGCACTTCCTGATCGTTGATCCTGATACCAGATGCTGCCAGATCGCCGACAAGCAGCTTTCTGGCCTCTGCCACGGCCTCATCAAGACTGAACCCCCGGGGAACAGACTGGAAAATACCAAGCATGGGGACGGACAACTTACGTCGTGCGGTATTAGCCGTCAGGCTGAGATGGCTGGTGGTCCTGGTGAGGGCTGCGCCAATGGCATTGACAACACTGTGGAGAGAAGGAACGGTCACTTCCAGTCCCAACCGTTCGGCAAGTGGCGCCTGAAAAACGGCGGCAGGGCCGCCGATGACAATCAGCCTGGTCGGCTTGATTTCCCGGCTGGTGAGTATTTCGTGAATGGTATAGACAGGTTTACTGTTGACCTTGAAGATCAGTTGTTCAATGGCTGTTGCCAGGGTTTCCACCGCAGTGCTGATCACTGTTTCGGCCAGCTGTTCTGTTGAACAGCTCAATGCATTGCTCATGGCCGTCATACCGGTTTGGGAACGGTCGGTTGCGCCGAAGGCGGCAAGCCCCAGGACATTGAAGGCATCCATAATGGTCGGCCGGTCACCGCCGGCGGCCATACAGGGGCCGAGTCGTTGCGGACCGACGGCAACCTCGCCGTTGTCACTGTGAATAAGGGAGTCGCCACCGATCCCGATGGATTCGACATGGATGGCACGAACCAGGGTGGGGCGTTCTTCAATGGATATGCCCTCGCGTTCCAGGAGCGGTGTTCCGCCGGCAAAAAGGGCGATATCCGTGGTTGTGCCGCCGATATCCAGCATCAGGACATCCTCGTTAACAGGTGTGGTGGCAAGGATCCCCATGACTGATGCCGCCGGACCGGAGAAGATGGACTGCACCGGTGTTTCCAAAGCACGGACCAGCGGCATGGTGCCACCGTCGGCTTTGAGAATGTTAATTTCAACGTCCTCAAGGGAAAATCCTTTGAGACTGGTGGTTAATGCCCCGGCAAAGCGCTGAAAAATACGCCAGACAGCTGAATTGTAGTAGGCTGTGTGGATGCGGCGACCGAAGTTGAGTTGGCCGGAGATCGCATGACCCAGGGTGACAAAATCCGCCTGGTCGCCCAGCTTTTCACGAATATGATTTTCATAGTCAGGGTTGCGTGGTGAAAATTTGCAGGCAGCAGCAAAGCATTTGACCCCCTGATCAAGACAGGAAGAGATGGCCTCATCGAGATCATCCTCATTGAGTGCCGAGGTCTCTGTCCCGAGGTGGTCAAGGCTACCGTAAATTTGGTGGTAATGGTCGCCTATACGATAATATTCAGCCGAGATCCCAGGGCCTCCGACCACCAGCATGCCCACAGGTTCGGTCTTTCCGGTAACAATGGCGTTGGTGGTCAACGTGGTGCTCAGATTAAGAGTGCGTACCCGCCTGGGGTCCTTGCCGGCCAGAATGGTGTGTAGTACCTGGCTGATCGATTCGAGCAGGTTGTCGTGGTTGGTTGGGGTTTTGGCTGCGGCGAGCAGTTGATCGCCGTCAATAAGCACGCCGTCGGTTTGAGTGCCGCCGACATCGATTCCTATGCGCATGGCATCTCCTTGCAGACGAGAAGGGAAACGGGATTTTGGAGAGGGGCTTGTTTGTATGTGTTTGATCGTCTTTATCTGTTGCGGTGATCTTAACGTATTTTAAGAACAAATGATATTTCAAAAGAATAGCGACTGGTTTCAGGAGTTATGGGTCGCAGTGCCTTTATTGAATATATCGTGACCAGCTGGTTGGACCGTTCAGCTCCATTGGTGGATATCTCAGCCGGACATCCTGGTTTTATTGCAAACACCATCTGCCCGACAGGGTCCGCCATGCAGAAGGGCAGGCGGTCTGGTCCATTGCCAGGTACGGTTACAGACCATATACCATGGTATTACTCTTCCAGGCCGCGGATAGCCTGGGCAAAGGCAAATTTTGCCTGCGGTTGAAAACAGGCGATAAAAACCTCTGCAGGTTTTCCGTTACGGTTGAGAAAAGACTGGATAGTGTCAACAGCAATGTCAGCGGCTTCATCCAGGGGAAATCCGTACGCACCGCAGCTGATTGCAGGAAAGGCGATGGAGTTGATATTGTGTTGGACTGCCAGCTCCAGACAGCTGCGGTAACAGCCGGCCAGCAGAGCCGGTTCGTTATTATTGCCACCTCTCCATATAGGGCCGACAGTATGAATGACATACTGTGCGGGAAGGTTGTAGCCTTTTGTGATGACGGCTTTGCCGGTTTTACAGCCGCCGATGGTTCGGCACTCTTCCAGGAGTTGCGGACCGGCGGCGCGATGGATGGCACCGTCAACCCCTCCGCCGCCCAAAAGAGTTTCATTGGCAGCGTTAACAATGGCATCGACCTTCATGGTCGTGATGTCGGTTTCAACCAGCGTAATCATTGTAGCCTCCTTTTCACAGGCATCGACCAGCAGTACTGGTGAATCATGGAGTTCCCGAGAGCGGACAGGCCCAATTCAGGAGCTTTCGGTTCAGTACGTCTCTGTCGAGCAATCTTCTTTTATGATGATTTCTGAACAAAAATCCAGATGGTGAACGAAAAAACACACTGTTAGTGTACGCGACCGCCAGTAAATGGTCAACTTTTTCACAAAGACCTCTCAGTAAGGGATCACCTTGCATTTCTTGCACTGTTTTTGCTTAAATGTTTTTCGTGACTGCTTATGACCAGCGACCTCTCTTTTTTCGGCTGCTGCAGGCGATGCTATTTGAGGGAACTTACAGGTGCACCTGTCCGATGTCTTTCCTGATAACGATACCTGTATCCAGGCTGTCAGTGAGGTAAGGACGGACGTCTGCTTCTGCGCAAGCGGTCCGCTGTCCGGGTGCTTTCTGTTTTTCAGGTGGTTTGCTGCAGTCGCCATGGAGATTACGTAGTGCAATATGAATTCTCTACTATTGGTATGATCATGAAAAGAATTTTTAGTCTCAGCATCATCAGTAAAGTGGCTCTTGTTCTTTTCTTTTATATATCATGTGTGACGATCATGAGTTTTTTATCCTATGTTGATCTTGTCACTACTGAACGAAAAATGGAGATTTTAGAATATATATACAATGTTCATAATAATATCCTGGAAGCAAGACGATATGAAAAAAATTACTTTTTATATGGTAACCAGGATTCCCTTTATGAAAATATTGCATCAACACAGAAGGTAACAGAAATAATAGACACAATATTACATGTTGACGAAAAGCTGGCTGTGAACAATCAGCTGATTGAACTGGATGCTCAGATAAAAGTATACACAAATAGTATTCGTGATTTACTCGCGACAATTCAGGAAACTGATACTGGGAAGGATGGAAATATTGAAGATAAAATACGTCACTATGGTAAAATAATTTCTGATATCAGTGAAGATATTGTAAATTTTGAAAAAACGCAAATTCACTCCATGGTATCTTTGCTCAGAGAACAACTGATAGTGTGGGCGTCTGTTGCCATCGTCACGGGTATTATTCTTTCATTCTTCAGTATTTCTTTTGTTTTTAAACCGATTGCTGCGATCAAAAAGGCAACTGTTGCCATTGCCCAGGGCCGGTTCAACAAGATTGATGTCATCAATACAAAAGATGAGATTCAACAGGTCATGGAAGCATTCAATATCATGGTGTCCGAACTGGAACGAAGACAGGATCAGCTGATTCAGGCTGAAAAACTCTCCTCTCTTGGTACTTTGACCGCAGGTGTTGCCCATCAGCTCAATAATCCGCTCAACAATATCTCCACGTCCTGTCAAATTGCAATTGATGAGTTTACAGATGGTGACCCGGCGTTCGTCAGACGGATGCTGCAAAATATCGATCAGGAAACTTTACGGGCTCGTGATGTTGTGAAAAGTCTGTTGGAGTTCTCTCGAACTCAGGAGTTTGCACTTCGGACAGCATCGCTTGTTGACGTTGTTCAAAAGGCGGTACTGCTGGCAAAAAGTCAGGTCTCTCCGGACATCAGTATGACGGTTGATGTGCCTCAACATCTTGTTTTACCGCTGGATATCCAACGTATGCAGGAGGTATTCATCAACCTGATCATCAACGCGGCACAGGCGATACTCCGTCAGGGCAGCATCACTATCACCGCCACTGAAGATATTGGAGCTCAGGAAGTAATCGTTGAGATCAGCGACACCGGTCAGGGGATAGCAGAAAAGAATCTTGCCCGAATTTTTGACCCGTTTTTTACAACAAAAGAAGAGGGCCATGGGACCGGCCTCGGCCTTTCTGTTGTCTATGGAATTGTCCAGCAGCACCAGGGGACAATTACCGTGCAAAGTCAGATCGGTCAGGGTACATCTTTTTTCATTCATCTGCCCTGCCCGGTTAAAATTGTAACCTGATCGAATTCTGATATGACTAAACGGAAAGTCCTTGTGGTTGACGACGAGTCAATTTCCCGTGAAAACCTGACCCATATTCTTACGAAGGACGGGTACCTGATCAGGGAGGCTGAAGATGGTCAGACAGCGATCAGCATCCTGAAAGAAGAAGAGATCGATCTGGTCTTAACCGATCTGCGCATGCCCGGTACTGATGGCATGGCTGTTCTTGAGGAGGCAAAAAAACTGTGGCCGGCTATTGAGGTCGTAGTCATAACCGGCCATGCCAGTGTTGACACCGCTGTGGAAGCCATGCGAAAGGGCGCTTATCATTACGTGGAGAAACCATTTAAGATTAATGAGTTGCGTGCCATTGTCGAAAAGGCTCTTGAGAAGAGTCTGTTGCGAAGAGAGATTCGTTTTCTGCGGAATCAGGTTGCTGCACACAAGGGGGTTGAACGAATTGTCGGCGGCAGCCAGAAAATGCAAGCACTGCGCGAAACCATTGCCCAGGTATCGCAACTTGATTGTAATGTCCTGATTCAAGGTGAGACAGGAACAGGCAAGGAACTCGTTGCGCAAACACTCCATGAGTTGAGTCCCCGTTCAAAGAAACGCTTTGTTGCGTTCAACTGCGGTGTTTTTACTGAAGAACTGATTGCCAGTGAGTTGTTCGGCTATGAGCGGGGGGCCTTCACCGGAGCCAATAAAAGCAAGAAAGGGCTGCTTGAAACCGCAGAAGGCGGCACGGTTTTTTTTGATGAGGTGGGCGAGTTATCCCTTTCTCTGCAGGTCAAACTGCTTCGCGTTCTTCAGGAGCGCACGCTGCTTCGTGTTGGTGGCTCAACTGAAATTGCCGTTGATTTTCGAGTGCTGGCAGCAACCAACAAAGATCTCAAGAGAGAGGTGGAAGCCGGGACCTTTCGTGCGGACCTCTATTATCGGCTTGATGTGCTTGCGATCAATGTGCCATCACTGGCTGAACGGAGAGAAGACATCCCGGCCCTGACGGACTATTTTCTTGCCAAACATGTTCCGTTAGGACGCACTGCGCCACGACTGTCACGCTCTGCCCAGCAACACCTTATGGCGTATGATTACCCCGGAAATATCAGAGAACTGGAAAATATTGCCCAGCGTTTGCTTCTTTTTAACGGTGAAGAGCTTATAGAAGCGCATCACGTTGATACTGTTTTTGGAGACAGTACCGGCATGGCTGTTCGTGAGCATCGGGCTGAATGGCTGACTTTAGAGGAACATGAGAAGCGCTATATCCTTGAAGTGTTAGACGAGGTTGAGGGGAACCGGTCTGCTGCGGCAAAGATGCTCGGTATAGATCGTGTCTCCCTCTGGCGGAAAATCAAACGCTACGGTCTTGAAGATCCGGATGCCTGACCACTTTTTTAAATACTGCAACACTCGCCCGGTCAGGATGCCAGAATAAACGTCTGACGGCCAAAGACCGGTTCCACGATTTCATCGGCATTTGTTACAAGCTGTATCCGAATCCCTTCCAGAACATCGGTGTCCAGCGATTCAACTTCTTCCTGGTTGGCAGACGGTAAAAGGACTAACTGTACACCGGCACGCTTTGCAGCCAGAATTTTTTCGCGAATTCCCTTGACCGGCAGAATTCGACCTGTCAGGGTCATTTCGCCGGTCAGGGCAACATCGCGCCGTGCCGGTTTTTGCGTGAGGAGGGAGAGGAGTGCTGCAAAGATGGTGATTCCGGCGGACGGACCATCTTTCGTTATGGCTCCGGCTGGGAAATGGATATGTATATCGGTGTCTTTAAAAAATACCGGTGATACGTCAAAGACACCTGCCTGGCTGCGAAGAAAGCTCAGGGCTGTTTGAGCAGATTCCCGCAATACCTCACCGAGTGACCCGGTTAAGATCAATGTCCCGGAGCCCGGCATCAGAGCGGCTTCCACACTGATAATCTCTCCTCCGGTCGTTGCCCAGACCATACCTGTGGCAACACCGATCTGCGGTTCAACTTCAGCTGCTTCGCGTTGAAATTCACGTGGGCCGAGCAGTTGCGACACCATCGGCACATCGACCAGTATCGGCAGGTTCTTGCCATTCGTCTTGAGATGGAGGAGGGCGATCTTGCGACAGATGTCAGCTATTTTCCGTTCAAGATGACGTAAGCCGGATTCACGGGTGTAATCGTTGATGACCCGCACCAACCCTTCCTGGGAAAACTGGACCATGTCCTTTGTCAGTCCGGTGAGCTTGAGCTGGCGCGGCAGAATAAACTGCTGAGCAATGTGTACTTTTTCACGTTCAGTATACCCCGTGAACTCAAGACACTCCATCCGGTCCAGTAAAGGACCGGGCAGTTTGGACAGATCATTGGCCGTTGCAATGAACATGATCCGTGAAAGGTCAAAGGGTACCTCAAGGTAGTGATCGTTAAAATGAACATTTTGTTCAGGGTCAAGCACTTCAAGGAGCACCGAGGCTGCGTCGCCGCAGAAATCCTGTCCGATTTTATCAATTTCATCGAGCATGAACACAGGGTTGTTCATGCCGACTCGTTTTAACTCTGTGATAATCCGTCCTGGTAATGCACCCACATATGTTCGCCGGTGTCCCCGCAGTTCAGCCTCATCACGTAATCCGGCAAGAGAAATCCGGATAAACCGGCGTTGCAGCGCTTCAGCAATGGCTCTGCCCACCGAGGTCTTGCCTGTCCCGGGAGGGCCTGTAAAGCAGAGGATGGGCCCTTTGCCCATCCGGACAAAGAGTTTCTTTTCCAACACCTCTTTGACGGTTCTGCGGAGTTCGTCGAAGTTTACCGGTTTTCCCAGATAGTGAGCAGCTCCTTTTTTAAGCGCGTCCACTGCCGAACCAACAGTGGCAAATCCGGTGACCATGATGACCGGAATGTCAGGCCTGATCTGGTTGACCCGTTCCAGAAGCTCAAGTCCGTCCATCTGCTCCATCTTCAGGTCCGTGACAACGAGGTCGACCTCCTCTTCAGACAGGATAGTCATTGCTTCTGCACCGTTGCCTGCTCCATGACAGATATATCCGTCTTTGGTGAGGATATGAATCATGTTGGTGCGAGCGATCTCTTCATCATCAACAATAAGAACGGTTTGTCTGGCTTTACTGCAGAGCGTTTTTGCAGCGAGGAATTCCAGGATCCGCTGTTTCACCTGTGTGAGGCCGAAATGGCGTGTGTCAAGGATTGACTGTGCCCTTATCAGATCCAGCCGATCTCGACTTGATTCCAGCCATGGGAGGGAGAGGAGCAACTCTATATAGTTGAACCCAAGTCCATATTCTGCGACCGAGGTATCGGTTTTTTCCAGTTTGGCGAATTCGTTTTTTATAACGTCAAGCACCTCTTGAGGGAGCTGAGCAATCTCAATTTTAGCTCGCAGACTGTCGAGTGGAGAAAGACCGGACGAGGTCTGTTGTGGTTGCTGTTCGGTTACGGATTCTGTTTTCTTTCTAAAAAACATACGCTTTTCCCTTATGGTGCAGTCGGATGCTTGGTTTATTCTTCTCAGGACACCCAATAATGGAGCTGCGGCCGGCAGCGGAATCTCTGTGACACGCCATGCTTGCGGGTTGCTACAGTGGAAGCAATAAAAATGCCGTAAGCCCTTTCTTTTTCTGGTGTGTTTTCCTGCAGTATGACTCTGCCGGTCCATACGGTGTCTTGTGGCACAGCTCCATACGAGATTTTTTTCCTGCTGTTGTTCCGGCTTTTCTTCCATGCTGTTACAGTTGCAACATGCGATGTTGCAATTTGCAATAGTTCCCCTTCCGAATTTCCTGGTTTTTTTGCGAACGTTGCGATTTGCAACAATTTGAATAATCGTGGCTGCAGCTCGTTTCTTGAAATAAAGTTAATCATTTCAAGACATTATTCTTTATCACCTGCATGGCATGTTTCTTGATTTTATCTGCTCGTTAAGAATCAGAAATAATTTTTCTGCCGAATGCCATGCAAGACACCTGTTTATCTCTACATCCCAGCTTTCACCCCAACGGTTACCTGACCGGTGATGTTTCGCAAACATCGGTCAAGAGATCTTTTATCATGGCTGTCACACGGAATGGGCATATGTCTGAACCGGTCATGATGTACGCCATGCATACAGCCCAGCGTTTGGGCTGTGCCGTACTGACCGTGCATGTGGATACTCTGCCGGCCTACAATCTGCGGCGACGCAGCCGGCATTTTGCCGAAGCAGTGGAGGAAAGTATCGCGCAGTTCCGGGAGAACGTCAAAGACAGTGGTCTTATCGTTGAACATCTTTGTGAGTCCGGCCGGGTCGGTGATGTTGTCAGCCGGCTGTGCAGGGCGCACCGCCGGATTGAATTTGTCGTTCTTGACAAAGGCATTCGCCTGGAAGAGGTGGCCCGCCAGTCACCGGTACCGGTGTTTCCCGTTTTATGTAACCAACAAGGCTCTTTTCATACAGCCTTATCTTTACCCGCAATGAAAAATGGAGGTTTTACCATGTCTGTCAACAGAAAACGTCACATGAAAAACTGTATGCTCTTCGGTACGCTGACTGCTGCCTTATACGCCACCATTTTTACATATCAGGACCTGGTCGTCACCTATTTCAGCAAAGGAGGAGTATTTGCGTTGTTACCGGTGGCCACGGTTCTTGCGGTCTCGTATTTTCATGGCAATTTTACGAGTTCCTTCTGGTCTGCCATGGGAATCGAAGCATCGAAAAAAGAGACGGCCAAAAAGGTTGCTCCGGCACATGCAGTGGTTGACAGCGTTACCCGGGTTTCCAGACCGGACACACGTCCGCGTGTACAGATGAATGCCTAGATCGGCTTTCCCAATGTTATTGTAAAGTATAAGGAGTCCACTCCATGCACGGATCAATCGGTGATGTCATCCAGTTTATCGACCTCAACGTCTATACAGTTCTCTTTCTTTTTTTAGTTGGTTTTATCGGAGGCCTGGTCAGTGGATTTATTGGCTCCGGAGGCGCTTTTGTGCTCACGCCCGGTATGATGAGTCTGGGCGTTCCCGGTACGGTCGCTGTGGCCAGTAACATGTGCCATAAGTTTCCCAAAGCCCTGGTTGGTGCTGTTAAACGGTACAAGTATGGCCAGGTGGATATCAAACTCGGACTCATCATGGGTGTCTTTGCCGAGATCGGCGTCCAGGTCGGCATCATGATTCAAAAGACTGTTTTGGATAAATGGGGTCAGGCTGGTTCAAACCTGTATGTGTCCATAATTTTTGTCCTGGTACTGGTCATTGTCGGTTCTTTCGTCCTCAGGGATGCCTTGGGCATGAAAAATGCCGATGGTGCAACAGAGGTGAAATCTCCAACCGTTGCCAAACGGCTTCAGCAGATCGAGCTGTGGCCGATGATTACATTTAAAACGGCGAATATACGTATCAGTCTGTGGTTTTTAATACCTGTTGCCCTTGCCACCGGCATGCTGGCAGCCACCATTGCTGTGGGAGGATTTATCGGTGTGCCCGGCCTGATGTATATCATCGGCGTGACAAGTATTGTTGCTTCGGCTTCGGAACTGGTTGTGGCCTTTGTTATGGGACTTGGCGGTACTCTTATCTGGGCCTATTACGGCATGGTTGATATCCGACTAGTTATGATTATTCTGGCCGGGTCACTTTTCGGGGTCCAGCTCGGTGCAATCGGTACGACCTATGTGAAAGACTACATGATCAAGTTTGTTATGGCGACAATCATGCTGATTGTTGCGGTCAGCCGTCTTCTGGCTCTTCCTAAATATCTGTCAGAACTTCAGCTTATCTCCATCAATACCGTCATGCTCTCGATCATGACGCATTTAAGCTTTGGCGTCATGTGCTTGGCGCTGCTTATCGGCGCATCAATCATTCTTGCCAATCTGTTCAAGGCCCGCCGTTTGGAAAAACTTGCTGCCAGAAACATATAACCGACTCCGGGAGACTCCATGCCAACTCGTATCACCAGCATACTTGCCGCTGTTGTACCTGGAAAGACAGGGTTGTTCGCCTTCCAACAGGCTGTCCGCATGGCTCTTTTTTTTAAGGCGCGATTGATCGCCATCTCCATCACTCCCCGGTATGAGGGAAATATGAACAGATGGAAGATTGATAATGCTGAAGAACAGTTCAATAAGCCTTTTCTTCATTGCCTTGACGAGGCGCAACAGATTGCCGGCTCCCATAATCTGGAAGTGCACACCATGCATAAGGTCGGCGATCCGGTCGAGGAGATTCTCTACGCAGCTGAAGAACAACAGGCGGATATTGTGATTCTGGGATATCCGAAGCGTTCCCGGATTGAAAGGGTCATCCTTGGTAATACAGCGGCCAAGGTCATCGGCTACAGTCCCTGTGATGTGATAATGATCCCCTATGAGGCCGAGATTGATTTTTCCCGGATTTTGGTGGGGATTGACGGATCTTCGTATAGTATGGCAGCCGGACAGAGGGCCCTGGAACTGGGGCTTGCGTTTGGGGGTGATGTCTATGCGCTGACTGTTATTGATATTCCCGTTGAACGGGGTTTTTTGTACGGCGTGCTGGATGAGGCCAGGCGGAAAAGTTACCCACCCCTGCAGACACTGGTCGGCCAGGGGGAGCGGCTTGGTGTGCGCGTCATTACCGATATTCTGGAAGGACCACCTTATGCAACCATTGTCCGGCACAGTGAAACCAACAGTATCGGTCTCATCGTTCTCGGAAGTCATGGGCGGACAGAATTTGGTGATCTTCTCATGGGAAGTGTGGTTGAGCGGGTGACCTCCATGGCCGCACTTCCCACGCTGGTCGTAAAAAGGCGATAAAGGGCTGATATTGAATACCGGTTCAGCCCTGTACTTTCTCTTTAACAGCAAGGGACTCTGAAGAAACAAAGGAGAAAATTATGGAACTACAGCAGCTGTTTCTTTGTCTTCTTGGATCAACCTGTGTTGTCCATTTACTGACAATGGCTGCACAGACTCTGCAGAGGTCATCCGGGCGTCGGTTGTCTTATCAGGCACGTAGTCAAACGGCAGTTCAGACGACGAGAGACGACTGGTATGTTTTTTTTCACTGCGCTGACCTGCTTGGAACGCAGAGTGTGTCTCAGTCTGCACAACAAAAAGGAGCCTGGATCGCTCAGGCAGTGGAAAAGCGCCGGCAACAGGCACCCAGGCCACGGGCACGGATCAGGATGTGATCTCGGTGTGACTATGCAATCGAAGAGCAGGGGCCGCATCGTGAACAAGGTTGGTAGACAGCCTGGCTGCAGCTAAATGAGACGATGTACCGTCTGTCGTGATTCAATGGCCTTGGCCAGGGTATGTTCATCCGCATATTTGATGTCCATCCCCATGGGGATTCCACAGGCGAGGCGGCTGAGATGAACGTCGGTTCCCTTAAGAATATCGGCAAGATAAGAGGCGGTGGCTTCTCCGGGGACAGTTGAACTGGTGGCGATCAGTATTTCATCGACAGTGCCACTTGTTGCCCGCTGGTATAGTTCGCGTACCTTTAACTCTTCCGGCCCGATACCGTCTATCGGGGCGATCACACCATGTAAGATATGGTAAACGCCACGAAATGCACCGGTCTTTTCAATGGCAATCTGATCTCCGGGTTCTTCAACCACACAGACGAGACGAGGGTCCCGACTCGGATTGCCGCAGATCATGCACGGATTGGTTTCTGAAAAGGTATAACACTGCTGACACAGATGGATGGCATCATGCAGTGCGTGAAGATCGGCAGCAAGATTTTTAGCTTCGGTCGCAGGACGACGCAGTATATACAGAGCCAATCGAGTTGCTGATTTGTGACCGATGCCGGGGAGTTTGGTCAGATCAGCAATCAGCCTTTCCAGTGCCGGTGGAATGACCTGCATCAGACAAGACCGGGAATGTTCAGTCCGCCGGTTAACCGGGTCATTTCTGATTTTCCAAGTTCTTTGGCCTTGTTCAGTCCATCGTTAACAGCAGCTGCGATGAGGTCTTGCAACATCTCAACATTTTCCGGCTGCACAACGGTTTTTTCAATGATAACCGCAAGCAGTTCACCCCGACCGTTGAAGGTGGTCGTCACCATACCGGCACCGGCAGTACCGGTAACCTGCTGCTTGCCCAGGTCATTTTGTATTGAGGCCAGGTTTTCCTGAAACTGCTGGGCCTGTTTCATCAGGTCATTGATATTCATGCGTCTCTCAGATGTCTGTATGTTTGCTTGTTGTGTTGTGTGCGTGTTGAACTTCAGGAGGCACTAGTCATCATTGTCAGGTTCATGTTCCGTATCGGTTTGGTCAACAGGTGTGGTTGTCTTCAGATAGCGTTTGCCGACTCGGATTTCTTCAACTTGACCGGTGAACACATCCAGGGCGGTCAGCACCAGCGGGTCATTGGCCAACGCGCGCCGCTCTTGCAGGGGAGCCAGATGACTGTTCGGATCAAGTGCACAGGCGGTTGAACCTGGAACTTCAAACTGGATCCGGAGATTTTCCTGGAAAAAATCAAGGACGGATGCGGTGAGTGCTTCAATGATTTTGGGTTGTTTTAAGAGGGTGCAGTCGATGCTGTCGGTAAAGTGAATGGTGAGAACTTCGCCCTGCTGATCGACTGCATCCGCCACCTGCAAGGCTGCTGCTATCCATGGCTGCCGGCTGTGTACATATTTGACAAAAGCACCCCAATGTTGGCGAATCCGTTTCCTTTCTGCTGAAGGAGTTGGCGGGTTTGTTGCCTCTGTAGCAGGTGTTGCAGGGAGTGACTGTGTGGAGATGTCTGTATCTGCTGGAGCCTCATCTGTGTGAAACGTGGAAGTTAGAGGCAGGGAAGCTTGCCGGTCGACAGGTGGTGCCTGTGTCTCTTCTGTTGAACCTGCATCCTGTACGGTGTGATCAATTGCAGCAGAAGAGGCCGGAGCAACGATTTTGCGGGTTTCTATATTTTCGGGCACCTTTGGTGAAACTGAAGCATCCTCGGCAACCGGTACCTGTTGCGCTGTACCGGTTGCGGGTGTTGTTTTATGCACCTGTGGATCGGCAGAGAGAAGGGGAGCCGGTTGACCTGGTAACATGTCAGCTGCTATCCGGTCAAACTGAGCCATGAGTTCACTGACCGGTACAACATCGTGAAACTGTACCGCACGAATAAAAGCCAGCTCCAGTGCCAGTCGAGGTTGTTGGGACCGGGTGATGTTTTCGAGATTTTCCAGGAGCAGGTCGAACAGGGCGGTGAGTGTCGGTAAAGAGTAACTGTCTGCTGTTTTCGTGAGTTCGATCAGCTCGTTATCCGTTGCCTCAAGGAGTTGGCCAGGGTTTGGGCTGACTTTGCACACAATTACAGAGCGGAGCCAGGTGAGCAGATCGTTGACAAATCGCCGCAGGTCGGATCCATGCTGATAGAGTGTGTCAAGTTGTCTGTACACAGCGGCCAGATCACCCTGGAGCAGGGCAGTACCAAGCTTTGAGACGAGTTGGTGGCTGACCAGCCCCAGCATTTCAACGACATCCTGTGCCTGTATCTGTCGTCCACTGTAGGAGAAGATCTGATCCAGCAGGCTGAGGCCGTCCCGAACACTGCCGCCGGACTCCCGGACGATCATATCAACAGCTTCAGGCTCTATTTCAAAACCCTCTGATGCTGCTAACCGGCTGAAATGAGTGGTCAGTTCGTGGTGGTCGAGTCGTTTGAGTTCGTACCGCTGGCAGCGGGAAAGAATAGTTACCGGAACCTTGTGCAACTCAGTGGTGGCAAACATGAAGTACACATGGTTCGGAGGCTCTTCCAGGGTTTTGAGCAGAGCGTTGAAGGCTTCAGCTGTCAGCATGTGCACTTCATCGATCAGGATAATTTTAAAGCGTGAGTGTGTCGGCAGGAAGCGTATTTTTTCCTTCAATTCGCGTATTTCTTGAATACCACGATTGGAGGCGCCATCTACTTCCTGAAGATCGATGCTGGCTCCGCCGGTGATTTCACGACAGGATCTGCAGGTGTTACAGGGTTCAGTTGCCGGTCCCTGCTCACAGTTGAGGGCCTTTGCCATTATCCTGGCAAGTGTGGTCTTGCCGGTACCCCGAATGCCGCTGAAAATCAGGGCATGAGGGACCCGGTTTTGCGAGAGAGCGTTCTGTAGGGTACGGACAATAGGTTTTTGGCCAACAATTTCGGCAAAAGTCTGTGGACGGGATTTTCTGGCAAGGACGAGATAAGACACAGCTGTTCCTGCGGACAATATGCAGCTCGAACGACAAGACAGATCCGGGATACAATGGGGAAGAGCTGTCTCGAAAAAGGATAGCCAGGCACCCCTGCACACATAAGAAGTGTCACTACCGCTGCTTCCTTCCGGACCTGACGGGGTTTGTGATTTCTTATTGCACAGGACCCGGCTATCACACTAATGATCAATCGGTTGCGCTCAATGATGAGTGTTGCAGACAGGTTCAGATCTGTGAGTTGCTCGATGGCAAAGAGAAGTGGAGATCCCTGTATCAACAACTTGGCTTGTATACTCTTCGGTGAAGAGAGCGTCAAGTAAATTCATCATACGACAACTCTGCCCATGGGAGATTATCTCTTTTTACCATAGGCGGTTCTTGTTAAATATGTATGTATCGGGTGGCCGGAGTTGTTTTAGTTGTACCCCAGCCGACAAGGTTACAAGAGAAGATCCTTGCCCAATATGGCCACCAGATCATCAGCAGCTCGGGTCGGAGCCATACTGCCTTCTTCAACGCGGCGTTTGATGTCAGGTAACAGTTTCTGAATTTCAGAATGCTGGTAAAACCAGAGTTCCAGGCCCTCATTAACAAGAAACCACATCCATGACATGGCCTGCTCCTGTCTTTTTTTATCCAGTTCACCGGAGGCGGTCATGATTTTTTTATGGCTGATGATGGTATTCCAGACTTCTGTGAGCCCGGTTTCCTCAAGAGCACTGCATGTCATAACTGGTGGAGACCAGTTCGGTGATGATGGCTTAACAAGGTGTAACGCAGTTTCATATTGCCGTTTGGCCAGCTTAGCGCGCATGATATTGTCGCCGTCAGCCTTATTGACCACAATGGCATCTGCCACTTCCAGAACGCCTTTTTTTATTCCCTGCAACTCATCACCGGCTCCGGCGATTTGTAAAACAAGAAAAAAATCGACCATTGAGGCAACCGTGGTTTCAGATTGGCCAACGCCAACGGTTTCGACGATTATGACGTCAAAACCCGCAGCCTCGCAGATGAGCATGGACTCTCTGGTTTTCCTGGCAACACCGCCGAGGCTGCCTCCGGAAGGAGACGGACGAATAAACGCCATGTCATTGACTGCAAGTTTTTCCATTCGCGTCTTGTCACCGAGAATGGAACCACCGCTACGCGTGCTGCTTGGATCAATGGCCAGAACCGCAACTCGGTGTCCCAGAGTGGTCAACAGGGTGCCAAAACTTTCAATAAAAGTACTTTTACCAGCCCCGGGGACACCGGTGATGCCAAGACGAACTGCTTTGCCTGTATAGGGCAGCAGTTCATTGATGACATTTTTGGCAATGTCCTGATGCAGGGGCAAAATACTTTCAATGAGGGTAATGGTTCGAGCCAGCATGAGGCGGTTGTTGTCGAGGACACCTTGGATGTAGTAACTGGGATCTTTATGCATATCTAACCATTGGTAGAGGTTTTTTGGGGGAACATACAAACGGACGGATTTTCGCCCGTCCGTTTGCAGTTGTACCAATATGCGGAGCTGTTACTACTTACAGTATTTTTCCTCAAGCATATCCATGACTTTACCAGCGGATTCGGTAATTGGAGTGCCTGGGCCGTAGATGCCCTTGCAGCCGGCATCATAGAGGAACTGGTAATCGCTTGGCGGGATGACACCACCGGCAACCACCATGATCTCTTCAGCGCCATTCTTTTTAAGCTCTCCAATGAGTTCAGGAACCAAAGTCTTGTGACCGGCGGCCAGTGAAGAGGCTCCGACAATATGGACATCGTTTTCAATGGCCATTTTAGCAGCCTCTTCCGGAGTCTGGAACATCGGGCTGATATCAACGTCAAAACCGAGATCAGCGTACGACGAAGCAACAACTTTGATACCGCGGTCATGTCCGTCCTGTCCCATTTTAGTAACGAGAATACGTGGGCGGCGACCGGTTTTTGCCATGAAATCGTCAGTGCGCTTGCGCATTGTATCGATTACTTGGGCAGAATCACTGCCGGCCTCGCTATACTCAGAAGAGTAAGCGCCGGATACACACTGAGTTGTGGCGACGAAACGACCGAATACTTTTTCCATAGCGTCAGAAATTTCTCCAACAGTTGCTCTGGCTTTAGCAGCAGCGATGGCTGCTTCGAGAAGGTTGTCTTTACCGGCGGCAGCTTTGGTGACAGCTTCAAGACAGGCTTGTGTCTTGGCATTGTCACGGGTCTTTTTGATATGATTGATGCGATCGATCTGCTCAAGTCGAACAGAATCCGGTACCTCGAGAATTTCGAAATCGAGCTTCTCATCTTTGAGGCGATACTTGTTGACACCAACGATTACGTCTTTACCCTGGTCGATACGAGCCTGGCGCCGGGCAGCGGATTCCTCAATGCGCATTTTCGGCATTCCGGTGGCAATAGCCTTTGCCATACCGCCCATCTCTTCGATCTCGTTGATGATTTTTTCAGCGCCTTCAACGATCTGGTTGGTCAGCCATTCAACATAGTAGGAACCGCCCAGCGGATCGGCTACACGGCAGATCTGTGACTCTTCCTGGATAATGATCTGCGTGTTACGGGCAATACGCGCCGAAAATTCGGTGGGCAGACAAACAGCTTCATCAAAGGAGTTGGTGTGCAGGGATTGAGTGCCGCCAAGGGCAGCAGACATGGCCTCGATGGTGGTGCGAATGATGTTGTTGTACGGATCCTGCTCGGTAAGAGACCAGCCGGAGGTCTGTACGTGAGTCCGCAGCATGGAGGATTGTGGTTTTTTCGGGTTGAACTGCTGCATCAGCTTGTACCAGAGGAATCGGGCTGCACGCAGCATGGCAATTTCCATGAAGAAGTTCATGCCAACGCCGAAGAAGAAGGACAGGCGCGGGGCAAAGGTATCGACATCCATGCCGGACGCCAAGGCGGCACGTACATACTCAACACCGTCGGCTAAAGTAAAGGCGCACTGCAGAACAGAGTCTGCACCGGCTTCCATTATGTGATAACCACTGATGGAAATGGTGTTGTATCTCGGCATATTCTTGGAACTGTATGCCATGATGTCGGAAACGATCCGCATGGAGGGCTCCGGCGGATAGATGTAGGTGTTCCGGGTGAGATACTCTTTGAGGATGTCGTTTTGAATGGTACCGTTGAGCTCTTCCTGTTTCACGCCCTGTTCTTCTGCCGCCCCAATCCACATGGCCAGAATCGGAATAACAGCACCGTTCATGGTCATGGAAACGGACATCTGATCCAGCGGGATTCCATCAAAAAGGATCTTCATATCCTCAATGGAATCGATGGCAACACCTGCTTTACCGATGTCACCGGAAACACGGGGGTTGTCGGAGTCATAACCGCGATGGGTGGAGAGGCTGAAGGCAACGGAGAGGCCTTTTTGTCCGGCAGCCAGGTTTTTACGGTAGAATTCATTTGAAGCTTTGGCTGTGGAAAAACCTGCATACTGACGAATGGTCCATGGACGACCGGCATACATGGTGGCCATCGGTCCCCGGGTATAAGGAGCCATGCCCGGGAACATGCTGAAGGATTCAAGATCCTTTGTGTCCTCTGCATGGTACATGGGCTTGATAGTGATTCCTTCCGGGGATTTCCAGTTCAAGGATTCCGGGCCTTTGCCCTTCATCTGCTTGGTGGCCAGTTCAATCCATTGATCATATGATGTTGCCATGTTGTCTACTCCTTGTTGTAAAATTTAGGGACATCCCAAGTTGATAAAAAAATAAACCGCACCGCCTACAGACACTTGCACGTATCAAATGTTGTGTAAGCGATTAAAGAGTACAGCGTCATTCAGACTTCCGTTGCCGCGAAAATCCGAGTGACGCTCAAACGGTTACATGCGCTGTGACAGTTCTACAAGGACCCCACCGGTCGCCTTGGGGTGGATAAAGGCGATTTTACAGTTGCCTGCACCAATACGCGGGGTCTCGTCAATGAGGGCAACGCCTTTTTCTTTTAATTCAGCAAGAGCTTCTTCGATATTCTCCACTTGAAAAGCAACATGCTGAAATCCGCCCCTGCCTCCGTTTTTCTCAATGAATTTAGCGACAGGACCATCGGGGGAGGTGGAAACCAGCAGCTCCACCTCACTCTCACCAACAGGGAAAAAGGCAGTGGTCACTTTTTGCTCCTCAACGGTTTCCGTCCCATGCAGTTTCAAGCCAAGAACGTCAGACCAGAATTTACTGCCTTCTTCCAAACTTTTGACTGCGATGCCGAGATGGTCAATTTTTAGAATCTTCATACTGTCAACTCCTTGTGTTTAATGTTTGAACAGATGGTTGATAAAGATCAGCACCACGATTGAACGTATAGTTTTGTTTCAATCCTTGTCATTATAACATGCTCCGGACAAGTACTCTTTGAATGATCAGTCTGCTGCAGTGTTTAGGATCTGTTTGGTAAAAAAAATCATAAAAAAAGACCGGAAAAAACAGAGTGGATATCCGTTTTTTTACCGGCCGATTTTTGTCTTGGTGGCGACAAATTTTTGATCGTTGTTTGAATCGAAGTTCTTGTCATGGGTGAAACCGATATCCTTAGGAGATTTTCCCGCAAGATTGTCGGGAAATTCAGTTTGTATCGCCGTAAAACAACACTTCTCTCTGTTGCCTGTCCAGGGAACCCTCTATCTTTTATGCGACCTCGTTCTTTTGCTGTCCAGTGTACCGATGTTTCGAGTTAAGTTATGCGGCTGGGCAGTTTGTCAGTAAGGAGACTTTTGTGAAGGTATGACAAACTTAACCCAACAGATACAAATAGACTTTTACTATTTAAGTATCATACTTTTGTCAATAGTAAAAGTATGTTGTGAACACATGCAGACAGGATGTTTCCTGGAAAAAGTACGACAGGTAAAGAATATGCAACAAATTGACAGGCAGCAGCGATCATTTATTTTGTTTGACCGGATTTGAGTGTTATTTTTCAAAAACGTAACTTTTTTGTTTGTGATTTCCCGGAGGTACTACCAGGAGGTGTCCATCATTATCTTGTGGATTTACAGTTTTTTGTGTACAACACAAAGCCGGATTTGAACAGGGATTTATGCAAAAAGCGCATTCATCGTGGAGTCGTTCCATGGTGCCGGGCAAGCGCCAATTTCAGCCTTTTCCATAGCATTTTGCGAGTAATAACCGGTCAGACATACAGTGTGCAAAACAGGAGTTACCATATGAAGGTATACACAGGCGGTGGCGACAAGGGCAAAACGAGTCTTTTTTCCGGTGAACGGGTACCCAAACACCATCTTCGTATTGAAGCGTACGGCGATCTTGATGAACTCAACTCACTCTTGGGAGTTGTAGCCTCTTCACTTCCGGAAGGGGAGCAGACACTGCATCAGGATTTTGATACCATTCAGGCTAAACTGTTCGTAGCCGGAGCCTGGCTGGCAACAGCCCATGACTCTCCATCTGTTTCTTATTTGACGCCGTTGCCGGAAACTGTTGTCAAAGAGCTGGAAGCTCGCATTGATGCGCTGTCTGAAACCCTTCCAGTCTTAAGAGAGTTCATCCTGCCGGGCGGCCAACCGGTTGCAGCTCTCTCGCATATGGCACGGACAGTATGTCGCCGCTGTGAACGCCGACTGACGGAACTCATCGAAAACATCAATGGAGATACTGCTGAGCTGTTGCATATCCTCGTCTATGTGAATCGACTTTCTGATTATCTCTTTGTGTTGGCCCGTTATCTCAACAAGCAGGCCGGTACAGCGGAAAAGGTTTGGAAAAAGTAGGTGGACCGACCCGTTTGATTGACTGAAAAAATATCGGCCCGGATCGGGCTCGGTGCCCTGGTTGTTGGTGTATCAATGTCAGGGTTTACTGTGACTGATATGCGGTTTTTCCTTATGATCGATTACCCGCAACCGTGCAGGAGCATTTGATCAGGTTGTCAGGTGTTTTTGTCATTTTGAGAAAACAGCTTTTCGCTCTCCTTGAGTCGGTAGTGTTCATAGCAGGTTTCGCAGATGATATTGTCATCCCGGTCGTATCGTTCCACCATAATATGGGGGTGAAGTAACGGCAGAGAGGCCTTGCAGCGATGGCACTTCAACTCTAATCCCGGCCGGCTGAGAAAAATGTGGCCGGTTTTGTCATGCTCGTCCTTCATGTCATCAAATCTCCTGATGTTTACTTTCGGAGGGAAGGTGCACTGGGGTGAGGGTATGGTCAGTGAAGCCGTAGGCTGACCATTTTGCACTGGATGATCTGTAAATTACCTGTTCAGTACAGGATTGAAAACTTCTTTTTTGGCCGTACCGGGCGGTTTTGGTCTGCCGCCAACAGTGCCCAGGTATTGGCTTTTCGGTGTTTACAGGTGGAAAGTCTTTAAAAATCAGCAGTATGAGTGGAGATAATTGTTCAATGTTTTGGTAACTTTAACAGCCGTTGTTGCTTATCAAAATAACTTGACAATGAATAAAGTTTTCAGTAATCATCAAAGACTAACAGGCTGTTGAAAAACAGGAAAACATGAGACAAGAGTTGTTTGTTTGCCCTTCGATAGCTCTTTGACAGTGAGCACTTGACCGTTTTTCGTCATGGTGTGTTGCCATTTTTTGTTTTCTGAGGCGCTTCAAGCCGCTCTGATGAGGATTTCCCCTCCTACCCGGAGGCAACTACCCCCAGATTACGCATTCGGACCATGTTGTAGGCTGCCGCTGAGAGCGTGAAGAGCCAGTCAATCTTTTCCTCACCCTTGTACCTGGCTTTGCGCAACCAGGCGACGGTCTTCATCCAGCCAAATATCTCTTCCACCCGTTTGCGTTTCTTCCGACTCACGGCATAACCTGCATGACGGGTGGTCCGGCCATCGATGGCGGAGCCTTTGACTTTCTGTGCTACATGTGGAGTAACGGTCAGGCTGCGCAGGTCATCGACGAACTCCTTGCAGTCATACCCTTTGTCCGCGCCGATGGTGACTCGATGTGTGCCCGGAATATCCGAAGCCATGGAAAGGGCGGCCTCGCGCTCCGCCGTCCCGGTTGCCTGGGTCAGGCGGGTATCGACGACCAAACCGTTCCGATTTTCCATCAGCACATGCCCCATGAAGCAGAGCCTGGCCTCCTTGCCTTTTCCTTTTCTGAACAGCCGGGATTCTGGATCGGTGACCGATGCGTGCGTGTCATTGCGACGCTTTTTCCCGTGGAAATCCACTGCCGGATTGCGGTTGCCGCCGGTAGAGACCGGAGGCTCCTCATCTTTGGGCCGAAAGCTCTTCAGCGATGCCCACGTTTCGATCAGTGTGCCGTCAACGGTGAAATGGTCGTCAGACAAGAGTCCGGCTGCCTCGGCTTGGGAACAGATGGATCGCAAGAACATCACCGCAAGATCACTGTGCAGAATGCGCTCCCTGTTTTTGGAATAGACGGAGTGATCCCAAATTGCTTCATCCATGGACAGGCCGACAAACCAGCGAAAAAGAAGATTGTAATCAAGCTGTTCCACCAACATCCGCTCGCTCCGGATCGAATAAAGGATTTGCAGCAGCAGGGAGCGAAGCAGTTGCTCGGGCGGAATCGATGGTCGTCCTGTTCGTGAGTAGAGTTCCCGAAACACGGGAGAGAGTTCCTTCAGCGCTTTATCAGCCATGATTCGGATAGGGCGCAGGGGATGCGTTTGGGGAACCCGGGATTCGGGGGAGAGATAGCTGAACAATTTTTGTTGCTGAATGTCAGGACCGCGCATATTTCCACCTGTTTGTCAGTTATTCCAATTGGTTGGATAATACACGGTATTGTTTTACATGTCCCGTTGTTTATGAGTTTTTCAACAGCCTGCTAACGTCCATACGAGTTGGAATTTTCCGGATGCCATCAGTGCACGGAAGATCGAAAACTTCGCTGGTCAGCGAAGTTGTCACAGGTCAGGGTGGACCATTGTGTACTAACAACGTAGAGGAGGTAACTGATGGAGACAGGCATCAATTCAAGAATTGTCGAGACTACTCAGGTTTCGAAAGACGTGCTGGACAAACAGGCAGCGCGGAAAAAGAATTTCGAATACTGGGGTTCGACACCGAAACAGGCGCGTGCTGCTGCTGTGGCCAAGAAAAAAGGCCTCATCGATAAGCGCACAACCATCAAGGAGGCTGTAGACAAATACGTTAAAGATGGAATCAACTTAGGTGTTGGTGGATTCGTCAACACCCGCGTTCCAACTGCCATTACCTGGAATATTGTTAAAAAAGGCGTCAAGGATCTCACCCTGTCCTTCCAATCCAACTCAATATGCATTGAATGGATTGCCGGCGCTATGATTGCCTTCCCGGACATGGTCTCTCTTAAACGAGTTGAACTCTCCTGGTGGGGATACGAGATTATCGGTATTGCTCCAATTTTACGTTATCTGGCCTCCAACGGCATGATCGAGCTGGATGACTACACAAACTATGGAATGTCCGTTCGTTTTAAAGCGGGCTCCATGGGGATCCCCTTTATTCCTACCCGTGATCACGGCGGTTCCGACATGGAGCTTGTTAACCGTGGTGCCATGATGAAGTGCCCCTTCAGTGGCGACAACACCTATCTCGTTCCTGCCTGTAACCCGGATGTGGGGATCGTTCATGCCACAGCCAGTGATATGTATGGCAATGGGCGGATCTTTGGTGCGCTGTGTACTTGTCCGGAAATTGCCCAGGCAGCCAGCCACACCATCATGAGTACAGAAGTTGTCATTCCCAACGAGTCCATTCGTCAGTATCCGAACCTCACGGAAATTCCGTACCCGGTCGTCGATGCAGTCTGTGAGCAGCAATTCGGCAGCTGGCCGGGCGCTGTTTATGGTATGTACTGGTTTGATATGGAGCACTTCCATTATTTCCGTGGCCTGGGTGACGAATTCCGGAAAACCGGTAATGCCGACAAACTGAAAAAATACTATGAAGACTACTTCTTCGCCTGCGATACCTGGGATGATTTTCTCGCCAAGATAGTACCGCATAAGAAGCTGGTCCAGCTGCGGAAGATGGATGGTCAGCAGCCGATAATCCTTACCTGATACAGAAAACCGAATGTATTTCGTAAGATCTTCGGTACATTAAGCCAGAACCACACAGGCTCGAGACAAGCAAACAGGAGGTTTACAATAATATGACGGCTCCAGTAGAAGTATCCCCTTTTGAAATGATCGCCTACACAGGTTCACGGGTATTGGAAGACAACACTGTGGTGTTTGTAGGCACCGGTCTGCCCATCATAGCAGCAATGCACGCGCAGTTAACCCATGCGCCGAATCTTAACATGATCTTTGAAGCAGGTGCTTTTGCTTCTATCCTTGAGCAAGGGATGCCCATGTCGGTCGGTGATACCCGCGCTTTCCGTAAGGCTTGCTTTGCCAAGGGGCTTTGTGCCGCCTTTGAGTTAACCCAGAGAGGATATTCCGACTACGCTTTTATTGGTGGTGCCCAAATCGATCAGTTCGGTAACGTCTGTTCCACCTATGAAGGTGGCGATTACCTGAAACCAAGAGTTCGTTTTCCCGGCTCTGGTGGCGCAGGTGCTATGGCTGCCAACTGTGAGAAGACTATTGCTATTATGGCACTGGAAAAACGACGTTTTGTCAAAAAAGTCGATTTCATCACCAGTATCGGTTTTGGCGACGGCTCTCCGGACTATCGGGAAAAGGCAGGTGTTTTAGGTTCGGGCCCCTATCGCGTCATCACCAACCAGGCTCTGTTCGGCTTTGATAAGGCAACCAGAAAGATGATGTTGCTTGAGTATTTACCGGGCAAGAGTCCTGAAGCTATTCAGGAACTGGTTGACTTTGAATTGATAATTGCTCCTGATGTCAAGGAGATGGCTCTGCCGACAAAGGAAGACCTGGAGTTGTTGCATAACCAGTGCGATACAGAAGGGTTATTCCTGAAAAGAAAGGTTGTTGAAAAGTAAAGTTGCAACAGCGTTAACCACTACAAACACCGGACAGAGATTTTGTCCGGTGTTTTTTTTTGCCTTACAGACGAACCTCTATGGCCCTGTGGTCAAAGTGTAAACAACCAAAAAATCGAATCCAGGTGGATAGGTGGGAAAATGGAATATTCGGTGCGGGTGCTGGAGCGAACGTGGTTGAATTCGGAAACCTTTGAGCTTACCTGCACCCGACCGGAGGGTTTCGCCTTTGCGGCCGGACAACATGTTCGTCTTTCGTGTGATGATCTTGAACGAGAGTATACAATTGTGTCAGCAACGCACGAGCCGTTTCTCCGCTTTCTCATCAAACGTGTGCCTGGCGCCGGCTTAAGTGCACGGCTTGCTGAGATCATGATGCACGGTTTGCTGCGCCTAGGTAAACCAACCGGCTATCTAACCTTCCAGCCCACTGATAAAACCAGTGTTTTCATTGCCACCGGTGTGGGTGTGGCCCCGTTTGTCGCCATGGCGGCAAGCGGGGTGCATGGCTTTATTTTGCTTCAGGGAGCAAGGGATCATTCAGGCCTGTTCTATCGTCCTCTGTTAGAGGGGGCGGCACTGACCTGGGTGGGATGTTTGAGTGGCGAGGATACTGCAAGGCGGGCAGGCAGTATATTTCATGGACGGGTATCGACGTATGTCAGTGACCACCTGCCTCATGGAAACTATACTTTCTATCTCTGTGGATCGCATCCGATGATCCACGATATGACCCATCTTCTCGACGAAAGATATCCTGCCGCCCGAGTCTATAGTGAAGCGTACAGTTAGTCCTCCTGCCGGGGGGAATGTTATCGAAGATCTGCTGTTGCCGCGGTTTTCGTTCAAAGAGATTTTTGACACCTACAGTAAGTGAGCTGTACATGCAGTTGAGGGTACGTCACTTAGCATGCTCATTTTAATATATCGCTGACATCAAGTTACACCGCAGCCGGTTGTACACCTGTTGTGTGCTGCACAGTATCTAAAAGGTAATTGACGGCATTTCCGGCTGCCTGTGATTGTTCCTGCAAAAAACTGTTTTAGAAAAATTCACGAGCTTCTTCTTGCTGCATGTGTTGAGAGATGCTTAGAATCTTCCCTGCATGTACCTGTGCATGGATTCTGCAGCATCCAGTCCTTGACACACCGCTTTGGCAACTGTCTGCGGGCCAAGTACGGTGTCACCACCGGCAAAGATCCATTCAACATTGGTCTGCAGGGTCACCGGGTCGACCACATACGTTCCTCGAAGATTCGTTTTCACAGGCACTGTCCCATCGTGCACGGGGATAACTTTTTGGCCGACTGCAGCAATTAAAACCTCTGCATCCAGGATAAATTCCGTCCCTGGAGCCGGCACCGGTTGATGCCTGCCTGTCTGGTCAGGATCGCCCGGTTGCATGCGGATGAACTCAACAGCTGTCAGTTGATTGTTCCTGCTGATGATGCGTGTTGGCGCTGCGTGGAAAAGCAGGGTAACGCCTTCTTCCTCAACATGTTTGATTTCAACAAGTGAAGCCGGCATCTCCTCACGGCTGCGACGGTAGACAATGGTCACCTCCTTCCAGCCTGATCGCAAAGCAACCCGTGCCACATCAATGGCAACATTACCGCCCCCGATCACCACAACCTTGTCACCCAGGGCAATTTCCCGGCCGGTGAGTATCTGGCCGAGATAGTCAATCCCGGACATGACCCCCTGCGTATCGAGTTCGCCTTCCAGCCCGAGGCGACGACTTTCATAAGCTCCAATGCCCAGAAAGATTGATGCATACCCCTGCTCGCGCAGTTCAGAGAGGGTGATATCACGGCCAACCGTGATGCCGGTCTTAACGTTCACACCACACTGCTGGAGGGCATAGAGTTCTGCGCCAATAATATTGCGTGGCAAACGATAGTTAGGAATGCCCACGCTGAGCATGCCGCCAAAGACCGGCAGAGATTCGTAAACAGTGCAACTGTAGCCTTTTTGCGAGAGTGAATAGGCAACGGTGATGCCGGCTGGACCAGAGCCGATGACTGCCACTTTGATGCCATTGCCTGGAGCGCAGCGCGGTGTAAGATTCTTGCCATTGATGATCATCCAGTCGGCCAGGAAGCGTTCGAGCAGACCGATGGCAACCGGCTCGTCTTTTTTGGCGCGGATGCAGGCTCCTTCACATTGAAATTCGTGGGGGCAGACCCGTCCACAGATTGACGGCATGGAGCTGGTTTCCCGGATGGTCCAATAGGCTTCTTCAAATTTTCGTTGACGGAGCAGATCGATGAATCGCGGAATATCGTTTCCTATCGGACAGCCAAGCACGCAGAGTGGTTTACGGCACTGCAAACATCGTTGCGCCTCCAGAATGGCGGTTGCCTCGTCAAATCCTTTTGATACCTCGTCAAAGTTATTTAAACGTTCTTCCGGATCGAGTTCCCGTGGTTTTTGCCGGGGGATGGCCAGCTGTTCTCTGATATTCATAGCATGCGCCCTGTTGCTGTGCGTGGCTGACGATGGGTTCGAGAGCCGAAGCGATTGATACCTGTATCGTTTGTGGACGATGAGAATAAGTATGGCTTACATCTACCAAATTTTATTGTTTTGTTCTTGTGTTTTATAAAAGGAGATTAATCCGTTTCTTGTTCGCACATGTTCGGATGCTGCCTTGTACTTTAAGCTTGCAACGCATGCGAAAACAGTGGCATATAAGTACTATTATGCACATCTCGCACAAAACAAACACGCTTTCTTTCACACCTGCTGTGGTTATTTTTGGTTGCGGCAACGTCTTACTCGGAGATGACGGCTTTGGTCCGGCTGTTATCACTCGTTTACTCGATTTTAACCTGCCTGCATCGGTGTCGACGGTGGATGTGGGTACCGGCATTCGGGAATATCTGCTTGATTACCTTATGCTGCCGGAGCTTAGACCGGCTTTTCTGATCGTGATTGATGTTGATGTGGAAGGGGATGGGCCGCCTGGTGAAGTACGGGTCTGTTCTCCGGTTGATCTGCCCGCCCGCAAGATTCACGATTTTTCGCTGCATCAGTTCCCCACCGTCAACCTGTTGCGGGAGCTGCAGGAAGTAACCGGTGTACCTGTTGCTGTGCTGTTGGCCCGACCACCGGTTCCCATGGATGGTTTCGGGCTTGAGCTGTCGCCGGTGATAGCGGCTGCTGTGGAACCGGCCTGTCAGCAGATCTGCAGACTTATAGCTCCCTTTGTTGCCCCGGAGGCGGTTCTGTCATGATCTACGAAGCCAAAGTTAATGACTTGGCCGAAGAGTTTGGCGTTCATCGCAACACTATCCGCAACTGGATCAATACCGGGGTGCTGCCTGCACAGCCAGGGCCGGGACGCCGCTACCTCATCCAATGGGTTGACTATAAACGGTTGTGTGACAAGTACGGCAGGCAACCACGGATTGTGCCGGATGCTGATCCGACCATACAGACCGATCCGTATCCTGCGATCCCCCGATCCAGTACCTCAACCCACCCTCCGGTACGACTTGAAGGAAAAGCCGGCAACTCCTTGTATTCCTCGCCCGCCCTTGCCGACCTGTGTGTCACCTGTGGCTCCTGTGCCGGAGCCTGTCCGATTTCCGGGATCGATGACCTGGATCCCCGTAAGATTGTGCGTATGGCTTTTCTCGGCCTGGAAGCCGAACTGATTGAAAGCGACTGGCCGTGGAAATGCTCGCTATGCGGTAAGTGTGAAGTCGTCTGTCCCATGAATATTGAGATCGTGCAGCTGATGCGTCGTATCCGGGCCCAACGGGACCGGGACAAGGTGCCGGCCGCAGTGCAGAAGGGGGTGATCACCTGTCTGGAAAAGGGGAACAATCTCGGAATTCCCAAAGAGGACTTTCTGATCTTGTTAAAAGGCCTTGGCAAAGAGCTGGCACAAACCTCCTGTCCTGGTTTTGTGACGCCGATCGACGTGCGTGGAGCGCGTCTTCTGGTCACCATCAACTCCAGAATCCCCTTTGTTGAACCTGACACACTGAGCTGGTGGTGGAAGATCCTGCATGCAGCCGGTGAGTCGTGGACGATCTCCTCGGAGTACTGGGAGGGTGCTAACTGGGGAATCCATGCAAGTGACTACAAGGCCATGCGAACCATTGTCAAGCGCATCATCGACAATGTAGAGCGACTCAACTGTAAGGCCCTGCTGTTACCCGAATGCGGCCATGCCTACTATGCCACCCGCTATGCCCTTGAACGATGGTTTCCTGAAGCACTGCAGCAGTTCAAGATGTATACGCTGTTTGATTTACTCCTTGAATACCTCAACGAACAGCGTATCCAGCTTAATCCGAAGTTACACACGAAACAGACAACATTTCACGATTCATGTAATTATGGCCGCCATTCCAAAAAGACGTTCGGGCAGGATTATTTTGCAGAAGCCCGTATTCTGACCCAGGCCTGCTGCAAACGCTATGTTGAGATGACTCCAAACCGGGAAGACAACTACTGCTGCGGGGCCGGTGGCGGCGCCTGGGCCGATCCGTTCAGGGCGGAACGTGTGTATCACGGTCGACTGAAGGCGCGCCAGATCAGTGAATCCGGTGCAAAACTGGTGGTGACCGCCTGCCTGAATTGCCGGGACCAGATTCAAAGTGCTCTTAACCGTGAATTCAATCTGAGGGTCGAAGTGCAGTACCTGTGGGAGTTGATTGCCAACTCTTTGGTTTTGCCTTCACCCGATTCTGAGAATGGATGAAATGTCTGCACAGGTCATGACCGGATCAGTGGTGGTGGTGGGGGGCGGGATCTCTGGAATGCAGGCAGCGCTTGATCTGGCTGACTCCGGTTTCTTTGTGTATCTGGTCGAGAAAACCGGGGCCATAGGCGGTGCCATGCCTCAGTACAACAAGGTGTTTCCCACCAATGACTGTTCCATGTGTATTATTGCCCCGAAACTGGTTGAATGTGGTCGTCATCCTAATATTCAGATAATGACCCTTTCAACGGTTACTGATGTTCGCGGCAAGGCAGGTGATTTTACGGTACGCATTTGTGAACATCCCCGTTATGTCGATCTGAAAAAATGTATCGCCTGTGGACAGTGCAGTGCCCACTGTCCACAAAGTGTTGACGATTCGTTCAATTTCTTCATTGCCAAACGCAAAGCAATCTATATCAAGTATCTGCAGGCAGTTCCTCTTAAATACCAGATCGACCCGGACGCCTGCATTCGTCTGCAGGGGAAGGGGAGATGCGGGATATGTGCCGAAATATGTCCACCCGGCGCCATTCATTTCAACGATCGGCAACGAGAACACCAACTGCAAGTCGGTGCCGTGGTCATGGCTCTTGGTTTTCAGACCTATGATCCCACTGGTGCCAAGGTGTGGGGATATGGGGTCTATCCCAATGTTATCACCTCTTTGCAGTTCGAACGGTACCTCTCGCCCAGCGGTCCCACCGACGGTGTGCTCACCCGTCCATCCGACCACATGCCGGTCAGGCGGATCGCCTTTCTGCAGTGTATCGGCAGTCGTGATAAAAATCGTTGCACCAACGAGTACTGTTCCACGGTCTGTTGTATGTATGCCATCAAGGGGGCAATGACCGTTAAAGAGGGAAATCCGGAACTGGAAGTGGCCATCTTCTATACAGACATGCGCACACCGGGCAAAGAGTTTGATCGATATTATGAACGGGCCCGCAGTGAGTATGGCGTTCGTTTTATCCGTTCACGCATTCATGGGGTGGAGCCGCAGGGGGATAAAGGCGATCTGCGGCTGCACTATATCAACCCCATGGGCAAGCAGGTTGAAGAACTGTTCGACCTGGTGGTGCTGTCAGTTGGTCTGGAAACTCCTGATACCATGGTCCGGCTCGCTGAAAAGATCGGCATCCATATGACGCCGGATCGGTTTGCCTCTATTTCCGCCTTTATGCCGGTGCACACGTCACAAAAAGGTATTTTTACCTGTGGTGCTTTCAACGGCCCGCGTGATATCCCGCAGTCGGTTATCGGTGGATCAGCGGCGGCGGCAAGTGTTGCGGCGCTGTTAACGTCAGTTCGTCATAGTCAAACCAGCAGTTTACCACCGTTACAGGAACAGGATGTCAGTGGTGAAGAACCACGGATCGGGGTCTTTGTCTGTCATTGCGGCACAAATATCGCCGGTGTGGTTGCTGTCGAAAAAGTGGCCGATTTCGCGGCAACCCTGCCCAATGTGGTTCATGTTGCCCGGAATCTTTTTACCTGTTCCCAGGACACCCAGGATCTGATTATTCAGCAGATTAAAGAGAAAAGACTGAACCGGATTGTGGTTGCGGCCTGCACACCACGGACTCATGAGTCTTTGTTTCGCAAAACCATCAAGTCGGCGGGTATCAATGAGTATCTGATTGAAATGGCCAACATCCGCAATCAGAATGCATGGGTGCACAGCCAGGAACCGGAAGCCGCCACAAACAAGGCAAAGGGCCTGATCCGCATGGCAGTGGCCAAGGTGAGCGGCCATGTGGCCCGCAAGCCGCTGCGGCTGCCTGTGGCTCCTGCAGTGCTGATCATTGGCGGCGGGGTGGCCGGGATGACGGCGGCGCTCAATCTGGCGGAGCAGGGATTTCATGTTCATATTGTTGAAAAGACGACTCAACTGGGTGGTAATGCTCTGCACCTTTTCCAAACCTGGAACGGTGAAAATGTGCCGCAGTATCTTAAAAAGTTAAAGGAGGCTGTGCAGCAACACCCACTGATAGAGGTGGCCTATACCAGCACTGTCAGCTCGGTGAGTGGTTATGTGGGCAGCTTTGCCACCACTGTACGTACCGGCACCAAGCGAAAACGTGTCATCAGGCACGGTGCCATCATCATCACCACCGGTGCCAAACGATATATCCCTGAAGAGTTTGAATACGGGAAAATACCCAAGGTGGTTGCCTCGATAGAGTTTGACAAGTTGCACATGCATAATGAGACCAGGGTGGCCAACGGGAAGACCTTTGTCTTTATTCAGTGCGTGGGTTCGCGCAATACTGAGCGGCCCTATTGTTCCAAATCCTGCTGTACCCATTCAATCCAGAGTGCCATCAAGCTGAAAAAAGAAGTGCCGTCACGCCGGATCTATATTCTGTACCGTGATATCCGCACGTATGGACAGCGAGAACGAATTTACATCCAGGCCAGGGAACTTGGTATTGTCTTCATCAACTACGAACTGCACGGACCGCCCAGAGTCAGTAAGACAGACAGCGGCGTGCTGGTCGAAGTGTGGGATCATGTCCTGCATCGGCCACTGGAGATTTTGGCCGACGTTGTTATCCTGGCTGCGGCCATCCTTGCTGATCCGGATGCCGATAATGTGGCCAAACTGTTTAAGCTGCCACTGAACTACGACGGGTTTTATCAGGAGGCGCATGCCAAGTTACGGCCTGTTGAATTTAATGTTGATGGTGTTTTTGTCGCAGGTCTTGCCCACTATCCCAAACCGCTGGAAGAGTCCATATCCCAGGCTCTGGCTGCTGCAGCCAAGGCAGGGCGCTTACTGGCACGTCAAGAGATCTCCCTGGAACCCACCGTTGCCCTGATAGATCCGGAACGATGCGACGACTGCGGCATCTGTGTGGATGTCTGTCCTTTCGGAGCCATAAAGTTCATCGATTTAAAAAAGAGTGATGGTACAATACGTCCAGTAGTGACTGTTGACCAGGTCCATTGTAAAGGCTGCGGTATCTGTCAGGGGACCTGTCCTAAACGGGGTATTGGTATTGCCGGTTTCACCCATGCGCAAATTGAGGCGCAGATTGATGCTGCCCTGGCAGAGGAGCATGAGGTGGCAGAGGTGAAGACATGAAGAAAGATCCGCTCATCATTGCCTTTTGCTGTAACTGGTGCTCTTATGCTGCCGCTGATCTGGCAGGTGTTTCCCGGCTCCAGTACCCGGGATCGATCCGTATTATCCGGGTGATGTGTTCCGGCATGGTTCATCCGGATATGGTGTTGCACGCTTTGCAGAAAGGCGCTGACGGGGTAATAATTGCCGGCTGTCACCTCGGTGAATGCCACTACATCAGAGGCAATGAGATAGCCCTGGCCCGGGCGGAAATCCTTGTTGAGACCCTGGAGGATCTGGGGTGGGAAAGTGACCGGTTGCAGATTGTTCATGTTTCCTCATCCGAGTCGGAGCGATTGGTGCAGGCTTTTTGCGATATGCATAAACGGCTTGAGGCGTTGGATCAGACTGATTTTGCTGCAGTTGAGGCAGACGAGTGAAAGGCAGGAGACGACCACGGCTCAGTTTTGTTTGGTTACAGGCCTGCTCAGGGTGTGAGATCTCCCTTCTTAACAGCGGTGAGCGGTTGCCTGATCTTTTAAACAAGGTGGAGATCGTCTATTTTCCTCTCCTGATGGATCGTAAGTGTGGAGGAGAAGGGGAGTTTGATCTTCCTGAAGCTGATGTCGGTTTTGTGTCCGGAAGTGTTTCCAGTGACGAACACCTCACCCTTCTTTATGCCCTGCGTCGCCGATGCAGGACGCTGGTCAGTTTTGGCACCTGCGCCACTCACGGGGGCATTCCGGCTTTACGTAACCGTTGGTCAGCGGAGGCTACCCTGGAAACGGTTTTTCCCGGTACACCGGGTCAACCAACACTGCCGGCAGAGGTACCCGCTCTTCTGGATCGGGTGTACAGTGTTGATGAAAAGGTACGGGTCGACTTTTGTTTACCCGGTTGTCCGCCTCATCCTGAGACGATCGCTGCAGTGATTGAAACGCTGGTGACCGGCGAGCAGCCGCGACTGCCCGGTAAATCCGTTTGTGAAACCTGTCCGACCATTCGTACCGGCGAGATGCACCGGACTGTACGCCGGTTTTTAAACAATGCGGAGTACAATTCTGAAGAGCCGGTTGAGCGGATGCGATGTCTGCTTGAACAGGGCCTCCTGTGCATGGGGCCGGTGACTGTCGGAGGATGCGGCGGCCCGGCCACGCCTCTCTGTGTGCAGGCCCGGGTCCCCTGTCGGGGGTGTTATGGTCCGGTTCGATCTGAAGGCAACCAGCTGCTTGATATGCTCAATGTCCTTGCCAGTCATGGTGTTGATCATCGTTCGATTGTTGATCGTCAGTCATTGCTGCGCTTCAGCGGTGCCCATGGTCTGCTTCGATCGGTCAGGAAAACAGAGGGAGTTGTTCTTATGTCTGAAAAAGGAAATAAAAAATCGTCATGACACAGGTAATCACTATCCATCCTGTGACGCGCATTGAAGGCAATGCCCGTATTGACATTCAGCTCGATGCTGCAGGCGAGGTATGTGATGCCCGGGTCGGGATCAGTTCCCTGCGCGGGTTTGAGCAGTTTGTTGTGGGGCTGCCTGCTGAGGAGATTCCGCGGATTGTTACCCGGATCTGCGGTATCTGCCCGTGGATGCATCATCTGGCAGCGGCCAAGGCTGTTGATGCCTGTTTTGGAGCGTCGCTGCCGCCGGCCGGTCATCTTTTACGTGAGCTGTGTCAGGTACTTGCCCATATCCACGATAAAATCCTCCATTTTTTCTTTTTAGGCGCACCGGATTTCCTGATCGAACGGGATGCTGATTATTCGGTGCGAAACATCATGGGGCTGGTACAGCAGCAGCCCGAGTTGGCAGCCCGGGTTGTCCGTATGCGGCAGCTGGGGCAGGTGATGCTGGAACGGCTGGCCGGTAAGGCCATCCATCCGGTTGCCGCGGTCGCCGGCGGCTTTGCCAGGCCTCTGGGGAAGAGCGAGCGGGAATCGTTGTACCTTGACGGGCAACAGCTGCTTGATTTTGCTTGTTTTGCCTTGGAATTTGCGAAAAAAGAGGTGTTTCCTCAATTTCTCGAGGTCTTTGCCCCGGTAGGAGCCATTACCACCGGGTTTCTTGGAACCGTTGATCAGTATGGTCATCTTCGTTTATACGATGGAACACTACGGTTGATGCATCCGGATGGACGCGTGGAGGAGTTTGCAGCTCCGGCGTATGAACAGGTGCTTGCTGAGGAGGTTGTTACCTGGTCCACTGCCAAGGTGGTGTATGCCGGGTCGTGGGGTGAGGGACTTTCCTTAGACCCCGCCTCTCCCAAAGGCGTGTACCGGGTCAATACCCTGGCCAGGATCAATGTCTGTGATCAGATCGCCACACCACGG